>JACQPK010000450.1 GCA_016207565.1 Elusimicrobiota bacterium
CCTCAGCGTCGTCCAGCAGGCGGGCGACCGCCTCCCCGGCGCGTTCGAGGTCGGGCGCGGCGTATCCCTCGACGACGTGCCCGGCCCGGTATGACCGAATCTGCTCGTCGCTATCGCCGAGGCCGGCGTTCACGATGACCGGCAAGCCGCAGGCGAGGTACTCCGCGATCTTGATGGGTGACGAGCCCACCTTCGAGGGCACCTGACGGAGCAGCGCAATCCCGACGTGGGCAGCTGCGATGAGGCCCGGCATCTCTGAGAAGTCGGCGGCACGCACCTCAACGTCCCGACCGAACGGCCCGAGACGGTCTGCGGCGCGCCGCACGAGCTCGGCCTCTCCGCGATTGAGGATAAGGAAACGCAGACGCGGCACGAGGCGGCGCGCGTGCGCGTACACCGCGAGCATCTCGTCGAGCAGGTACCACATGCCGAGCGAGCCGGAATAGACGAGGGTGGGCACCGATCCAGGGTGCGCGAGCGGTCGGAACCGATCGAGGTCGACCGCACATGGGATCACCGCGATGGGCGTACCCGAGACGCGCGATGCGTATCGCGGGTCGGCCCTGAGTCGGCGGGCAGCGACCTCGGTGAGGACAACGATCCCCGAAGCGCCCCGCAGCAGGTGCTGCTCAGCGAACCGAAGGGCGCGGTAACGGAGGTCGCTGGCCGTCCATAGCCCGGCATCCACGTATTCTTCGCCAAGGAACCCGCGCATGTCGAAGATGTATGGGCGGCCGGTCACTCTCGCGGCCGCCAGAGCGATGGCCGCCGGGAGGTAGCTGCGCGCGTGCACGACGTCGGCGTGCCGCCGCACGACGACCCAGATCACCGAGAGCGTCCCCCGAAGGATGTCGACGAGCTTCGCGGCGAGGCTGGCACCCGGCCAGGGCCGGAGCGCCACCCAGCACTCCGGTCTGAACTCACCTTCGGGGAACGGCTCGCCCCGCTCGAACGCGACGAGGGTCGTCTCGATGCCGGCTTCGCGCAGCGAGCGCAGGTACGGCAGGACCTGGCTGCGGACCAGGGCGGTCCCGACACCGTTGGGCGAGACGTACACACCGCTCGCCTTCCCTGGGGCCGTCACAGCGTCAGGAGCTCCGTGTACAGGTCATCGATGTCACGGACCAGTCGCGACGCGTCGTGGCGCGGGTACACGAATGCCCTGCCGGCCTCGCCGTAGCGTGACCGGCGCTGGTCGTCGAGGAGGATGGCCTCGAGCGCATCGGCCAGGGCGCCCGGATCGCCCGGTGGGACGAGCGTCCCGGTCAGCCCATCCTGCACGACGTCGGGCACCCCGCCGACCGCGGTCGCCACCACCGGCCGCCCGCTCGCCATCGCCTCGATCGCCGCGACGGGCGAGCCCTCGTTCAGCGACGAGAGGGCGAGGACGTCCAGAGCGGCGTAGACGGTCGAGGTGTCCGCGCGCCACCCGAGGAATCGGCACGCCCCGTCGAGCGCGAGGTCACGCGCCAGCGTCTCGAGCCGTTGGCGCTCGCTCCCGTCACCGACGATGACCGCTTGGACATCGGTCATCCGTCGGCGAAGGAACGCGACGGCACGGATGAAGGTGCCGACGTCCTTGATCGGGACCAAGCGGGCGACGAGGCCGATCACGCGGCGTGAGGTCTCGAGCCCGAGGGCGGCCCGTGCGGCGACTGGATCGAGTGGCTGGAGGAAGGGAGCGAGGTCGAGGCCGAGGGGAATGACCACGAGCTTCTCAGGCGGGGCGATCCCGAGAGCGACGATCTCGTCCCGTTGACGGGGAGTGATCGCGACGATCCGCGTCGTGATCCGCGCGAGCGCGCGCTCGATGGTCAGGTAGAGCGCGCTCTCGCGAGCCCTGAAGTAGCCCCGGAAGATGGTCCCGTGGTATGTGTGCAGCACGACCGGCGCCCCGCCGAGGCGGGCCGCCACGCGCCCGACGAATCCGGCCTTCGCGAGGTGCGTGTGCACGATCCGGGGCCGGAACCGTCGGGCCATCCGGGTGATCTGGGCGGTCGCACGGAGATCGGCGATCGGCGCGATCGGACGCCCAAGGTGGGTCGACCGTACGAGGCGGAGATCGGGATGGAGCCTACCGAGCTCCGCCATGCTGCCCTCGTCGCGTCCCTCACGGCCGGCGACGAGGAGCGTCTGGAAACGCCGCGGATCGAGCCGAGCGCTCAGCAGGCTGACGTGGATGGCCGGCCCGCCGATGTTGAGCCGCGTGATGATCCTGAGCACGCGGGTCGTCGTCACCCGGCCTGCGGCTCCACCGTGCGAAGCCACGTGATGGTCTCACGCAGGCCCTCGTCGAAGGCCACCGTCGGCGTGTAGCCGAGGAGCACGTGGGCGAGCGATATGTCCGCATGCGAGTTCCGGATGTCGCCGGCCCGCTCCGGCTCGAAGACCGGCGGCACGCGATAGCCGAAGATCCCCGCGATCGCGTCGAGCAGGTCGAGGACCGAGCGAGGCGAGCCGGCGGCGACATTCACCGACTGGCCCGCGAGCGAGGGAGTGCGGGCCGCGGCGAGGTTCGCCTCGACGACGTTCGAGACGTACGTGAAGTCTCGCGACTGGCGGCCGTCCCCGTAGACGTGCGGGGGCCGACGGTGGAGGTAGCAGCGGATGAACCGCGGGATCGCGGCCGCGTACGGCGAGTCCGGGTCCTGCCTCGGGCCGAAGACGTTGAAGTATCGGAGGCTCACGGTGCTCATGCCGTACAGAGCCGCGAACACGCGTGTGTAGCCTTCGGACGCGAGCTTCGCTACGGCGTACGGCGATCGCGGGACGGTCGGCATCGTCTCTCGCATCGGCGGGGCGGCCACGTCGCCGTACACGGAGGACGACGAGGAGGTGACGAACCTCCGCACACCGGCGTCGCGGGCCGCGACCAGCAGACGGAGCGTCGCCGTGGCTGCCGCGGCGTGGCTCGGCAGCGGATCGCGCACGGAACGTGGGACCGACGGGACCGCGGCGAGATGGAAGACGGTATCGACGTCGCGCACGACGTCACGCAGGTCGGCCCGAGCGAGATCCAGCTCGACGAGCTCGACGCCGGCCACCCCAGCGAGATTGTCGCGATCCCCCGTCGACAGGTCGTCGACCACGCGGACCGGGATACCCTCGAGAGCAAGGCGGCGAGCGACGTGGCTGCCGATGAAGCCCGCGCCTCCAGTGACGAGGGCCCTAGCCGGCATGGAGCTCACGCTGCCAGAGCTCGAGCATCACAAGCGCCCACAGGCCACGGGAGCGATCGGCCCGCCCGGCGATGTGCTCATCGACGAGTCCCCGCACCGCCTCCGGTCGGAACATGCCGCGCCGCGCGGCCTGCGGCGACAGGATCGTGTCCTCGAGGAGACCGCGGAGCTCGCCGCGGAACCAGGTGCCGATCGGCACACCGAATCCCATCTTCGGCCGATAGAGGTTCTCTCGAGGGACGAAGGGCTCGGCGGCGCGTTTCAGGACGTGCTTCCCGAGCCCGCCTCGGATCTTCAGGTCGATCGGGAGGCTCGCTCCGAACTCGACGACGGTCCGGTCGAGGAGGGGCGAGCGGACCTCGAGCGAGTTGGCCATCGACGCGATGTCCACCTTCGCGAGGAGGTCGTCCGGAAGGTACAGCCGCAGGTCGGCGGCGTTCGCCGCGTCCGCTGGGTCGGACTGCCCCGCCATCGCGGCCTCGAGCCTCCGGCTCGCGGACCCATCGGACGCCCGCGGTCGGGCGTCGGCCGACAGCAGCGCGCGCTTCTCGTCCTCGGTGAAGATGCCGATCCATGACAGGTAGCGGTCGGCGCGGGGCAGAGCGGCGCCTTCCACGAACCGGCGAGCGCGCCCCAGCGTGCCGCGGTCCGACCCGGTCCGCGGGACGAGCCGCCCGAGCGTCTTGAGCAGCGACGTCCGGATCGGGCTCGGGACGCTCACGAGGCGCTCCGCCATCCGCATGGCCCGGTAGCGGTCGTACCCGGCGAAGGCCTCGTCTCCGCCGTCCCCGTTCAGCGAGACGGTCACATGCGCGCGCGCGAGCTGCGCGAGGTAGTAGGTCGGCACCGCTGACGAGTCCGCGTACGGCTCCCCGTAATGGCGCGCGAGCAGCGGCGCGATCTCCGCGACGTCGGGGCGCACGACGATCTCATGGTGCTCGGTCGAATACCGCTCGGCGACCCGGCGCGCGTGCGCGAGCTCCGAGTACCCCGCCTCCTCGAAGCCGACGCTGAACGTGCGTACCCGACCGATCTCATTCGCCATGAGGGCGACGACGAAGCTCGAGTCCACGCCTCCGGAAAGGTACGCCCCGATCGGGACATCGCTGATGAGCCGAGCGCGCACGGCCTCGCGCGCGAGGTGGGTCAGCTCCGCCACGGCCTCGCGCTCGCCGATCGCGCGGGTCCCGTGCCGCTCGGGGGGCCTCCAGTACGGCTCCGTCGAGCAGTGCCCCTCCTGCCACACGAGCCGATGGCCCGGCGGGAGCTTCCGGATGCCGCGAAAGGCCGTCAGCGGGGCAGGGATGTAGCCCAGGGAGAGGTACAGGTCGAGCGCCTCCGGGTCGAGGTCGCGCCGGACCCCGGGGTGAGCGACCAATGCCGCGAGCTCGCTACCGAAGACGAGAGACCCGCTGCGGGTGATGCCGTACAGGAGCGGTTTCTTGCCGAGACGGTCTCGCGCGAGCAGCAGCGAACGTCGGCGGGAATCCCACACCGCGAAGGCGAACATGCCTTCGAGCCTCGTTGGAAGATCCACCCCGAACTCCTCATACCCATGGACGATGACTTCCGTGTCGGATCGGGTCCGAAAGCGATGACCGCGATCGATGAGGACGTCACGCAGTGCACGAAAGTTGTAGACCTCGCCGTTGTGGACGGTCCAGACCGTGCCGTCCTCGTTCGCGATCGGCTGGTCGCCCGTGACGAGGTCGATGATCCGGAGGCGGCGGGAGCCGAGGTACACACCGTCCGCCATGTGCTCGCCTTCGGCGTCGGGGCCTCTGTGCCTGAGCCGGTCGCGCATCGCCCGAAGGCGCTCGGCGGTGAGCGTGGATGGGCCGACCTCGCCGACGATGCCGCACATGATCGGAAGATAGCCGACGGCCGTGCTCAGCAGAGACCGCGGTAGAAGGCCGCCCACTTGGAAGCGACCACCGACGCCGTGTACCGCTCCTTGACGAGCGCGGCGGCAGCCCCTCCGAGCCGGGTACGATCATCGACGCTGCTCACGATCGCTTCGATCGCGTCCGCGAGAGCACGCGGATCGCCTGGTGGCACGAGGAGGCCCGTCCGCCCCGGCACGACCAGCTCCCTGAGGCCGCTCACCGCCGACGCGATGAGCGCCCGACCACACGCCATGGCCTCGAGCGCCGCGACCGGCAGGCCCTCCTGCAGTGAAGGCAGCACGACGACATCCACGTCCGCCAGGAGCTCGAGCAGCTCATCGTGGCGGACGGCCCGCCTGACCTCGACGAGGTCCCTAAGACCGAGAGAGTCGACCTGTGCCTGGACGTCCGCGAAGAGCGGCCCGTCCCCGACGAAGATCGCCTTCGGCTCCAGTCCGCGGTCTCGAACGAGCCTCAAGGCGGCGACGAGATACCGGTGCCCCTTCTGGTGGACGAATCTCGCCGGTGTGAGCAATGTGGTCCGATCCGACGGCTGCCGAGGCGCCGCCGACCGCGGCGCATCGACGAGGGAATCCGGTACGGACAATGGGATGACGCCGACCTTCCGGAGACCCAAGTGACGCTCGAAGTGTCGTGCGGTCTCCTCGCTCACGGCGACGTGCTCATCGATCATCGTGCGGGCGATCCACCCCTGGAACCACTTCCGCGCGCGCTGCTTGGCGGTCCGGCCCGGATGGACGTCGTAGTCGAGATTCAGGTACAGAGCCACGCGGCGCGGCCGGGGCGCGAGAGGCCGGCTCAGTCCGACATAGAGCGTCGCCATCGCCAGGTGGGACTGCACGATGTCGAACGATCCGGACCGACAGAGCGAGGCGATACGAAGGATCGCGGCGGGATCCCAACGGCGCGCGAGTTCGAGCCGGTGGACCGGGAACCCGGCCGAGGCTAGGTCCTCTGCCAGCGTCGGAGGGTCGTAGAGCGCGACCACCTCGCTGTCGATGCCCGCATCGCGGAGCGGCTGGAGGATGTTGACCAGTCCCTGCTCCGCGCCACCGCGGCCGAGCGAATCGATGACATGCAGGCAGCGAAGGCGACGGGTCACGGCATGTCGAGCTCGGCGCGGTACCAGTCCACCGTCAGTCGCAACCCCTTGAGGAGCGAGGTGCGCGGCCGCCAGCCGAGATCGCGGCGGGCCTTCGAGATGTCCGGACGCCGCTGACGGATGTCCTGAGGGCGGCCCGGGACGTGGGCGATGGCCGCGCGGCTACCGGTGGCCCGAAGGACGAGGCGCGCGAAGTCGATCACGCGCATCTCGTCCGGCCGCCCCACGTTGTACACCTCGCCGCGGCGGCCCTTCTCCTGGGCGGCGATCAAGCCCTCCGCGACGTCGACGACATAGCAGAGCGATCTCGTGTGCCGGCCCGTCCCCTGGACCGGGAGCGGCTCGGAGCGCAGGGCGCTCGTGATGAATGCGCTCGGCATCCGCCCGTCGTCGGGTCGCATGCGCGGGCCGTAGGCGTTGAAGATCCGGGTGATCCTGACGTCGAGCCCCTTCGCGCGCATGTATGCCGTCGCGATGGCCTCGGCGAATCGCTTGCCCTCGTCGTACGCCGATCGTGGACCGACCGGGTCGACGTTCCCGAAATAGGTCTCTGGCTGGGGATGGACGAGCGGATCGCCGTAGACCTCGCTCGTGGAGGCGAGCAGGAAGCGCGCGCGCGCCCGGAGCGCGACCTCGAGCAGGCGAGCGGTGCCGAGCGCGTTGGTGAGCAGCGTCTCGATCGGCAGAGCCCCGTAATCCTCGGGGCTCGCCGGGCTCGCGAGGTGGTATAGGCGGTCGTAGCGCCCGAACGGGGTGTCGCGGACATCGCAGCGGATGACCCGCAGGCGAGGGTGGCCTGCGTGATGGCGGAGGTTCCGCGGCGTGGACGTCAGGAAGCTGTCGACGACGACGACCCTGTGCCCTCGCGCCAGCAGCAGATCCACCAGGTGGGACCCGAGGAAGCCGGCGCCACCGGCGACGAGCGCTCTCAGTCCGGTGGCCGTCCGACACGGCCGAAGCCGAAGTAGTCGAATCCGGCCTCCTTCGCGAGGCTCGGGTGGATAAGGCCCCGGCCGTCGATCAAGACGTCACCGCGCATCACGCGGCGCAAGCGAGGAAGGTCGAGACCGGCCAGTTCGGGCCACTCCGTCGCGAACACGATGGCATCGGCACCTCGCGCGGCCCCGAACGCCGAGCGCGCCTGGCGCGCCCGTATCCCGTCGGCGCGGATCACGGCGTGCGCGGCGGGATCGTACACGGCCACCTCCGCGTGGAGCGCGAGGAGCTGCTGTCCCAGCGCCACCGCCGGCGCGTCGCGTACGTCATCGGTCCCCGGCTTGTACGCCACGCCCAGGATCGCGACACGCCGTCCCGCCAACGAGCCATACCGCGCTACCAGGAGGTCGACCACCTGGGACCGTTGGTCGACGTTGACCCGGGTCACTGCCGTGAACAGCCCCGGGTCGGCTCCATGCCTGCGCGCGAGATGCTCGACCGCGGCGACGTCCTTGGGGAGGCAGGATCCGCCGAAGCCAAGACCCGCTCGAAGGTGCCCCTGCCCGATGCGAGGATCGAGGGACAGGATGTGCGTGAGCGCGTCCACGTCGGCCCCGACGCGCCCTGACAGCTTCGCCACCGAGTTCGCGAAACTGACCTTTGTGGCGAGGAAGGCGTTGGCAGCGAGCTTGCTGAACTCAGCCGTGGCGTTGTCGGTGTAGACGACGGGTGCTCTGATCCCTGCGTAGAGTCTGCGCACCGCATCGGCGGCGGCGCGATCGCGGGAGCCAAGGACGATGCGGGATGGGTGATAGAAATCCTCGAGGGCCCTGCCTTCAGAGAGGAACTCGGGGTTCGAGACGACGCTCATCCCCAGATCGCTGAAGAGCTGTGCGGCCAAGTCGCCCGTCCCCACAGGCACCGTGCTCTTGTTCACGACGACAGGGCTGGGCTCGCCGCGATGCCGCCGGATCAGATCGAACGCGCCGCGGAGCATGCTGTCGTCGAGGCTGCCATCCGATGTCGAAGGCGTCGGAACGCAGACGAACACGAACTCGGCACCATGGAGGGCATCCGCATAGCTCGTCGTGAACGTGATCCGCCGACGGCGCATGCCGCGGCGCAGGAGATCCCCGAGACCCGGCTCGAAGAACCCCAGGCTGCCCCGGCGGAGCAGCGCCACGCGCGAGCGATCCACATCGATGACGCGGATGGTGTGTCCGAGATCAGCGAGGCCGCCCGCGTACACGAGACCGACGTGCCCGGCTCCGGCGATCGCTACGCGTGACATTGGGCTGAGAGCACGGCTTGTGAGACTAGCGCAGCCTCACGTCCTCGGCTGGGACGACAGCGCGATCGACGACAACACGGCGTCGCCGAATCGTTGAGCGAGGAACTCCATGCCCGCGGGCGTAAGGTGCAGCGTATCGAGGAAGAACCGATCTTCCATGGGAATGAGGCGAGCGACGTCGACCAGAGGAAGACCGTGGTCTCTCGCCAGGTTCCGCAGCATCTCGTTCTCCTCTCGCACGCCCTCCCGCAGCTTCAGCTTGAGAGGGTCGGCCGCGACCGCCGGGTACACGTAGTACGCGAAGGTCGCGAGGATCAGCTTGATCCGATTGCCCCGGCAGAGGTGGATGAGGCTCTCCATGTTCCGCCGCTCCGTTGACAACCCCGTGAAAGGGCCGGCGACCTGGATCCTGCCGACATTGACGTTCGCGTGTGCGTCGTGCCGGACGTTCCCGGATCCGATGAGGCGCATGGTCACGTACGAGTAGGACTTCCACCACGGGAGATCCGGGAGCCGGGAGGCGAGACTGGTCCTCCAGAAGACCTCCCCCAGATTCCGGCGGCTGTGCGAATAGTCCGACCGGAAGCCGGGCGTCAGCGACGGGATCAGGTCGTTCGCGCCCTGGTACAGGATGACGACGTCTGGCTCGCCATCGAGGAGGGTCAGGGCGAAGTGCACCAGCATCTCCGCTGTCGTCCAGCCGCCGACGCCGCAATTGACGACCTCGATCCTGCGATCCGTCGAGCGTCGGCTTAGGTACCGCTCGAGCTCGAGCGGCAGGGAATGCTCGATCGACCCACCGACCTCCCAGACGCAGCTCTCGGTCGATGAATGTCCGAGGCAGAGGATCCGGAGCGTCCCGTCCCGCTTGGGCCCGAGCTGGTCGCCGAGGCACCGGTACTGATTGGTCCGTTGCCTGCGGAACTCGAACCTCCCGCGGTGCAAGGTGAAGAGGGTGGGCTCGGTGCCGCCGAAGGCCACACCCGGCAGGAACGCATAGGGCAGATACGGATGGGGGGCAAGGTAGGGCGGATGCACCCGTCGGGGCGCCTCGAAGCTGGTGCCGCGGAGCCGGAGCGTCAGACGGACGCACACCTCGACGACCACGGCCACCAGGGCCAGCGTCAGCAGGGCGACGAGCAGATCAGCCACGTCTCACCGAGGGCAGGGGAGCCGCGAGCCGCGGTCGGAGCGCGCCTATCGCGGAAGCACCGGAGGCCTCCGGCGCAGGGTCTTCCAGCGGAAGGCCAGCAGCTCACGCGTGTACTGGGCGAACGTCGGGACGAAACGGTTCTTCGCCTTCCCCGTCCTGCGCGCGCTGATGACGATCGGAACCTCGATGATCCGGACGGAGCGACGCTGGGCGAAGTAGACCAATCTGAAGAAGTAGTCGCCGAATCCGAAGAAGATCTCATCGAGCGGAAGGGCGACCAGCTCGCTCCGCCTCATGATGAAGTAGCCGCACAGATTGTCTTGGACCTGCGTCCGGAGCAGGAGGCGCACGCCCAGGTTGTATATGAAGCTGAGCACGTACCGGACCCGGTCGTCCATGTCACCGCCGGGGGCGAAGCGAGAGCCGCTCACGATCCCCGCGTACGGCGATATGCCGATGAGGGCCGGGATGACGCTCGGATCGTGATTGAAGTCCGAGTCCATCACGATCACCCACGTCCCGCGCGATGACCGGATCCCTTCGAGGATGGACCTCGCGAAGCCGCGGTCGGACGTCCGGACGATCACTCGGACGCGCGGCTCGTGCGCGAAGGCCTCCTGCGCCACGCGCGCCGTGCCGTCGGGGCTGTCGTCGTCGACCAGGATCACCTCCGCGTCGCCCGGAGCGTTCGCGATGATCTCACTGATGAGCGGTACGACCGACCCAGCCTCGTTGTAGGCCGGCAGCACGAGGCTCACGGATGGGGACGGACCCTCGATCGGAGTGCTCGTCACGCCGAGCGGGGAGGACCCGGGTCCGGCCGTACGGCCCTGATGCACACCAACCCACCGGTGCCGGGGAGCACGGTCTCCGGTCGGTCCGCCGGAAGGAGGGAGCGCGCGAGGCGCACCACCCAGCGCCTCAGGGCAGGCAGCAGGAAGTAGCGGCCTGACCAGGTCTTGACCAAGTGGGCCGGGAGCGCGAGCGGGACGAGCAGGTCGTGGAACGTGCAACGGTCACGGGATCCGTACTCGGTCACCTCGAGCACCTGGAGCCCGGCTGCCTCGAAGCGCGCGGCCCATCGTGCGGGCGCGTGGAAGTGATAGTGCCGCCAGAAGCTGTCGTAGAAGGAGCGAAAGGACGCGGCGAGGGTGCCGGCCCCGAGAC
>JACQPK010000447.1 GCA_016207565.1 Elusimicrobiota bacterium
AAGGCCGCGAGCGTCCACAGGCTCCGCCCGGACAGGGCGGGCCAGAGTGCCGTGCGGCGCGCAGCGTCGCGCACCGACGGGTGCGCCAGCAGGGCCGCCGGCGCCGCGGCCATGGCAATGTCATAGAGGATCACGACCGGGTAGGTCAGATCGATCTGGCGGACCGTGAGGTAGGGGGAGATGAACTGCCGGAGACCCTCGGGAAAGGCGTAGGTACGATCACCGACCGTGATGTGGAATAGGAACAGCGTGAGCCAGCCTGCGTTCGCGACCGTCATGAGCGCCAGTCCGATGGCGATCGGCGACGACCACATGCCTCCAGGTCCGCGATCGTCCGTTTTGGTGCCCGAAATCGCGGTCGCCGTCACCATCGAGAACATGCTAGGTCGCAACGCACATGGTAGTGAAGTCGTCGCGTGACCAGCAACGCGGTCGCACTTCGGCTGGACGACGTCGGCGCGTCGTCGAAGCGCTACGAGGTCTACGCTCGCGCACTCCCGCTGCCTGGGCGAGTAGCGCACGTCGGCGATCTCCTTTTCTTCAAGTTCCTGCCGCCCCTACGCGCGTGGGGTCCGTATCGCGAGCTCCAAGCCGACGAGTGGAAGCGGATCCTGGAGATTCTGGACCGCGAAGGCGCGCGCATGACGGTGGCGGTGACGGCGGCTTGGGTGACGTGGTCAGGTGACCTCATTCCCTTTCCCGAGCGCTTCCCCGCACAAGCCCGGGTAATCTCCGAAGCCGAGTCGGCCGGGCTGCTCGAAGTCGCCGATCACGGACTGACGCACTGCGTCACCGACGGCGCCGCGTTCCGGCCACGTCTGTTCACCGGCAACCGCCGGGAGCATCGTGAGTTCTGGGCCCACGTGCCGGAAGCGGTGCACCGAGACCACCTGTCCCGCGCGCAGCGGATCCTAGAGGGATGGCTCGGCCGCCCCGTCATCACGTTCGTGCCGCCGGGGAATGTCTTCACCGACGCGACCCTTGCCGCAGCGCGGGAGGCCGGAATCCGGGTCGTCTCGTGCGAGACGCCCCCGCGGCCAGGTACCGAGCCCGCCGTAATCGGGAACGGACGGGTGCGCGCCTTCCACGACCGCGACCTTGTTCTCGGTGGGATCAAGCGCCTCCGTGCGATCGTCCGCGACGAGCGCGAGCGAGGGCACCGCTTCGTGTTCGTCCGCGACCTGGCGGGGCCCGAGTGACACCGCGCGACTGGTCGGCGCGCTCCTACCGCCGCAGGCTCCTGGACGAGAGCCTCGCGGCGGTCGCGGCCGATGTGACCGGGCTCGTGCTCGAGGTCGGCACCGGCACTGCAGGGCGGCGAGGGCGGTTCCGCCCACCCCAGCACGGCCGCCCGTGGATCACGGTCGACGTCGACGGGCAACGGCGCCCGCGCGTCCAGGCGGACGTCCTCGCGCTCCCCTTCGCGGACAGCGCGTTCGACGCGGCGCTCTGCCTTGAGGTGCTCGAGTACGTTCGCGAGCCCGGCCTCGCGATGCGCGAAATCGCGCGCGTGCTCCGCCGCGGCGGCCGCGCCGTCGTGAGCGTCCCGTTCCTGCATCGCTGGGACGCGCCCGACGACAGGTGGCGGTGGACTCCGAGAGGCTTCCGTGAGCTCATCGAGGCGACGGGCCTGGCGGTCGAGGTCGAGCACGCACACGGGGGCGCGCTGGCGACCGTCGCGAACATCGTTCGCCAGATCGGCACCGCGCCGGAGCGCGGATGGCGCCGCGGGCTCGGGAATCTGCTCGCGTACCCAGTCGCCGAGCTCCTCTTCCGAGCGGATGCGTGGTCCGCGGACCGAGCGCCCGTCCTCTCCACCTTCTCGACCGGCTATCTCGCCGTCGCGCGGAAGCCCTAACTTAGCTGACAGCCGTCAGGACATCGTTCCCTGACAACCGACAGCACATCGTTCTCACCCTGATCGTCATCACGACCATCTGAGCCCGCGATCGGCTCGGCCACGTCATCGCTGACGCTCCCGCTCGACGCGAACGTCGAGCGGGGAGGGCGAGGTCGTGGATG
>JACQPK010000443.1 GCA_016207565.1 Elusimicrobiota bacterium
ATCCTGCCCGCCGCGCACGACTGGAGCGGCGACGACCCCTATTCGGCCCTCCGCCGCCAGGCGAAGTCGTGCCCCGAGGGCTTCAGCTACTCGAGCGACAAGAACGACCGCTGGCTCACCGAGAAGGAGCTCCGGACCATGGTCGACGACCTCGTGTCGAGCGGCGTGGTGAAGCACTCTCCGGGCCTGGCCGGCCCGGGTGCCGTACATGCCGACTGAGACGCTGGTCCTCCGCGCCGACGCCGACGCCGCCATCGCGACCGGGCACGTCATGCGCTCGCTCGCCTTGGCCCAGGCGTGGAACGAGGCCGGAGGGACCGCGACCCTTCTGTCGGACTGCGCCGCTCCCGCGCTTCCCGAGCGCGCCGAGGCCGCCGGCGTCCCGATGCGCCGGCTCGACCGGCGCCATCCCGACCCGGGGGACCTGAAGGCGACGCTCGCGCTCGCCGAGGAGCTCGCCGAAGGCGGCGACGCCTGGGTCGCCCTCGACGGCTACCACTTCGACCCGGCGTATATCGAGGCCGTACGCGAGGCGGGGTACCGCGTCCTCGTGGTCGACGACCACCGGAACCGGGCCCGCTACGAGGCGGACGTCCTCTTCAACCAGAACCCCGGAGCCGAGTCCTTCGTCTACGAGACCGCGCCCGACACGCTCTGCCTGCTCGGATTCTCCTACGCGCTGCTGCGCGACGAGTTCTCGCAGCGCCCGCGCGCCCCGCGCGCGACGCCCGAGGTCGCGCGGAGGCTGCTCCTCACCTTCGGCGGCTCCGACCCCGGCGACACGACGGGGCTGGCGCTTCGAGCCCTCGACCTCGTCGACGTCGACGGGCTCGAGGCGGTGATCGTCGCGGGCGCGGCGTATCCGCGCTACGACGAGCTGGTCGCGGCCGCCGCGAGGTCGAGGGCGAAGGTCTCGGTCGTCCGGAACGTCCCGGACATGCCCGAGCGCATGGAGTGGGCCGAGGCCGCGATCGCGACCGCCGGCAGCACGATCATGGAGCTCGCCTACATGGGGCTGCCCTCCGTGCTCATCACCCTGGCCGACAACCAGTGCCCCGGCGCGGTCGAGATGGAGAAGCGCGGGCTCGCGTCCTTCGCCGGCGAGGCGAAGGACGTGACCCCCGAGTCCCTCGCGGCGCTCGTCACGCGACTCTGCAAGGATGCCGCGTTCCGGCGGCGCGCCTCGGACCTGGGCCGCGCGCTCGTCGACGGCCGCGGCGCCGCCCGGGTCGCCGCCGCGATGTCCGCCTTCGACGCGCTGAGCCTCGACGACGCCGTCGAGGTGCGCAAGGCCGAGGCCTCCGACGTCCACGCCGTCTGGCGGCTCGCTAACGAGCCCGGCGTGCGCGCGCACTCCTTTTCCAAGGAGCCGATCCCGCTCGAGACGCACCTCGCTTGGTTTTCCGCCCAGCTCGCGCGCGAGGACACCCGCTACTGGGTCGCGACCCTCGACGGGATCCTCGCCGCGCAGGTCCGCTACGCGCGCGAGGACGAAGAGACCGCCGAGGTGCACTTCTCCGTGCCCGCGGCGTTTCGCGGCAAGGGCCTCGGGACGCGCGTGCTGCGCGACACGGCCGAGCGGGCCCTCCGCGAGCTCGGCGTGCGGCGCATCGTCGGGCGCGTGATCTCTCCGAACGAAGCCTCGGCGAAGTCCTTCGAGAAGGCGGGGTTCACGCGCGGCCACGACGGCGAGCTCCGCGGACAGCCGTGCATGGTCTTCGAGTTCCAGCCGGCGGCGGTGGAGTCGTGAGGAAGTTCTCCATCGCCGGCCGCAAGATCGGCCCGGGCCGCCCGGCGTACGTCATCGCCGAGATGTCCTGCAACCACCACGGGCGCTACGCCGAGGCCGAGGCGCTCGTGCGCGCCGCCGCCGAGGCGGGCGCCGACGCGATCAAGCTCCAGACCTACACGCCGGACACGATGACGATCGCCTGCAAGAACCGCTACTTCACGATCCGCGGGACGATCTGGCACGGCCGGACCCTCTACGACCTCTACGGCGAGGCCTTCACGCCCTGGGACTGGCAGCCGAAGCTCCGGCGCCTCGCGGAGCGGCTCGGCATCGCGTGCTTCTCGTCGCCCTTCGACGCCAGCGCGGTCGACTTCCTCGAGGGGCTGCGGATGCCGGCGTACAAGGTCGCATCCTTCGAGAACGGCGACCTCCCGCTCCTGCGCAAGATCGCGTCGACCCGCAAGCCGGTCATCGTATCGACAGGCATGGCGACGCTCGCCGAGATCGACGAGGCGGTGAAAACGCTCCGCCGCGCCGGAAGCGGCCCGATCGCGCTGCTGAAGTGCACGAGCGCCTATCCCGCCCCGCCGGACGACATGAACCTGCGGACCATCCCGGACATGGCCCGCCGCTTCGGCGTGCCGGTCGGGCTCTCCGACCACACCGTCGGCCACGCCGCCGCGGTCGCGGCCGTCGCGCTGGGCGCGACGCTGATCGAGAAGCACCTGATCCTATCGCGCAAGAAGGGCGGCCCGGACGCCCCCTTCTCGGCCGAGCCGCACGAGCTGAAGGCGCTCGTCGACGGCGTCCGCGCCGCCGAGCGTTCGCTCGGGGGCGTCCGCTACGGCCCGTCCCCGCAAGAGGAGCCGAGCCGCGCGTTCCGCCGCTCCCTGTTCGTCGTCGAAGACGTCAAGCGCGGAGACCGCTTCACCCCCGAGAACGTCCGCTGCATCCGGCCGGGCCACGGCCTGCACCCGCGCTACGCGGACTCGGTGCTCGGCCGGCGGGCGGCAAGGGACGTCCGGCGGGGCACGCCGCTCGCGTGGCCCCTGGTGGCGCACGCGTGAAGATCGAGCGCGCGCTCGTCGTCGGCTGCGGCTCGATCGGCCGCCGGCACATCGCGAACCTCCGGCGGCTCGGCGTGCGGGACATCCTGGCCCACGACCCCGATCCCGACAGGGCCGCCTTCGCCCGCAGCGAGCTCCGCTGCCGCGCCGCGCGCTCCCTCGCCGACGGGCTCGACGCGGCGCCGCAGGTCGCCCTCGTCTGCACGCCGCCCGCCGCGCACGCGGACGCGGCGGCCGCCGCGCTCTCGCGCGGGATCGCCTGCTTCATCGAGAAGCCCGTCTCCCACGACGTGGCCTCCGCGAGCGCCCTCGCGCGCCGTTTCCACGGGCGCCCGGCCGTCGTCGGCTACCAGCTCCGCCGCCATCCCGGCGTCCTCTGGCTCAAGTCGCAGGTCTCGCGCAAGGGTTGGGGAAGGCTCCTGCACCTGCGGGCGCAGGTCGGCCAGTACCTGCCGGACTGGCGGCCGTGGCAGGATTACCGGAAGAGCTACACCGCCCGCCGCGCGCTCGGCGGCGGCATCCTGCTCGACGCCAGCCACGAGATCGATCTCGCGATGTTCCTCGCCGGCCCGATCCGCTCGGTCTACTGCGCCGCCAAGAGGCTCAGCCGGCTCGACATCGACGTCGAGGACACCGCCGAGCTCGTCGTCGAGTTCGCGAGCGGGGCCATGGGCTCCGTCCACCTCGACATGATCCGCCGGGCGGCGGACCGCTCCTGCGAGGTCTCCTGCGAGAACGGCACCGCGCGGTGGTCCTACCCGGACGCGCTCGGCCGCGCCTACGACGCCCGGTCGAAGGCCTGGACCGTGAAGCGGTTCTCGCGCGACGCCAACGCGATGTATCTCGACGAGCTGCGGCTTTTCCTCGCGGCGGCCCGCGGCGAGGACCGCGACGGGCTCGCGACCCTGGGTGACGGTCTGGCGGCGCTCAAGGTCATCGAGGCCGCCAAGCGCTCCGCCAAGAGCGGGAAACGAGAGGCCGTGCGGTGAGGATCGTCGCGGTGGTGCAGGCCCGCATGAGCTCCAAACGCCTTCCCGGCAAGGTGCTCCAGCCGATCGAAGGCAAGTCGATGATCTGGCACGTCCTCAAGCGCGCCGCGGCGGCCCGCTCGGTGAGCGGCGTCATCTTGGCCACGAGCACGGCCGGCGAGGACCGCGGCCTGCGCTCGGTCGCGCGCGACGCGGGCGCCGACTGCTTCTTCGGCGATCTCGAGGACGTGCTCGACCGCTTCTACCATGCCGCCGAGCACGCGGGAGCCGAGGCGGCGGTCCGGATCACCGGCGACTGCCCGCTGCTCGACCCGGAGATAGTCGACGCCTGCGTCGACCTCTTCCTCAAGCGCGGCGCGGACTACGCCTCCAACGCCATCGAGCGGACCTATCCCGACGGCCTCGACGTGGAGGTCGTCTCGATGGGCGCCCTCGAGCGCGCCTGGAAGGAGGCCGAGCTGGCGTCCGAGCGCGAGCACGTGCTGCCCTATGTCTGGAAGCACCCCGAGCTCTTCAAGCTCGCGCACTTAAAGCAGGCCCAAGACCAGTCGGCCATGCGCTGGACCGTGGATTCGCCGGCCGACCTCGAGTTCGTGCGCGCGATCTACGCCGAGCTGAAGCCGAAGCTCGCCTTCGGCATGCACGAGGTCCTCTCGGTCCTCTACCGGCGGCCGGAGCTGGCCAAGCTCAACGCTGGCGCCCAGATCAACGAAGGCTACCAGAAGTCCCTGCGCGAAGACCGCGCGTTCCGGAGAAACCCATGAAGACCCAGGCCCCCCCTTCGCCTCGCTCGCTGAAGCGCTCCCTTGAGCTCCTCAAGCTCGCCGAGCGGCTCATCCCCGGCCAGAGCCAGACCTTCTCGAAGGCCCCGAACCAGTTCGTGCGGGGCGTCTCGCCCGCCTTCCTCGAGCGGGCGAAGGGCTCCCGCGTCTGGGACGTCGACGGCAACGAGTACATCGACTACTCGATGGCGCTCGGCCCGATCATCCTGGGCTACGGCGACCCCGACGTCGACGCGGCGGTGCGCAAGCAGCTCGAGAAGGGCGCGATCTTCTCCCTGCCCAGCCCGCTCGAGGTGGAGGTCGCCGGGCTCGTCCACGAGACCGTCCCCTGCGCCGAGATGGTGCGCTTCGGCAAGAACGGCTCCGACGTCACCACCGCGGCCGTCCGGGCGGCGCGGGCCTTCACCGGCCGCGAGAAGGTCGCCTGCTGCGGCTACCACGGCTGGCAGGACTGGTACATCGGCACGACGACGCGAAGCGGAGGCGTGCCCAAAGCCGTTCGCTCATTGACGTTGACCTTCGACTATAACGATCCTCCTTCGCTCGAGCGGCTCTTCAAGGCTCACAAGGGCGAGATCGCCTGCGTCATCCTCGAGCCGGTCGGCGTCGTCGAACCCAAGGACGACTTCCTGAAGGAGGTCGCCCGGATCACGCGCAAGAACGGCGCGCTGCTCGTCTTCGACGAGGTGGTCACCGGCTTCCGCGTCTCCCTCGGCGGCGCGCAGGAGCACTACGGCGTGACCCCGGATCTCGCGTGCTTCGGCAAGGCCGCCGCCAACGGCTTTCCGCTGTCGATCATCGCCGGCCGCCGCGACGTGATGTTGAAGTTCAACGATCTCTTCTTCTCCTCGACGTTCGGGGGCGAGGCGCTGTCTTTGGCCGCCGCCGCGGCCACGATCCGCAAGCTCAAGGCGAAGAAGGCCCTCGCCCAGATCTGGCGCCAAGGCGAGAAGCTCCGCGACGGCTTCAACAAGCTTGCCGCCGACGCGGGACTGGAGAAGCGCCTAAGATGCATCGGCCTCCCTCCCCACACCGTGATCCAGTTCAAGGACGAGAAGGGCCAGGACTCGCTCGTCATGCGCAGCGTCTTCCAGCAGGAGCTCGTCAAGCGCGGTATACTGTTTCTGGTCGGCTTCAACGTCTGCTGGTCGCACGACGACAAGGACGTCGCCAGGACCCTGGAGGCCTGCCGCGAGGCGATCGAGTGCCTCGCCGAGGGAGACCTCGAGGACAAGCTCGAGGGGCCCTGCGTCGAGGCGGTCTTCCGGAAGGCGTAAACGATTTATGCCCATCAACGAGAACCTGAAGCGCTGCACCAAGTGCCTCATGCCCGAGACGCATGAGTCGATCATCTTCGACGAGAAGGGCGTCTGCAACGTCTGCCGCCAGTCCGAATACAAGCAGACCCAGATCGACTGGGCGGCCCGCGACAAGGAGTTCGACACGCTCGTCGACCAATATCGCGGCAAGTACGACTACGACTGCATCGTCCCGTTCTCGGGCGGCAAGGACAGCACGTTCACGCTCTACCACCTCGTCGCGGTGCGCAAGCTCAAGCCGCTCGTCGTCAGCTTCGACCACACGTTCTTTAGGCCCGAGACGCTCGCCAACAACGAGCGCACCCTCAAGA
>JACQPK010000452.1 GCA_016207565.1 Elusimicrobiota bacterium
CGCCGACGACGGTGATCTTCTTGCGTGCCATGGAAAAGTCCCCCTTCCTGGGACCTATTCTAGGAAATTCCGGGGACAGGGTTGCACTTCTTTGCGTATGTTGCATTGGTGGAGTAGATGCGCAACAAACGCAAAGAAGTGCAACCCTGTCCCCACCCGGTTATAGGGGGATGTTGCCGTGCTTCTTGGCGACTGGTTCCACCTTCTTGTTCTTTAGGAAGTGGAAGGCGGCCACGACCTTCGCGCGGGTATCCGCGGCCGGGATGACCTCGTCGATGTAGCCCCGCTGAGCCGCGAGGTACGGGTTCGCGAAATTGCGCGCGTAGTCGTCGATCAGCTCCGCGCGCTTCTTGGCCGGGTCCTTCGCGGCTTGGATCTCCCGGCGGAAGAGGATGTCGACGGCGCCCTGCGGGCCCATCACGGCGATCTCCGCGCAGGGCCAGGCGAAGTTGAAATCCCCTCGGACGTGCTTGGAGCTCATCACGTCGTAGGCTCCGCCGTAGGCCTTGCGCAAGACGACGGTCACCTTCGGAACCGTCGCCTCGGCGAACGCGTAGAGCAGCTTCGCTCCTTTGCGGATGATCCCGCCGTGCTCCTGCTCGACGCCGGGCCAGTAGCCCGGCACGTCGACCAGCGTCAGGAGCGGGATGTTGAACGCGTCGCAGAACCGCACGAAGCGCGCGCCCTTCTCGGAGGCCGCGATGTCCAGCGCGCCCGAGAGATGGCGCGGGTTGTTGGCGACGACGCCGATGGAGTCGCCGCCCAGGCGGATGAAGCCCACCACGATGTTCGGCGCGAAGTCGCGGTGCACCTCGAAGAAGGAGTGGCCGTCCGCGATCTCCCAGATCACGTCGTGGACGGAGTACGGCTTCTTCGCGTCCATCTCCGAGATGCGGCCGAGCTGGGGGCTCGAGCGCTTGGGGTCGTCCGTCGGGATGACGGACCGGGGCGCCTCGAAGCAGCTCTGCGGGACGTACTCGAGCAGCTCGCGGATCTGCCGAAAGCAGTCCTGCTCGGAGCCGGCGGTGAAGTGGGAGACGCCCGAGCGGCTCGAGTGCGTCCGCGCGCCGCCGAGCTCGTCGAACGTCGTGACCTCGCCGGTCGCCGCCTTCACGACGTCGGGGCCCGTGATGAACATGTGGCTCGTGCCTTCGACCATGAAGACGAAGTCCGTGATCGCGGGCGAGTAGACCGCGCCGCCGGCGCATGGCCCGAGGATCGCCGAGATCTGCGGCACCCGGCCCGACAGCCGGACGTTCCGGTAGAAGATCTCCGCGTAGCCGCCCAGCGACTCGACGCCTTCCTGGATGCGCGCGCCGCCGGAGTCGCAGAGGCCGATGACCGGCACGCCGCTCTCCTCGGCGAGGTCGAGCAGGCTGCATATCTTCTTGGCGTGCGCCAGGCCCAGCGAGCCGCCCATGACCGTGAAGTCCTGCGAGAACACGCAGACGCTGCGGCCGTTGATGCGCCCGAGGCCGGTGACCACGCCGTCGGCCGCGAGGTAGCGCTGGGCGAGGCCGAACTCGGTGGCCCGCTTCTCGACGAGGAGCCCGAGCTCCTCGAAGGAGTCGTCGTCGAGGAGCAGATCGAGGCGCTCGCGCGCGGTGAGCTTGCCTTGCGCCTTTTGCGCCGCGAGCCGGTCGGCTCCTCCGCCCGCCTTCGCCTGCTCGACGCGCTTGAGCAGGTTCGCGGTCTTGTCGCTGATCAGATGGGGTTCGCGTTTCGGTTTGGGCATATCAGCCTACCAGCTCCACCAACGCGCCGTGCGCGTGCTTGGGATGCAGGAAACAGACTTGATGGCCGCGCGAGCCGGGCCGCGGCGTCGTCTCGATCGGCGGAAATCCCGCCGAGCTCAGCCGTTTGAACTCGGCGGACAGATCGTGCATGCGAAACGCCACGTGATGCAGACCGGGCCCGCGCCTCTCCAAAAACTTCGCGATCGTCCCGTCGGGATCCGTCGGCTCGAGAAGCTCGATCTGACACTCCCCCGGCTGCGCGCCCGGCGCGGCCAAAAACAGCACGCGGACCTTCTGCATCGGCACGGTCTCCTCGTGGACCACCTCGAGGCGGAGCGTGTCGC
>JACQPK010000453.1 GCA_016207565.1 Elusimicrobiota bacterium
CATACCAATAGATACGGATAGGCTCCGAAAAAGTTCCGTCCTCTGCGTTCCTTTTCGTTAATTTCCTCTGCGTACCTCTGCGTTATTCCGTTTTCCCTGCTACCGGGGAAACTTGGAGACCGCGGACGGCGGATGCCGGCTAGCCTACCGGGGCCGTGAGCTCGCCTGGGCGAGCGCGCGGCGGTACTCGTCGAGGGCTTCCTGGTCCCGCTTCGAGAGGGCGGACTCCGCGTCGCGCGCGACCCTGAGCCTCTCCTCCGCCGCGGCGAGCTCCGCCGCGGCGGTTTGCAGCCGCCCGGCGTCGCGGCCTCTCTGCGCCCAGGTGAACTTCGCGCGGGCCGTCGCCAGGTTCGTCTGCGCGTTCGCCGTCTCGACGACGGCGCGGCTGAGCTCTCCCGACACGGCCCTGACGCGCTGCCTCGCGGCCTCGACGGCCTGCAGCGGCGTGGGCTGCGCGGCCGTGTCCGCGGGGGCCGTTTGCGGCGGCGCCGGCGGCTTCGCCGCCCGCGGACGGCTCGCGGGGGGGGCGGGCGCCGCGGGAAACCGGTAGGCCTGGTACTCGCTGCCGGCCGCCTGGCGCGCGGCATCGGCGTCCGAGGCCAAGGCCACGATGTTCCCCTGCCGGTCGACGATGACGTAGCGCTGTCCGCTCGCCGCCGGGTTGTTCGGATTCCGGGCTGCCGCCTTTTGGAACTCCTGCTGGAGCTTTCGGATCTGGGTCCACGTCCTCGTCGCGCCGGGGGGGACCTCGGGAGGCGGCTCCGCGGCTTTCCGCATGTCCGCGGGGTGCCGGTGCGCATGGGGGCGATCCAGGTCCTGGGCGCGCGCCTGGGCCTCCTGTGCCCCGCTTTCGATCGCGGCCGACTGCTGCGCGGCCGCCGCCGGTTCTTGGACCCCGCTCGAGAGCGGGCGCGAAAGATCCGCGGCCGTCAGGCGCGTACCCGCGCGCTTCTCCCGCGGGCGGTCGAGCTTCAAGGCGCGGCATTGCGTCGGCTCGCAGGCCGCGGCCGAGATATCCTTCCCGTCGCGGCAGTCTGACTCGCCGAGGCACATCGCGTGCGGCCGCAGGCCCCGCGCCGGTGGGACGTATATCTTGAGCGTCCCGACCCGCCGGATGGCCGCCTGCAGCGGTTTGCCCGGCTCGTCGCTTCCGAGCTCGAAGGAATACGCGGGGACGGCCTTGAACGTGGGATCCACGCCCGGAGGCTGGATCGTGTCGAAGATCGGGTCGGCGGTCGCCTCCTCGTACGAGCGCCGCGTCACCGCGTACACGGTGCGATCGGCGTCCCAGAAGAGCCAGTCCCTCAAGGTCTGAGGAGGGTCCTGAGCCAAGGCGGCGCCGGCCAGCGCGGTCGCCAGCAGCGAGATCACCGGCGTCCTCCGGACTTGGCGCGCGGGCGCAGCAGCCGGGTCAGCGGGAAGTAGACCAAGAGCCCTCCGAGCAGGCCGAAGCCGAGGAGGCGCAGGACGGCGTCCCACGACGTCTCCGGCTCCGGGCCGGCGGGAGCGCCGCCGGAGGGGATCGTCACCGGCCGGCGTCGCGCGCCAGGGGCGCCGCGATCCGTCCGGGCCGAGGACCCGATCGTCCCCTCGACGGCCGGCTCCTCCGCTCCTCCGAGCCAGGCTCGGGCGAGCTCCTCCAATCCGCCGAGCCCGAGCCACTTCACCCGGTTTCCGAGGTCGGGGCGTCTCGGTTCCCCGGCCGCGGAGGGTCCGGCGGCGGCTTCCTCCGCCGGCTCGTCCTCTTTCTCCGGCGCAGGACGGCCCTCGTCGGCCGGTTTCTCGGGCTTGGCGGCCAGCGCCGTCCAGGCGCGGTTGAGGTCCTGCGGCGGAACGTACTCGCCGCGCGCGTAGCCCGGACCGGAGGCGTGGGGGTTGCAGTCGCCCGCCGCGCCGGAGCAGGAACGCCGCCAGACCAGGTCGCGCCCCTCGAGGTCGAGCTCGATGTCTTGGAGCGCCGCGGGCGGCGAGGGCGCCCTGGCGAGCCTTCGCAGGTCCTGGAACCGCTCGGGGGCGATGCCTCGCGCGGGATCGAGGAACCCGGGGATCCTCGAGGCCGCCTTCGGCGGAAGGCCGGCGGAGGGCCGGGTCGGGGCGGCCTGCCTCGCGTGCTGGCCGGAGGCGATGATCTGCTGCAGGCGCGCGATGTCGGCCATGGTCGCGAGGCGCCCGTCGTCCATCACGATGTCCGTCGTGCCGTCGGGCTGCGCGCGCAGGTTCAGGCCCGCCATGCGCAGGGCGGCGGGGGAGATGCGGCCGAAGGCGGCCTGGATCGCGCGGCTCTGCCCGCGGTCCGCCTCGCGGGAGGGGCTCGTTCCCGGGGCGCCCGCGGTCCTCGCGTGCGGCTGCGGCCCGCCGATGTCGGCCTGCGACGGATCGATCAGCGTCTGCTGTAGGGTCCCCGCCATCTTTCCGGCGTTGTTGACGGAGCGGTTGCCGGCGCTCGAGATCGCGCGGCTCAGCTCGGGCCATGCGGCCTTGCGCGGCGTGTAGGCGGAAGGCCTGCCTCCGCGCGCGTTCGGGCTCGCCGCGGCTTGGGGCCCGCGCGCCTCGGCCGGGTAGGAGGACGGCGCCCCTGCCAGGCTGCCGCTGCGGGCGCCGCCGCCGCCGGGCGCGGCGAAGGGCTGAGCGGCGTTCCTCTCCGCGGGCCTCTCCGCGGGCCTCGCGCCGGCGGGCTCGGCGAGGCTCGTCGCCTTCGGGCCGTTTTCGGCTGCCGCCTCCTTTTCCTTCTTCGCGTTCTCCTTGATGTAGTCCATGATGGACTCGAGCTCGGCCGCGTTCTCTTCGCGGCTGTACGTCTCCTCCATGAGCTGCTTGATCTGTTTGTCCGTAAGTCCCTGTTCGAGGAGGTAAGACCGCAGGGCGTCGGTATCCTCGGGCGAAAGCGGGGGCGCCGGTCGGCGCATGTGGGGAGGAAGCGGAGGCCCGACGAAGTCGGGGTCGTCGCTGGGATCCGCGGCTCCGTGGTCGTGCTGCGCTCGAGCGTACACGGCGAGGGCGAGGCAGGCGGCGAGGAGCCCGGCGGTCCTCATGGGACCTAGTATAGACCCGGGGTCTCCCTGGTGCAAGCGGGGCGTAGGCCTATCGCCCCATGTTGCGCCGACGCAGGAAGTGGGGGCTTAGGGCCCACGAATTCCTGAGCCCGCCGGGCCTGTATAAACCCCGGGCCCAGGGGTATACCTCGGCCAGGGAATCAGCTCCCATGGCTAACCCGGCAAAGCCTACCAGCGAGTCATCCGTCGTATTGGATCGCAGGGACTTGAGGGAGGTGTACACCCGGCTGGACACCGAGGAGGACTGGCACCGGCTTTCCCAGCGGCTCTACGTGCTCAACAAGACGTTGGCCAAGCGGCACGGCCTTCGTTTCGTCTTGAACCGGGACAAGGGCTGCGTGCGGGTGTACTTCTCGAACCCCGAGGAGCTCGAGGCCCTGCTGCGGGTGCTCCGGCGCGGCCGGGGCTTCATCCAGAACGCCCTCGCCGAGCGGCTCGAGCGCTAGCGCGCCTCGGCGAGCGACGGCCGAGGCATCCCGCGCCGCGTGCGGGAGACGCAGCTCACGCTCCTCAAGGGGATGGTCACGCGCGACTTCGGGCTCTTCGCGAGCGTGGACCTCGACGCGGTCCTCTTGGACGTGAACGCCCCCTCCGGCGGCTCGCGGGCGGCGCAGGTCGCCGCGCTCTCGGCCGAGGGCGTCTTGGTGCTCGGGGAAAGCGGCAGCGGCAAGACCTCGCTCCTCTACGAGCTGCTCCGCCGGTGGGAGGAATGGGCCGGGGCGAGCAGGAGCCACACCCCGATCTACGTCTCCGCCAAGCACCTCCACTTCGCCTGGGGCCGTTGCGACATCCCCTGGGCCGCCCTGCCGGGAGTCGAGGAAGACATGGTCGAGCGCCTGGAGGCCGCCTTCGAGCAAGGCCGCCTCGTGCTGCTCATCGACGGGATCAACGAGAACCCCGCCTGCACCGATTTCACGAATCCCGCCGTCCAGTCGTTCTGGCAGACCGCCTCGCGCAACCGCTGCGTGATCACGCTGTCGCCCCGGTTCTACGAGTCTCACGTCAAGGTCAGCCCGCTCACGTCGTTCTTTGGCGGGAGGCTCTCCACGGTGGCCCTCGGGCCGTGGGGCGCGGCCCAGTACCGCGCCCTCTTCGAGCGCCTGGCGAAGGCCTACCGCAAGAGCGGGAGCGCGCAGATGGGGCTCTTGGCGGGCTATCTCGACCGGCTTTCCGTCGAGGATTGGCAGCGCACCGGCAACCTCCTCAAGATGACGCCGCTAACCGGGCTTGCCTGCGCCAACTTCTTCGCGGGCAATCAGGGCGAGCGCTTGCCGCGCGACGAGTACGAGATGCTGGAGCACCTCACCGCGTTTTATCTGAGGCATGAGGGCTTCAAGGGCAACGGCTGGGCGGCCGCGGAGACCCTCCTGGGGCTCTTGATGCGCCTGGCCTGGCAGGCCTACGTCGAGGGACAGGGGGGGAGGTTCTCGTGCGTCTCGATGGACAGCGCCGCCCGGATCATCCGCGAGTGCTACCCGCTGCTCGAGGACCGCAAGAGCGAGGTGTTCCTATTCCTGAGCCGGATCCCCTATCTCGAGTACAGCCCCGAGAACGGGCTCTTCTACATGAACCAGCACTTCGCGGACTACCTGGTGGCCCGCTACCTCCTGCAGACGTTCGTGTCCGGCGATCAGCGGAGGCTGAGGGAGGTGCTGGGAATCCACTGGGAGTACTTCAACGTCAGCCGCTACTACCTCCAGGGCCTGCAAGGGCTCAAGCGCTCCGCCAAGGAGCAGTTCCTGCAGGTGAGCCAGAACCTGTGCGAGGCCTATCTCCAGGCGGGACGTTCCGGCGCGGACTTCGACGGCGAGCTCGCCTTGGCGCGCCTCCTGCAGCCGCTCGGTTTCCTGGGCCTGCCGCAAGCCGCCGACTATCTCCGGAACGTGTTCGAGGAGTGCGAAGAGGGGGCGGAGCTGACGCGGATGTCCGCGGCGATAGGGCTCGCCTGGGGCGGCGACTCGACGGCGCTGGAGGCTTACGTCGAGCGCATGCAGCGCGTGCCCAAGGCCGCGGAGTTCAATCTCAACTGGTATCTCTTCTTCCGCCGGCACGACCGCTCCCGCAGGGACTGCGCGAGCTTCCGGCCCGCGGTGATCGGCCGCTGGGAGCCGGTCTGCGACTGGCTCCTGGAGTCCATGCTCCGGACCGATCGCGACTTCTACCCGCTGCGGCTGCTGTACGCGTTCAGCATGTGCAACTTCTTGAAGACGATGGGGCCGGGCCCGTTCTTCGCCCGCAGAGAGGAGAACGGGACGGCCGAGGCCAAGGCGGCGGCCAGGATCCAGTCGGCCGGGCGGATCATGGCCGCGTGGCGGCGAGACCCGCAGCTCAAAGCCTGGCCCGCGCTGGGCCGGCAGTTCTCGAAGATGACGGCGCTTTGGGCGAAGCTCGGGATCAAGGAGAAAGGGCAATGACAAAGAAAGGGTCGCATCGAACGTCCGTCCGGCGGCGCGCGTCCGGGATCGTGAGGCTCGCTCGCCGGCGGGAATGCCTCAACATGAGCTCGATGGGGTAGGCGGGATGCTCGATCGAGGGTACCGGACCCGCGTGGCCGAGCTCATGGGCCGGCATCACGGGTTCAAACGGCTCATGGCGGGCCAGGCGTTGAGCTACGTGAACGCCGAGGTCTGGTACATCGCCATGCCGTTTTTGCTCCTCAGCATGAGCCGGGACCCCGTCTGGATGGGCGCGATCGCGGCCGCCGGCTACCTGCCGAACCTCCTGGCCGGCGTGCCGGCCGGCTGGTGCGTCGACCGATGCTCGCCCCGCCGCGTCATCCTCGCGAGCGCGGCGGCCCGCGCGGTCTTGTGCCTGGTACTGGCCGCCGTGGCGATGAGCGGGCGCCTCACCCCGCCCGTCCTGGCTGCCGGGTGCTTCCTGTTGGCGAGCCTGGCGGTCGCGCACTCTACGGCGAAGCGGACCTGGATCGCGGGCCTGGTGCCGGCTCACCGGACCGCGCTCGCCAACAGCGTCGACGAGGGAACGCTCGGCTGCGCGGAGATGCTCGGCGCACTGGGGGGCGGCTTCGCGATCGCGGCCCTCGGCCCCTGCGCCGCTCTCGTGCTGCAGGCCGCGCTCCTGGCCGCCTGCGCGGCGGCCGTCGCGAGGATCGACGACGAGCCGCGGCCGGTCTCCCGGCGCGCCGCGCCCGCCTTCGGGGAGGGCTTCCGGTATCTCCTGCGCGACAAGCGCGCCAGCCGGATCCTGCTCCGGAGCCTGTGGGCCTCCTCGGCGATGTACGCGTGTTGCATGGCGTTCTTTTCGATCCAAGTGTTCTACTACGGGACCGCGCTGGCCTTGGACTCGGAGGCGGTGGGGTGGGTCATCTTCGCGATCAGCGCCATCGGCGCGGCCGGCGGCTTCCTGGCGGAGCGGGCGGTCGAGCGCCTGGGGCTGTGGAACGCGGCGATCCTGTCCGCGGCGGCCGTGCCCGCCGGGCTGTTCCTGTCGGCCGTCTCCATGCAGCCGGTCGCGGTCATCCTCGCGGCCGGGCTGATCCTCGCCGGCGGAAAGGCGTTGTCCGTCATCCGGACGACGGTGTGCCAGTCGCTCGTCCCCAAGCCCTTGCTGGGCAGGGTTCAGGGGGTGTACCATGCGCTCGTGGAAGGCATGACCCCCGTCGTCTCGCTCGGGGCGGGCGCCATGGCGCAAGCCGCCGGGTTCCCCGCCATGTTCGTCGCGGCCGGCGTGATCGGAACGGCGTGCTGCATCCTGCTCCTCGCCGCGCGCGTGCCGCCCCCCGCGGCTCCGATGTTGGCCGATGCCCCGACGGTATAGCCGGGCCTCGTCGCTGGTGCTGTATTGGGAGGGCCGCGGCCTCGTCTGTGAAGACTATCTGACCCATCGGAAGGCGCGGATCACCGCCGAAGTGGCGAGCCTTCTCGACTGGTTCGGAACGCCCCGGCTCGTGTCGGAGTCGCCGAAAGCCGCGAACGAGCTGGTGAAGCTGGGCTTCATCCGTCCGACCCCTTCCCGCCAGGAGCGGACCCTGGACTCCTGGTGGTGGGGCGCGGCGGCGCGCCATTTCCTGTTCTCCACCAAGGACGCCCACCGGCCCGCCCCCTTGAAGGCGCGCCTGAAGTACGCCCGCGGGCTTCGCGCGGCGGGGCCTCCTCCGCCTCTCTACAAGGAGTACCCGCGCTCGCGGCGCGTCCGGCTGCCCCGAGTCACCTGGAGCTCCGCCGCGACGCGGGCGATCGCCGGAGTCCGCGACGTCCGCGGCTACAAGCGGAGCCCGATGCCTCTCGCCGCCTTCAGCGAGCTGCTGGCGTTGACGTGGGGGCGGCGCGGCACGCTCAAGACGGAGACGTGGGGCGAGCTCCTCGACAAGACGAGCTACTCGGCCGGCAACCGCCATCCGGTCGAGGTCTACGTCGTCGTGGCGTCGGTGGAGGGGCTTCGGCCCGGGGTCTACCACTACGACGTGCGCCGGCACGGCCTGGAGCGCCTCAAGTCCGGCGACTTCGCGGGCCTCATGAGGCGCATCGGCAACGGGCAAGCGTGGATCCGCGGCGCCTCGGCGTACTTCTTGATGACGGCCGTGCTCGAGCGCACGATGTGGAAGTACCGCCACGACTACGCCTTGCGCACCGTCTTTTGCGACGTGGGGCACCTCTCCCAGAACCTCTACGTCGCCGCCCAGGGGCTCGGCTGGGGGGCCTGCACGACCTACGCCCTCAACCACAGCCTCGCGGAGGGCCTGCTCGGCCTCGACGGCGCCCGCGAGCCGTTCCTCGCCCTCAGCATGGTCGGTCGTCCCGCCTAGTCCGCGCGCCCGCCGCCATCGTGACGTGAAGTGACCCGCGTTCTCGTCCGCTTCCTCGACGAGAAACTCCCCGAAACGTGATGAAAGGTGATCGTGGGTGACCCCCGCGATCCCCCGGCCCTCGAGCCGGTTCGCGGCGCGCCTACAATGACGTCATGAACCGATCGAAACGGACTGCAATCGGCGCGGAGCCGAAGAAGGCCCGGCCGGAAGTCGTGGGGGTGGTCGTCCAGTTGAAGCGGGACGTCGAGCTCGCCAATATGGCGCCACTGATCTAGCAAACGAGAGAGTGGAGGAAAGATGAACAAGACGAAAACGTGGGTAGTCGCGGCGGCGGCACTGGGGATTCTGTCCCCTTCGCTGAGCCTCGCCGCGGGTCTCGAAGCCGCCGGGGACGCGGCCTTCGCGGGGGCGCTCGGCGCCGTCCGCACGCAGGTGGCGTTCGCCCAGCAGGCCCAAAAGGAGCGCCGCGCGAAGTCTCCGGAGGAGCTCAAGAACGAGGCGGACCGTGCGGACCAGGCGACGCCGTGGTTCGTGGCCGGGCTGCCCCAGACGGCGAAGGAGTCGTGCGAGGCGTTCGGGGACCGCCTCTACGTCGTCAGCCCGAAGACGGGCAACGCGTACTGTATCGAGAAGTACAAGGACGACGACCCGAACAACGGGGAGAACACGCGCTTCGAGCTCCGCAGGCTCATCGAGACGCGGGACTACTGGGCGTCGCTGCCTAAGCCGCCGGCCAAGACGGCGGAGTCGGACTGCGCGACGCGCGGCTACGACTACGTCTGGACCCTCAGCTCGAAGGGCAACGGCTACTGCCTGGAGCGCTGGAACGACATGGAGCGCAAGGAGGACGAGAAGACGCGCCGCCAGCTCCTGCGCGAGGCGGACCTCCGCGATGAGTGGGCGTCGCGCCCCGTGCCCGCCGAGACGGCCAAGGACACGTGCGAGAAGTGGGGCAACTCCCTCTTCGTGACGAGCCCGAAGACCGGCAACTCGTACTGCATCCCGAAGTACCGGGATGAGGACCGGCAGGAGGAGATGCGGACCGGCGACATCCGGCGCCGGATCGAGACGGAGGACTACTGGGCCGCGCAGGCGGCCGAGTCCTGCGCGAAGTACGGCTACGCCTGGGTCGTCAGCTCCAAGGGCAACGGCCGCTGCCTCAACGCGTACTTCGAGGACTGAGGTGGAATCCGAGTAAGCTCGTAGGACGGAAGGCTCCGGAGCCCCTCGGGAGGGCTCCGGAGCCCGATGTCTTCAAATCCACGAGGAGAGGTGCTCACATGAAAACGTTCAAGCTGGCCGGACTCGTCGGAGCTCTGTGCGCGTGGCTGGGCCCTCGGCCGGTGGAGGCCGCCCCGATCCTGGGGTTCGAGGGACACGCCGCTCAAATCTGGTATGAGATCATGCCGCAGATGGTGATCAAACCGCGGCTGGATCTCGTCAAAGACGAGCGCGCGGACAAGAAGCGCGGCCGGCTGTTGGAGCGGCTCGATCGAGCGCAGGCTCTCCTCGTCGAGCGGTCGAGCCCCTCGGTCGTCCTGATCAGCGTCAAGCAGGACGTCGGCGAGGGCGTCTCGACGGGCACGGGCTTCATCGTCGACGAGGGCGGCCTCGTCGTCACCGCCGCCCACGTGGTCGCCCGCAAGGGGCTCGGGGACCCCGTGGACATAGCCGTCGGCGGCCGCGAGCTGCAAGCCGTGGTGACCGCCGTCAACATCCGCAAGGACGTGGCCTTCCTCCAATTGGAAGGCGGGGGGACCTGGCCCGCGCTGCGGCTCGGCGAGCCCGGCGCGCTGAGGCCGGGCCAATCCCTCATGGTCTTGGGACACCCCCTCGGGCTCCCGTTCGCGGCCAGCCTGGGCATCCTCAGCGGCAAGGACCGCTTCATCGCCTTGGAAGGCATGTTCGAGAAGCCCCTGCAGACCGACGCCGCGATCAACCCCGGGAACTCCGGCGGGCCGGTCCTGACGATGGACGGCCGCGTGGTCGGGATCGCCGACTTCATCGTGTCGTCGCCGCAAGGAGCCGAGGGACTGGGATTCGCCGTCCCGCTGGAAACGCTGTTCCCGCTCCTGGCCCGCCATCGCGGCGGGCAAGGGATCGAGTCCGGCACGCTCGGGGTGACATTCGCGGGCGCACCCGGAGGCGGACCGGTCATCGAGACGGTCTTGGCGGATTCGGCGGCCCAAGCGGTCGACCTCCGGCCCGGGGACGTGGTCGCGGGGATCGACGGCTACGCGCTGGCCGGCGGCGCGCATCCGCTCCAGGAGACGCAGCGGCGCCTGACGAGCAAGTTTCCGGGCGAAGCCGTCACCTTGGAGATCGAGCGGGCCGGGAGCCGGCTGACGATCCGCGCGACGATGGGCGCGTTCTGGGTGTCTTCCTGGGTATTCTGAGGCCGGCCCGCGCGCGGGGCCTACCGGCCGTTTAGGCCCAACGCCCCGTGCGCGCGGGCCGGAGCGGGGGCAAGCTCAAAGGACAGTCGCGCCCGGCAACGACCGCGGGGAGGAACCCATGGTATCGCCGGTGATCATGTCGACTCGAGTACGCAGGCTCGCGTGGCCGTGCCTCTGGGCCGGCTTCGCCGTCCTCGCCGCGGCTCCGGCGGCCCGGGCCCTCCACGCCGGCCCGATGCCCACCCTGTCCCAGGTCGACAGTCTCAACGACGCCCTCCAGGCCTCCGCGAGCGACCCGGACCGTATGAACGCGGAGCTCCGCGGCTCCTTCGAGAACGCCGCCGCCCCCGACGGCGGTCCCGGGGCGGTGAGCGGCCGGCTTGCGCGGACCGCGACCGAGCGGCGAACGTCGGCCGTCGCGAGCTCGCCGGGCGCGACGCAGCCGCCCGCGCCGCGCTCGAGCAAGAAGGGTCTCGCGTTCGCGGCAGCCGGCGCGGGCATCGCGGCCCTCGTCGCGAGCGGTGTCGCGACCGCGGGCCTCTCGTTGGTGTGGGGCGCGCTGACGGGCGGCGGCCTGAAGGCTATCTTCCTCTGGTCCGCGATCGGCGCCATCGCG
>JACQPK010000054.1 GCA_016207565.1 Elusimicrobiota bacterium
GCTCCATACCAATAGATACGGATAGGCTCCGAAAAAGTTCCGTCCTCTGCGTTCCTTTTCGTTAATTTCCTCTGCGTACCTCTGCGTTATTCCGTTTTCCCTGCTACCGGGGAAACTTGGAGAAGCCGCCCCCTTGCGGACAAGCGGAGCCCGCGCTAGACTAGAGCGATGCCGCATACCGCTCGATTGCTGGTCCGCGAGGTCATCACCGTGACGGGCGGCGAGACCATCGCCGAGGCGTCGAAGATCATGCGCGACAACCGGATCGGAGCCGTGATCGTCGCGGAGAACGACCGCCCGGTCGGCATCTTCACGGAGCGCGATCTCCTGAACAAGGTCGTGGCGGAAGGCGTCGATCCCGCCAAGGCGCTGGTGAAGCAGTACATGACCACCAATCCCACGACGGTCGACGCCTCGGAGCCGCTCGATAAGGTCTTCGCGACGCTCGCCGACGCCCGGTTCCGCCACCTGCCGATCACCGATCAAGGCAAGCTCGTCGGCATCATCAGCATGACGGACATCGCGGGGATCCTGCGCGAGGTGTTCCTGCAGGACCAGTACACCCAGTACCTCGTGGACTACCTGCAAGGCACCGGCCGGAAGAAGTAGCGGCTACCTCGGCTGGACCGTGCGGAGCACGTCCCAGAACGCGCAGTTCATCGCGCGCGCGCGTCGGCGGTGGTTCGGCCAGTTGCTGTGGACGAGCTTCGGGCCGCTGACCGCGACCATCCGGCCGTCCGTGTCCCACACGAACGCCATCCAGGAGAACGAGACGACCGGACCTTCATCGAGGCGCGTCAGGTAGGCGTTCCCGTTTCGCTTCTCATCGATCGCCAACTGCTGGTCGGTGTCCTTCAGCCGGACGGCTTCCGCGGGGGGGGCGGGCTCTGCGTTCGGGGCGTCCCGGAGCTTCTGGCCCGCCGGCGGGTCGGGGATCGTCACGACCGAGGCCCGCGCCGCCGCCTCCTGGAGGAGGACGATCACCTCGCTGCCGCCGCCCGGGGCCAGGAAGGTCTCGATGACCCCGCGCTTCTTATCCTGGCGCTCGGTCACGGCCCAGCCGGCCGGGTAGCGGAAATGGACCCCGGCGCCTTCATGGACGCCGGCGAGCTCGGCCCCGCACGAGGCCTGCGGCTCGGCGTAGGCGGGCCAGGGCTGCTCGCCGTCCTTCATGAGGTCGCGGCCGATCCACGCGGAGCCGGCGATCAGGATCAGCCCGGCGAGCGCTTGACCCCGCATCAGAATATGGACGACCAGTCCCGCTTGAGGAGATGGAACTCGACGCGCCGGTTCCGCTCCCGGCCTTCCTCGGTGCGGTTGGTGGCGATGGGGTCGTCGGGGCCCCGGCCGGTGAAGCGGATGCTCGGAGGCGGCACGCCGCGCTTGACCAGGGCCTCCTTGACCGACTTCGCCCGGTTGCGCGAGAGCTTCATGTTGTAGTCCCGGGTCGCCAGCGCGCAGGTGTGCGCCGTGATCCGGAGCTTCAGGCGGGGATTGCGCGTCATCAGGTCGGCGATCAGGTCGATGACCTCGTAGGCCTCCTCGCGCAGCTTGAAGCTGTCGAGGTCGAACTGGATCCTGGGCAGGTCGCCGCGGTCGATCCGCGCCTGGATGTCGGCGAGCTCTTCTTGGGCCTCCTCCTCGGAGGCTTCGCGCTGGGCCTCGTCGGGGTTCCACTTGATCAGCGGCGCCGCGAGGGCGGGCGCCGCCGCCAAGAACGAGACGAGCACGCCGTGAGGGAGCATCGTCTCAAGGATACCGGAGCCCGCAGGACCCGTCAAGCGCTTAGGGCCTGGCCCTAGGACCTTTGGACTAGCCGCGAGGTGCCCTTTAGCACTCCCTTACGGGGGGGCGGACCGGCTACCCTCTAGGCGTGAGACGCGCGGCGCTCTTGCTGCTTTTCGCCCTGCCGGCCTACGCCAACAACAAGACGGTCGCCCCCGTCCAGCTGCCGGCGACCGTAGCGATGCCGCTGGCGGGCGCCGCGGCCGCTACGGCCGCCAGCCTGACCCGCGGCGCGCTGGCGAACCCGCTCTCGCTCCCGGCGGTGCTGCCGGTCGTGAACCCTTCCGTCCGCCCGGGCCTGTCCGGCGCTCTCGGGGCGACGGCCGGGACGATCCGCTACGCCGACGGGATCATGCGCCCGGTCGCCGGCGCGACCCCCCTCGCCGTGGCCGGAGCCCTCGACCGGATGTACGACGGGAAGGCCGCCGGCACGGGAGCGCCCGAGAGCCACGCCCGCTTCCTCCGCGAGCTCGACGCCCCGGCCGAGGTCCTCGGACAGAACGGGATCACCCGCACCATCGCGATCTACGGCAGCGCGCGCCTCCTGCCGGCCGAAGCGGCCGCCGGTAAGCTCGCCGCGGCCAGGGCCGCGTCCGCCGCCGACCGGGGCAACCGCGAGCTCCGCTCGGCCGCCGTCGCCGCCGCCGAGGACGTCCGGATGTCGAAGTGGTACGAGGCGACGCGCCGCTTCGCGGCGCGCGTGTCGGTGATCACACTCGGGATGGTCGCGATCGTGACCGGAGGGGGCCCGGGGGCCATGGAGGCCGCCAACCGCGGCGCCTCCGAGGCGGGCGGGCCGAGCGTCGGCTTCAACATCCGGCTGCCCCACGAGCAGGGCCTCAACGACTACGTGACGCCCGGCTTGAGCTACGAATTCCACGAGTTTCCGACCCGCAAGCGGGGCATCGGCTACGCCGCCGACGCGCACGTGTTCGTGCCCGGGGGCTTCGGCACGCTCGAGGAGCTCTTCAGCGTGCTCACGCCGATGCAGACCGGTCTGATCCCGCGCGCGCCGATCGTCCTCCTCGGGGGCCGCGAGTATTGGGGAAAGGTCATCAACTTCCGCGAGCTGGTGAAGACGCGCATGATCTCGCCGGCGGACATGAAGCTCATCTATTTCGTCGACACGGAGGAGGAGGCGTGGCGCGCGATCGCCAAGCACTACGCCGACCAGCCCGAGTACGCCGGCGCCGCCAAGCGGCGGCACGAAGGGGCCGGCATCTTCCAGCCCGTCTTCCAGGCGCTCCAGCAGGCGCGGGTCCGCCACGTCGTGGTCGGCGGGCACGCCGTCAGATTCCACGGCATGCCGCGCGCGACGCCGGACCTCGACCTGGTGATCGACCTCGAGCCCGCCGCCGCCCGCCGCGCGATCTCGGCGCTCCTCGGGCTCGGGCTCAAGCCCCGAGTCCCGGTCGACCCGCTCTCCTTCGCCGACTCCGAGACCCGCCGGCAATGGATCGAAGAGAAGAACATGATGGTGTTCACGTTCTCGGACCCCAAGGACCCGCTCCTCTCCGTCGACTTGTTCGTGAAAGCCCCGATCCCGTTCGAGGAGCTCTTCGCGCGCTCCGAGGTCCATGACGTGGGCGGCACCGGCGTCCGGGTGGCTTCGGCCGGGCATCTCCGGCAGATGAAGCTGAAGGCCGGACGCCCGCAGGACCTGAGGGACGCCCGCTTCCTCGCCGACGTCGCCGAAGACTAAGCTAGAATACGGCCGGTGCCCGCCTGGCCCTGCGCGCCGCCAAGGCGCTCGGCGCGGACATCCCCTGGCCGAAGCAGTACGCCCGGGCGCGCGACTAACGGTTGCCCTGGCTTCTAGACAAGCTCCCGGCCGTCTCCGTCAGAACGGGATCACGAGCTGCGGACAGGCGATCGTCATACCGTCCTCGCGGTCGAACGGGTCCGGGCGCCGAACGGGCCGTCGCAGCCAGGAGCCGTCCCCGCAGCGATAGACGCACTCGTCGTTCTCGATGCGCCGGAACCAGCAGCGGTCCCCTTCGCGCGCCGCCGACGGGGCCATGGCCAGGAGCTTGGTGGAGGACGCCTGGCCGAACACCGCGCGGTCGGACTCCCAGTGCCGAACCCATTTGTCCTTCGAGACCGGGCCCACGCGCTTGAAGCGCCACTTCACGTAGTACGTCTTGCCGGCCTTGGGCTTGGGGTCCATCTCGCCGGTCCACGTTGCGAAGTCGACTCGGTGGTTCTCCGCGGCGGAGAACGAGAGCTCCTTCTTCAGGAGCGTCTCGTCGAACCAGTTGTCCCGGTGCCGCTTGAGCTCGAGCTCCACCACGGTCTGGTTTCCCGCGTAGTAGGAAGCCCAGCGATCGCGAAGCGTCAATGTGAAGTTCGCCGACGCCGCGTCGTAGCGGAAGGACTCGGCCACGACGCCCACGGGGTCCGGCAGCGCGGGAACCTTCCGTCCCGCCCGCGCGAGAATCGTGTCGCCGCGCTCGGTCAGGTCGTACTCGTGGGAGGCGTCGACGACGCGGTAATCGAGCCAGCGCCCGTCCAGGCAGACGCGGAACGCGTCTTCTTCCCACGGCAGCATCTCCCCGCGCCCCACGACCTCAACCCGGACGTGCCGGCGCTCCGTCCAGACCCACTCCTCGCGACAGTCCATGTGGCCGTCCGGCCCCCGCGGGTAGCAGCGCTCCTGGTACTCGCGGCTCTCGAGGAGGACCCGCTCCGAGGTGAGGGGGTCTTCGCGGCGGAAGGAGACGGTCGCGCAATCGCGCTCGCTGCGCCGGTAGCGGGGATGCAGGTAGTCCTCGTCGCGGGACCAGGAGGGTGGGCGGTGGCTCAACTCCTCGAACGCCGCGCGCGCGTCGGCTCCTTGGTCGAGGTCGAACCCGGCGGGAGCGGCGTCGACGGGAGCGGTGGGAAGGAGAGCGGCGGCGAGATACGCTGCGGCGAGTAGGGTCATCGAGCCTCCGGAAAAACAGCGCTGGCACGGCGGCCCCGCCTCGCGGAGGCCCCCCGGCCGGGTACGAGGGGTAGGTCCATCGGCCCAATCGTGGGGCCCAAAGGGCCCTGGCCGCAACCGCCCAAGGTCCCGGTGCCGACCGGGTCCTTGGACCTGGGTTGTTGGAGGCCCCGGAGCGCAGCCCGCGCCGTGGACCGTCCGCATGATGGGTAGCCCCGTGTCCTGGCGGGCTCGCCGGCAGGTCAGCTATACTTCCTTCGCCATGGCCGAATCCGCCGAGAACCGCGGCGCGCCGCGTCTGGGCCTGCGGCTGCCCTGTCGCGTGCGGGTCCCCGCGCTGACGGGACCCGAGAGCAAGGCCTCGCTGCGCAACCTGAGCTACAACGGCGCCTGCGTCGAGGGCGCCTTCGCGGCGGAGCCGGGCGACGAGCTCTCGCTGACCTTTCAGCTTTCGGGAACGGTCGTCACCGACGCGAAGGCGCGCGTCGTATGGGCGAAGGCGTCGGGCGAGCGGCGGGAGGCGGGGGTCGATTTCGAGGGGCGACTCAGCGACGTCGTGAAAAAGGCGCTGCTGCGCTCCGGCTCCCAGACGCTGCTCGTGGTCGAAGACGACGCCTCGACCCGGCGCGCGCTCGAGGGTGTTTTGCGCTCCGGCGGCTATGGCGCGGTCCTGGCGCACGATCTGGCCACGGCCAAACGGCTGTTCTCCGAGAGGCCGTTCGACGCGGTCCTGGTCGATCTCTCGCTGCCGGACGGCAACGGCATGGGCTTGGTCGAGTTCGTGCGGGCGCATCCTACCCGGCGCGACACGCCGCTGTTGGTCCTCACCGCCGACGCCCGGCTCGACACCAAGCTGACCGGGCTCTCCCTCGGCGCGGACCATTACCTCCAGAAGCCCTGCGACGGCGAGGAGCTCGTGTTCTGGATCGCCGCGCTGCTGCGCCGGGCGCACGCCGAGGGCGAGGCCGCCGGCGCCCTCAGCGTCGACGGCTGGACGATCGACCCCGAGTCCCACGTGGTGCGGCTTCCCGACCGGGAGGTCCGGGACCTGACGCGCAAGGAGTTCGACCTCCTCTATCATCTGATCGCGGCGCGTCCCCGGGCGCTCTCGAAGCGCTACATCCTGTCGAAGCTCTGGCATACCGTTCTGACCGACAATACCGTCGAGGTCCACATCCGGCGCATCCGCATCAAGCTCGGCGAGCCCGCCGCGGCGCGCGTCGTCACGATTCCGGGCAAGGGCTACACTTTCCGCTGAGCAACGTGGGGCGCCCACTCCTGGCGGCGACCGCGGGCCTCGTGCTGGCGCTCGGCGCCGTGCTGGGCCCCGCCCTCGTGGGAGCCGCGCGGAACGTCGAGCGGAGGCTCCAGGAGGAAAGTGCCCAGCGGCGCGAGCGGAGCGGGGCGCTCGTGAGCGAGCGGCCCGCGCTCGCGCCTCTCGCGGACGGGTGGCACGGCGACGTGTCCGCCTCCCCGACACCGGGCGAAGCGGCGGCAGCCGCGGCCCTGCGCGCCCTCGGCGGGGGACTCCTCGCGGGCTTGGCGCTCTACACGTTGACGATGCTGCCGCTGTCTCGGCTCGCCGACGCCGCGGGCCGGTTGGCCGGCGATCTCGCGACGCGCGCGCCGCGGGGCCCGCCCAACGAGCTGGGACGGCTGGCGGCCGACTTCAACCGAATGGCCGAGCGCCTGGCCGCCGTGGCGCGCGACAAAGACGAGTTCCTGGCGCGGATCACGCACGACCTGCGCTCGCCGCTCCACGGAGCGCTGCTCCATGCCGACAACCTGCTCGCCGGCGCCGACCGGGCCGAGCAGCGCGCGCTGTGCGAGACGGTCGAGGCGCTCCGCAGCGAGGGACGGAGCCTGGCCGCGGCGCTGGAAGACCTTCTCGAGTTGGCGCGGCTCGAGGGTTCCTCTCGGGAGGCCTGCCTCGAGCCGATCGATGCTCGCGTCGCCCTTGCCGACGTCCTGGAGCGCGTCGGCCCGACGCCGCCGGGCTTCTCGCTCCACGCGATCCCGGGGGCCGCGCGCGTCCAGGCGGACGTGCTTTCGTTCGCTCCCGCGCTGGAGTATGCGTTGCGCTTGGCCGCGCGCTGGTCGCGCAGGGACGAGCGCGTCACCGTAAGCCTCTACCGCGGACGGCCGGGCGAGCTCACGCTGCCGATCTGGTTCTCGTGCGATGACGCGCTCCAGCCGATCCTCGCCGCGATCGCGCCGCGGGCTCCGGCGAGCGGCGAACGCCGCGCGGCCCTATCGGGGCTCGAGGAGGTCCGTCTCCTGCGCGCTTGCCGCCTCGCCGAGTCGGCCGGCGGCATCCTCGAGCTCAAGCGCCGCGACGACGGCTCCTGGACGCTGCTGGCCACGTTCAAGGAGTCCCCCTAGCGGGCAGGAGGCCCCGCGCCTTGGCCGCGGGGCCTCCTCGAAACGGCGGGGGCTCAAGTCCCCGACGGAGTATCCAGCCTCCATTCGCTCTCGCCGACGCAGGTGGCGCCCCGGCTCTCGCCGAGTCCGAGTTGCTCCCGGCACGCCTCGGTGTAGAGGGCGCGCTCGCCCGGAGTGCACCGTGGCTGAAGGCCGTTCTCCAAGTCCACCGGGCCTCTCCAGACCCACAGCGTCTGGGGCTCGTCGGAGCCCAGGCAGATCAGCCTCCGGCCGGCGCTGAGGCAGTCCTGGGGCCGGCACGCGTCGCCCTCTTTCGGTGGGGAGTTTCCGCCGTTGATCGCCTGCCATTCGCTCTCGAACTTCCATTCCGTGCCGCCCAGGGAGTAGGCGGTCCTTTCCGGGAACGGGCAGCTCTCGGCGAAGATCGCCTTGTCGCCGCGCTCTCCTGACGGGCGGTTGTTGAAGTCATACAGACGGAACGGAGCCAGCAGCTCGCCGTCGCGCTCGACCTTGAAGCAGACCAACTTGGCGTCACAGAACTGCTCCCCGGGGGGCGCGCAGGAGTCTCCGGCCTTCGGCGGCGACTCTTCGCCATCCCCGCCTCCGGCCTCGGCGTCATCCCCGCCTCCGGCCTCGGCGCCATCCCCGCCTCCGCCCTCGGAGCCATTCCCGCCTCCGCCCTCGGAGTCGTTTCCCTGAACCGTGAACTCCCAAGCAGGCACCTTGCCCGGATCGCAGACCGCGGTACTCCTGCCGTGGGCGTCCTTCGGGTAGCCGCAGGACTCGGGAAACATCGCCTTCTGGCCCTCGCGCTCGCAGCGTGGCTGGGTCTTGCGGCCGGGTCCCGCGTCGAACCAACGCCGGCCATCGCCCTTGCCTTGATCGAGGCAGAGGAGGTCGCCGGCCCAGCAGGAGGAGCCGTCGCAGGGTCTGCCTTCCCGAGGCCGCCGCTCCCATTCGTCGGCGAAGCGCCAGGCCGGGTCGAGGCTCGGGTCGCACTTGGCGACGTTCTGCCGGCGTCCTGCGACCTGGAAGTTGCAGCTCGCGGGGAAGCGGGCCTCTCGTCCCTCCTGCGCGCACGGCGGCTGCGTCGAATGGACCTTCCACACGCCGCCGAGGCTGATGCAGGTCAGGCCCTTCTTCGGGCTGCACGCCCAGTCCTCGCCGCACTCCTTGCCGTCGGCGACCTCGTTGTCGAACCGCCATCGGTTGGGAGCCACGCAGAGCGCCTTCGTGTCCCGGAGCCTGCTGTCCGGGGCATAATGAGCGACTTCCCCCGGTTCGCACGCCGGCGGGTCCCGGTGCACGCGATACGGAGTCCTGACGTTCCCGGCCTCATCGCGGATGTCGAAGCAGAAGAGCCCTGGGGCGCGGGCCGTGCTCCCCCACGTCGCGGGATCGCACGCGTCTCCCGGCTTTGGGCCGTTCGGAGAGGGCGTGGGACCGGTCTCGGCGTTCGTCGCCCTCTCGCCCAGGGGCTTTCCCTCGTCCGGAAGGTTCGCGTAGCTCTCCTCGAGCCGGAAGCCGCCGCACGCCGCGACCTCCCGCTCGCCGTCCATGAGGCGCACGGCATAATCGCCCGACGGGCCCGCGATGGTGCTGTCGTCGCGGAGGCGAAGGCCGCCGCCGGCGTCGGTCGGCGGCAAGGAGGCCCCCAGCCGGGTTCCCGCCTGTCCCCGGAGGTGATTGAGGTTGACCTGCTCGAGCGCGTAGCGTTTGAGCGGTTCGAGGCCCACCAGGGTGATCGTCGCGCGGTAGCGGTTGTTCTCTTTGCCGTTGGAGCGGTAGCCGGCCTGCGTATTGCCGACCCGCGGCGGATCCCAGGTGATCCGGCATCGTGAGCGCTCGGGCTTGAAGTCGCGCCCGTCCTGTGGCGGCGCGCCCCAGCCCAGCTCCGTCGTCGGGTCGTCGAGGGAGAAGCCGTTCTTGCAACTGAAGGTGACGTTGCCGCCCGCCGGGTTCGGCGCGCCTTCCCTAGGCGGGTTCTTGCAGTCCGACGGTCCATAGTAGGAGGCGAGCTTACAGTCGGCCGTCAGCCACGGGCGGCACACCGAAGTCGGGACGAGCTTGCCATCCATCCACGCGATCTTGCCCATGGCCGCCATGCCGACCTCGACGGGGAAGTCGGCGCACTCGGCCCGAGCCTTATCGAACTCCTCCTCCTCGATATTGTGCGGCTTGTCGAGCCAGCCGAACTGGGGGTTGTCGATCTTGCTCTGGCTGGGCGGGATGACCCGCTGGCCTTGGGCGAGGAGCCCGAAGACCTTGGCTAGCTGCGGCGTGCGGATGACGCCCGGATCGTTGCAATAGGCACGAAAGGGTGTCGGGGCCTCCACGCGCGTTCCCAGAGTCTGTTCGCCGAAGACCCGGTCCGAATAGGTCCCGACCACACCGCCCTCCCCCGAGTTGGCCGACTTGAGCTGGAGGCGCACCGCGAGCGTCTGTCGGATCGACGCGTCGGTCGGGTCGATCAGCTCGAAGGTCAAGGGCTGCCGGACGTACGGCACGAAGTCGAAGACGCTGCGGCTGCGCAGTATCACCGTGGCGTTGCCGTGCTTGAGCCAGTCCACGTAGACATTCAGCTCGAGTCCGCTCACCGGGTGCCCGGAGGCATCCCAGAGCCTCCCAGGCTTGGGCGTCGGCGCGCATGCCTTCGTGTACGTCGCCGCGTTGGGGCGCAGAATGCTGCCGCAGTCCGCGCGCGGGTGACGCGCGACGAAGGAACCGCTGAAGGAGAAGGGGACCACGGCCTGGTAGTAGCCGTAATAGTCCGGGAAGACGACCACGGGCCCCGAATCGGCGCTCAGCGCTATCGGCGGCTCCGCCGCGGCGACGTGCGACGCTGCGGCGAGCCATGCGGCGCATAGGATCAAGCAGGCGGCATTTCTCGTCATAGTCCCTCCGTGCGTCATCGAGCGCGTTTCAGCCACGGCGGCAGGTCGTTGGGGCGGTTTTCGGCGGGCCGCATCCAGGCTGGGCGTTCTGTCGGCGCCGCGGCGAGCGCCGCCGGCGCGGGAACCGGCCGCGCGGCGAGTTCGCCGGCCCAATATCCCGCCGCCAGAGCGCCGAGCGCCGCGAGCCACCATTGGAGAGCCGGCGGCCGCCGGGCTTGGGCCGCCGCGCGAACTTGTATCGTCACCGGATGTGTCATCGTAGCCTCCCTGCGGAGCTTGTAGCCGAATGGCGCCGGTCGCGCGGCTGAATTGCGTCTGAGCCGGATTGTGTCGGAGGCGGTTGTGGTTTTTGAGGGGAACGGGGAAGCCGTCAGTTTCCCGTCAGCACGGCCCGGCGCAGCAAAACGTCGTGTCGGTGAACGGCGCGGGGCCGCAGCGCGCCGTGCAACTGCAGCCGCTGGGGCATGAAGCGCTGGGACTCCCCGGTCCGGGAAAGGCGACGCAACCCGAGCTGCCCGCGGGCGGGGGGACCGGGTTCACCGTCAACGGGGGCTGGCCGGCCGGCGGCCTGCCGCCAGTGGCCCATCTCGTCGTCGATCCGGGTCGCCGCCTCGCGCAGGGGCTGGAGCAGAGTCGCGGGGAGATCCGCGTCCTCCGCCCGCGCGAGCACGACGCGCAGGAGGGTCGCGGACGCCTCCCCCTCCTTCAGGCGGCGGGCGGCAAAGCCAGCCTCGACCACCCCCCACGAGCCGATCGCCGTCTGGATCGCGGTGCTCGCCCTCGACTCGTAACGCTCGAGCGCGTCAGGGTCCAGGTTTTGAGCCTTCGCGCGCTCCACGAGGCGCTGATGGAGCTCCTGAAGACGCCGCGGTTCGGGCACGAGGGCCCGAAACAGCGCGTCGCGACAGGCGACGAGCTCCGATGCGTGCTTCCTCAGGAGGGACTCGGCCGCACCGAGGCAGCCCTCGCCCGCGGAATGCGCGCGAGCGAGAACCCCAAGCTGCTCGTCCACGAGGGCGCGCGGGTCCGCGACCGCCGGCTGTCGCGGCAGCGTTCCCAACGCCTCGCGGTAGTTCGCGACTCCCGCGACGGAGGCGTTCTTCGCGGTCTGGACCGCTCCGACCGCGGCTTGTACCGAGGCGACCGACCCCCCGGCTACCGGCAACAGCAGCGCGGCGACCGCGCGCAGCTCCGGTATTCTCGTCGGATCGAATGTCCCGGACGCGCTGGGATCGCAGAAATAACGGCGAGGCTCCAGACGCGTCGGCGAGCGCCTGACGATCCGCGCGGGCCCGCAGAGCGACCCGCCTGCCTCCGGCTGCTGGGCGAGCCCGTAGATCGGCTTCGCGGGCGGCGGCAGCGGCCGAACCTCCTCCACGCGTTGTCCCGCGAGAACGCGTGCGTCAGCCTCGGGACGGCCGGGAGGCGTTCCGATGACGGGCGGCAGAACGCCTTCGACCGGCATGACCGGCGTCTCGCTGCGCGGCCCGAGCACGGCGCCGCGCGCTCCCGAGGCAGCCCGAGGGAAGGCTTCCAAGAACGCCCTCTCCACGCCCACCCCCTGCGCCGCGCGGCCGCCGGCGGTCGCCGGGGGAACCTCCCCTGGCGCGCCGATACCCGGGACGATTCTTCCAGACTCCGGAACCCCCGCGGAGGTTCCCCCGTTCGAGCGGAAGGCGCTCGCTCCGGCTTGCAGGCCGAGCCTTTTCTCCGGAGGGGTCGCGGGCGTGCGAGGGGACGCAGCCGCGCTCGAGGGTGGCGCTTCGCGGCCGGAATCCGCCCGCGGCCGCGACGGCCAAAGGCCCGAGGCGCCGCTTCGGACGCCATGCGCCGGGAACGGGCTCGCGCGGTCTTGCCGCGAACGCATCCATGCGGGCGTCCGGATCAGCTCCGTGGGCTGCGGTCGAATCCAGATCGGGGAGCCCGCCTCCCCGAGGGAGCCGGACTCCCAACGCAGGGCGCGGCCCAGCGCGTCGGACTCGCGCGCGCGCGACGACTGGTCGACCGCCGCCACCGCCGCCGCGAGGGCCACGACCGCGCTCAGCGCCCACGGCAAGCTCGGGCGCTCCCGGACCTTCGTCTCGAATGGCTCCATAGGACGAGGATAGGTCGGAGCGCGCGAACCGTCGCCTGAAATGCGGCTGAAGTGAAAGGCGACGACAGGGCTTGACTTTTCGTCCGGACCGCGGGCGCGTTCAGCTTCCTGTCAGGTGGCCGCTGGCGAGGACTCCGCGAATGGCGACGGCTTCTTCTTGCGCGAGCTCACCAAGGACGGTATCCTACACGCCGCGGACCGCGCGTTGGCGCTGCGCCGGGAGCCGGGACGGCTCGCGCGGGCCCGCCGGGTGGCCATGGCCAAGGACTCCTCTTGGGCGCGGGCCATCGAACAATACGAGCGTCTCTTCCTGCGCCTCATCGGGCGGCAGGTGAAGTCGGGGGAGCGATGAAAGTCGAGGTCCTGAAGCAGTACAGCGTCTTTTTGGCCAACGAGCCGGGCGCGCTGGGGCAGGTCGCCGCGCTCTTCTCGCAGGAGGGGATCAACCTCCTGGGGATCAGCTCCGAGGTCCGCGACGACTCGGCCCTGGTGCGGATCGCCGTGCAGCCGGACGGCGATTTCTCCGGCGTCCTGACCAAGGCCGGGTTCGCGAGCGTCGAGTCGAAGCTGATCTCGATCGAGGTCCCGGATAAGCCGGGCGCGCTGGCGAGCATCTCGGACGCCCTCGGACACGCGGGCATCAACATCACCAACGTCTACGGGACGGCCCTGCACGAGCACACCTGCCGCATCTTGCTCGGCGTCGCGAACACCGAAAAGGCGCTCAAGGCGCTGGAGCGCCTGAAAGCGGATTGATGCTCTACCTCTCGCGCCGGGACGTCGAGAAGGTCGGGCTGTCGATGCCGGAGATCATCGCCGCCCTCGAGGAGATGTTCCGGGAGAAGGCCGCGGGCCGCACCGAGATGCCGCCCAAGCCCGGCATCCACCCCCGGCCCGACTCCTTCATCCACGCGATGCCGGCCCAGATCCCCTCGCTTAGGGCGGCCGGGATGAAGTGGGTCTCCGGCTTCCCCGGCAACGTCGACCGCGGCCTTCCTTATATCTCCGGGCTCCTCATCCTCAACGACACCGATTCCGGCCTGCCCTTGGCGGTGATGGACTGCACCTGGATCACCGCCATGCGGACGGGCGCGGCCACCGCGATCGCCGCGAAATACCTCGCCCGGCCGGAGAGCGAGACCGTCGGGATCCTCGCCTGCGGCGTCCAAGGGCGGAGCAACCTCGAGGCCCTGGCGTGCTGCTTCGACCTGAAGACGGTGAAGGCCTTCGACATCCGCCCGGACGTCGCGCGTAGATTCTGCGAGGAGATGTCCGAGAAGCTCGACCTCGACGTCCTGCCGGTGTGCCGGCCGGAGGAGGCGGTCGTCGGCCTCGACATCGTGGTCACGAGCGGCCCGATCCTCAAGAAGCCGACGCCGGTGATCGAGTCCGGCTGGCTGAAGGCGGGCGGGTTCGCCAGCGCGGTCGATTTCGACTCCTACTGGACCCCGGCTTCCATGCTGGAGGTCGAGAAGCTCGCCACCGACGACATCGAGCAGATGGAGTACTACCGACGGGAGGGCTACTTTCAGCGCACGCCGAAGGCTTACGCCGAGCTGGCCGAGCTCATCGCGGGCCGGAAAGAGGGCCGGAAGACGCCGTTCGAGCGCACCATGGCGATCAACCTGGGGATCGCCCTCGAGGACATGGCCACCGCGTCCAAGATCTACGCGAAGGCCCTGGAGGCCGATCTGGGGGCCGACCTGGAATTGTGATTTTCGACGTAAATTCGAGCCCGTTTCGTGCTAGAATGCAGGGGTCGTTGTCGTTGTCGTTAACAAGAGGATCAACAAATAGCATGGCTAAAGGCAAAGTGAAGTGGTTCAACGATCAGAAGGGCTTCGGTTTCATCACGCCGGACGACGGGTCCAAGGACCTTTTCGTTCATCACACGGCGATTCAGGGCGAGGGTTTCCGCAGCCTCGCGGAAAACCAGGCCGTTGAGTTCGACGTGCAGGAGTCCGAGAAGGGCCCGCGCGCCGTGAACGTTAGGAAGATCTAACGAACCACTGAACAGAGAACCCCGGTTCGCGCAAGCGAACCGGGGTTCTTGTTTTTTGGCGCGATACCGGAACGGGGTTCCGGTATCGTGCCGCATGCAGGTCCAAAGTCCGCCCACGACCGGGCCCTCGCCTCACGACCTCCGGGCAGCCCGGCGCGTACTATGGGGCCCATGCGAAACCTCCCGGCCCTCGCCTTCCTCCTCCTTCCCGTCCTGGCCCTGCCGCTGCGTGCCGCCGATCCCGACGATGACCTGGCGGACGGCCCGCGGTCCCAGTGGACCCCTCCGCCGGCGACCCCCCCGGGCCCCGCCGTGCCTTCCGGGACCTCGGAGAGCGAGTACGGCGCCCCCGACCGGCGCCGCCAGGACGAAGAGCGGCGTAGAGGCGTCTTGGACCAGCTCTGCCGGCACCTGCGCTTAGACAAGGACTTCAACTTCGGCGGGGAGCAGAATATGCCGGGGGCGGCCATCGGGGTCGAGCGCCGGATGGAGGCGGACTTCGACAACAGCCTCGTGCTCCTCGACGAGGAGACGCTCCGCTTCAGCTGGAACCTGGGCAAGAGCGAGCCCATCGGTGGCGACGGCGACTCGGCGTCGGTTTACCTCAGCGCCGCCACCGACGGCCGCTCGTTCGTCGCCCGGAGGCTCGGGACCTTCGACAGCTGCTCCGAGGTCCGGCGGCTGATCGACGTCACCGACGTCAAGATCGTGGTGCCGTTCGTGCCCGAGCATCTCCGCGGCGTGGAGAAGGTGATCGTGCCCGTCACGGCCGACAGCATCGCGGCGATGGGCCAGGGAGAGCTCTGGCGGATCCCGCTGACCGTCAATCTCGGCTATGGGGCGAGCGCGGCCGACGCCGACCCGGATACCGTGATCTCGATCGGCTTCGGGAAAGGCAAGCACGGGACCTCCAGCATGACGCTCTGGCGGCTCTCGGAGAAGCAGGCCCGCTTCCGCTTCCGCATCGACTTCGTCCAGGTGAAGTCCCGGTCGGCGGGCTTCAGCCAGACGTTTAGCCCCATCGAGTTCAACACGGACGGCGCCAACATCCTGTCGAAGTTCCTCAAGCGTGAGGTCGCGCGCCAGCTCCACAAGTACACCTCGGCCTATATCGGCGTTCACGGCGCGAAGTCGGACGGGCGCCGGCTGATCCTCGAGTACATGATCGACCCGACGGACCCGCAGCAGGGCTCGGCGCTGGCGGAGGCTATGCGGGGGAACTTCTGGACGCTCCTCCGCTACGCCCGAAAGGTGCAGACCGAGTTCACGACCCGCGAGGACATCCTCGAGGCCTACGGCAAGCTCCAGGCGATCAACGCCGAGCTGCTCGGGGAGCCCAACTACGCCGCTCGGTCGGACTACGCCGGGAACTCGCGGACCTGGCCGCTCAATCTCCCGTTCATCGTGAACCGGACGCTGAGCGAGAACCTCGCCTCCGATACCGTCACCCAGTTCACGGGCGACGGAGGCTCCTACGAGTTCCATTCCGCGAACCGCACGCCGAACGCCGAGTACTTCCGGATGCCGTTCGTCGGTCCGCTCGTCAAAGACCTCGAGAGCCGCAACGTCGACGTGATCGCCTACGCCCCGGCCGGCAAGCCTTACGGCGACCCGATGGCGGTCTACCTGCACAACCAGGGATTTTTGCGCCTGCCGGTCTCCGCCATCGGGGAGGCCGTCGAGGACGCCAACTCCATCCTCCGCCTGGCCGGGACGGCTCGCCCCGCGGGGGGCGACCCGACGATGGAGCTGCCGGTCGGACGCTTCATGCCGCCCTCGCAGCGGGTGCCGGACGGGAACGCACCCGCCGGGTACACCGAGCAGGCGGACCAGAAGGGCTGGCTGTCTTTCACGCTCGTGATGAACCAGAAGGCGCTCCGCGACGCGTTGTCGGTCACGAGCGCGGAAGTGGTCAAGGCCTTCGCGCGCAGCGTGCCCGTCGCGGACCGCACCTGGGCGGAGTGGCTCGCGGCCCACGGCACGTTGAAGGACGGCCGGCTGGAGTACGACGCGCTGAAGGCGCGCGAAGAGCTCGGCATCACCCACGAGTCCGGCGGCGCCGACTGGCTCGCCAAGCTCAGCCGCGAGGCGGGCGGGCTCGCGTCCGACATCGCCGCGGCGTCCGTCGCCGCGCTGACCCCCGAGGCGAGGGCCCGCGCGCTGGCCAAGGCGCTGAGCTACCGGAACTCGAGCGGCCTCAAGCAGGCCGACGTCCTCCGAGTCCTGGTCCAGTTCATGGACCCGCTCGACCTCACCGGCGACTTCGTCTCCGCCTCGGTCGGCACCACCAAGAGGGCGCTGAAGGTGGAGGCGCATTACCAGCTCGTGAAGGGGCGTCCCGGCGAGCCGCTGCTCAAGGGCGCCGGCGAGGCGCGGGCGCGCTTCGGCGACGGGTCACGGCTGACGGACGGGAACTAGACATCGCTTCCCTATAATGGGGGAGGAGGTGTCTATGCCCGAGAAAGCGACGTTGGAGCGCGCGCGCCGCGCGAAACGGCTTGGCAGAGCCCCCAGCACGCAGGCCGGCGAGTTCGTCCGCGAGGAAATCCGCCACGTGCGCCGCGGCAAGCACGGGGCACGCAGCCGCAAGCAGGCGGTCGCGATCGGACTCTCGAAGGCCCGCCGGTCGGGGGTCCGGCTCCCGCCGAAGGGAGCCGAGACTCGAGGGGCGAGCGGACGGCGCTGATCAGCGCGGCCCGTCGCCGGAAGGCTCGTCCGGGTCGGGCGGGGCCTCGACCGTGAACCGGCGTCGGGTCTCGGCGAGGCCCCCCGCCTCGTCGCGCGCCCGTACGACGACCTCGTGGTTTCCTTCGCTCAGAGCCCCGATGGAATAGCTCCAGTCGCCGTCGAACCTCTCTTCGCCGGAAAGGGCCTGGGGAGCGCCGTCGATCACGAACTCTACGTCGCTCGGCCGTGACACCGACCCGTGCAGCTGGATCGGGCCGGAGACCGGGTTTTCTTCGTCCGGCCGGTGGACGGCCAGCTCGGGGCCTTCCTCGGGGGGCACGAACGCGAGGGTTTGATCGCCGAAGCGAACGGTGTTCCTCACCTGAGAGTACGCGACGCGGAAGTAGCCGTCCTCGCCCCAGTTCCGCCCCCAGCTATTCTTGACGATGAAGGCCTTGTCGTCGTCGTCGTAGCCGACGATGAGCACCGCGTGATAGCCCTTCGGCTTGTCGAGGTCGTCGAAGAGCTCCTTGAACAGCTTTCTGATGAGCCGGTCGATGGGGTTCTTCACCGGCAGCGCCCGAGGGCTGACGTGGACGTAGGGGGCTCCGCCTTCGTAGGTGTAGAAGTCCTCGTAGACCGCCATGACCGTCGGAAGCGGCCCATACTGCTCCAGCGCCGCCTTGAGCTTGGAGACCTTCCGTTCGACTCGCTGGAACTCGCCGATCTTCTGCGCGCGCCCCCTCCAGCCTTCGGCCGGCTCGCAAGGGCCGTCCTCGCCCCGGTAGGCGAGGTCGGCCTCCGGAGGAACGCCGGTCGCCTTGAGGAACTCCGACGCCTTGTCGGGCCACCCGCCCTCGCAGGAGCCGCCGCCGCTGCACTCCAGGACGGCCTGCTCGGAGAGGTCTGAGCGCTCGGGGTCGCCTCCGGTCCTCAGGAAGTAGGACTCGAGCGCGCCCGTCGTGGAGAACGCCCAGCAGCTCCCGCAGCCCCCTTGGTTGCGGACCGGCGTGACGGCCCCTTTCTCGCGCCAGTCGAGTTGGGCGGAAGACGGCTCGTGGGCGATCCGGGCCGCGGGAGCTGAGGCGCGACCGCCGCCGGGTCTCGCCCCCAGGAGACGGCGCCGCTGCGCGTCCGGCATTGCCGCGACGGGCGTGGCGCCGGCGCTCCAGGCCGCTTCACGGCTGTCGGAGATGGCCTGCTGGATCGCCTCGATGCGCTGTTGGACGCGATCGAGGTGATCCAGGGGCCGCGCGGACGCGGGTACGGCGATGGCGCTCGCGAGCAGCAGGAAGGAGACGGCGGCAGGCGGTTTCATCGTACGCAGAGTATGCGCCCGCCCGCCCGCAGGGTCAAGGCGCTAAATGGCACCTATTTGAGGAGGCCGTCGAGGACCTTGCGCTTATCGGGTCCCGCGGCGAGGCTGTCGGCGTCGACGGACGAGCGGTCCAGGAAGAAGCAGGCCGAGAGTTTCTTGGCCTTTCCGATGACGGCGAGCTTGCCGCCGGCGCCCTCGCACCAGTCCTCGGCGGTGGCCTTCTCGCCGCCCGCCTCGATCTTCTCGAGCAGCTTGCGATAGCCCTTGAAGACCTTGGCGACCTTCGTCTTCTTTCCCTTCAGCAGCGACCATTCTTCGATGGCGGCGCCGTCGGAGAGGCGGCAGTAGCCGATCTGTCCGCCCTCGGTGTCGTAGATCTCGAGCTTGCCGCCCTTGGAGGAGCAGTTCGCGGACGCCGGGTTGGGGACGGCCCGGGCGAGGGCCGGGAGGGCGAGGAGGAGCAGGCCGATGCGCGCGGTTCCCATCGTTTCCTGAGGTTAGCAGACAGAGTTGCGCCTGGCAAGCTAGAATGTAGCCGCTATGCCCAAGTCCGAGTTCGCCGAGGTGCTGGTCCGCCTCCGCGAGAAGGCCGGCTTCCCGACCCCCTTCGCGTTCTACAAGGGACGGGACGGACGGCGCGCGCTCGGCCTGTCCTTCCCCAATTACCTCAAGCTCGAGCGCGGCTCGAGCCTGCCCCAGCCGCGGCGCCTGGAGCCGCTGCTGTCGGCGCTGGGCCTGGACCCGCGGTCGGAGCCCGCGCGCGAGTTCGTCCGCGCCTATCTCGCCGCGGTCCTGGGGTCGAGGCGGCTGCTCGAGCTCGCGGCGGGCCCGTCGGGCATGGACCCCGCGCCCCAGAGCTGGGTCATCGCCGAGACGGCGGCCCGCCAGGCGATCGGACAGCGGAAGGTGCAGCTGTCGCTCGACCAGTACGGCGTGCTCGCGAAGGACCCGGCGGCCTACGCCTGCCACGCGATCATGGCGAACACGCTCGCGTGGCTGCCCACCAGCGAGCTCGCGCGCCTCACCGGACGAAAGGCGGCGGTGGTCTCGAAGGCCCTGGCCGTCCTGGCCCGGACCGGACTCGCCGAGGTCGCCGACGGGCGGGCCCGGAGCCCGCTGGCCGGGCGCTTCGTGACCCCGCCGGCCCTGACGCCGCTGACCGCCTCGATCTACGCCTCGCTGCAAAAGCACCGCGCGGCGTGGGCGACGCGGGTGCTGCACTCGAACTACCTCATCCTCCGCGCCCGCAAGGACGACATCGAGCGCTACCACGCCCACCTCGGAGACGCCGTGCACCTCTCGGCCATCTACGGCGACGTGAAGCCCACGGAGGACTCGGGCTTCTACCTCGTCGAGGCCCGGGTCTCCCGCCTGTTCGAGTGAGCCCGCTCGACTAAGTCGTGGCGGGCAGCTAGAAGGCCGTCTTAAACAGCGTCCGCCGATCGAGGAATGTCCTCTCGGGCGAGCTCGTCGCCCTAATCCTCAATCAAGGGCCGTCCTCTGCGTCCTCTTCGTTACTTCCCTCTGCGTACCTCCGCGTTACTCCGTGCTCTTCGTGCGTCGGGCTGCACCAGCGCATCGCAGAGGCACGCAGAGGAAAGTAACGAAAAGGGACGCAGAGGAGGGATAACGA
>JACQPK010000444.1 GCA_016207565.1 Elusimicrobiota bacterium
CGCTTTCGCAGCCTTTCACTCAGAACGGGGGTGACCGACGGGGCTCGAACCCGCAACCTTCTGGGCCACAGCCAGACGCTCTGCCAGTTGAGCTACGGCCACCGTGGAGGCGATTTTACCGTTTTCCGGGGGGGGCGGGCAAGGCGCGTTCGGTGCCGGTCGGTTGAGCGTGGAATAGGCCGGATGCCGCATACCGGTCCGGTTACCGGACTAAGCGGAATGCTCCGCCGCGTCGGCGACCGCGACCGCCAAGTCGAGCAGGTCGCGGAGCTCGTCTTCGCGGCGGGCCTCGGGCAGCGAGACGTCCACGCGGCCGCCGGTCGCCAGCAGGTGGAGGCCGGGATGCGCGGCGAGGCGGGGGCGGACGGTCGCGTCGACCACGAGCCGGGCGAACTCCTCCGGCGCGGAGCGGACCAAAAAGACCCCGGAGAACGCGCGGTCCTCCGGGAACTCGACCCGGTCCGGCACGACCATCCCGGCCGCGCGCTCGAGCTCCGCCCGGGCGCCGATCTCGAGCCGGACGCGGCTCGCGGGGTTGTAGCGCGCCGAAGCGACGGTCCGGCCTCCCTCCACGATGACGGAGGCGGGACGGCCGTTCCACTCGCCCTGCAAGACGGGGGGAGGCCCCGCGTACTTAAAGCCCAATCCGGGCGCGAGCCTCGGCCACAGGTTCTCCGGGTCGCGGTCGCGGCTCTCGCGCCAGAACCACCACGCGAGCGGAAGGACGACCAGCGCCAAAGCGATCCCCCAGCGGAGAGCATCCATGGCTCCGATCATAGCCGGGGGCCGGACCGCGCGCAAGAGCCTGGGTCCTTTGGGCCCAAGGCGGCCCAGGGCCCTTGGGCCCTGTTCCCCTATAGGAGAGACCTCCATACTTAGTCCGAGACGCGATGAGCTCGCTATTTCGAACGCTGCCCAGCCTGCTGGCCCTCGTCGGGGCCCTGCTCCTTTCGGGGACCGACGCGTGGGCCGCCAAACCCAAGGCCCATCGCCGGGCTCCGGTCCAGCGCGGCCGCGCCGAGGCCCTGATCGCCGAAGGGAAGTCGAGCCTGCAGCGCAAGGCGCTCAGCGCGGCGATCGCCGCCTTCCAGGGGGCGGCGGAAGCGGACCCGGGCTCGGCCGAGGCGTTCCTGCAGCTCGGCAATTCCTACTACGAGCGGGGATTCTCCCGCGGCACGCCGGACCGCGCCGACACCAAAGACGTCCAGCGCGCGCTCGACGCGTACCAGAACGCCTTGGCGCTCGACCCGGAACACAAGGCGGTCTCCGAGCCGTTTTTGCTCCACCACGGGATGGCGCAGTGCTACCAGGCGCTCGGCCGCTACGACCAGGCCGCCGAGTCCCTGCGTCTCGCGAGCCTCGCCGCCAAGCACAATCCGATGCCGCTGCTCTACACGGCCGAGCTCCGCTACAAGATGCGCGACCTCAAGCAGTCGAGCGAGAGCCTGCTCGAGAGCGTGCACCGCGCCCGCCGCATCAAGGCGTACCGATCGCTCGCCAAGCTCGTGCGCACCCATCCCCAGTTCGCCGGCCTCCTGCAGGTCCCGCAGAACAAGATGATCCTCGAGACCTACGACGCCGTCGAGGAAGGGAAGGTCCGCGAGGACCACGCGAAGGAGGTCGTCGAGGAGCGCCTCTCGATGCGCGACGCGCTCAACTCGATGAACACGAGCGAGAGCCGGTCCCGACTCCTGGTCGCCCCGACGCCCGATCCCCGCATGCAGGAGTGGCTCGAGGAGGCCGACGGCGACTTCAAGTACCAAAAGTTCCGCCGCGCCGCCGTCGAGTACCAGCAGGTGCTCAAGCTCGACGCGACGCGGGGCAGCCTGGGCGCCGCCGAGCGGGGCCGCATCCTCCAGCACATCGGCGTCTGCTACCGGAAGCTCGGGCTGACGGCCGAGGCGATCCAGTACTTGGAGAAGTCGGCCCAGGAGATGCCCGACGTCTACAGCACCTATTATCAGCTCGCCTTGGCCCACTCGACCGCCGGCCAGTTCACGAGCGCGCTGCACGCCCTCGAGCTCTCGCTGCAGCACGCGCGCTCGAACTCCGATCTTCGCATGACGCTGCTCTTGGCGAAGACCGACACCGAGCTCGAGCCGCTGCGGGACCTGCCGGGCTACCAGCGCCTCTTGGTCCAGTACTCGCCGCGGGTCCAGCCGGCGCGCTCGGCCCACCGCCGCTAGGAGATTCCCCGAGGGGCCCAAGACGGCTTCCCAAAATATGCTAAATTGGATCAAGGCGTTTTTTCGGCCCTCCGATGCCGTTTTCGAAGAAAGAAGCCCCGAACTGCGACTGGTGCCCCTACCGGAAGAACTGCTTTTTCGAGCTCCTCTCGGATAAGCAGTCCCGCGGCGCGTGGAAGGACATGCGCCTGGCGAACCGCTTCCGGTCGGGCGAGGTCATCTTCTATGAGGGCGACCGGCCCCGGTCGATCTTCGTCGTCTGCACCGGCAAGGTGAAGATCTACAAGTCCAGCCGCACGGGCCAGCAGCTC
>JACQPK010000459.1 GCA_016207565.1 Elusimicrobiota bacterium
ACCGAGTGCACCGCGAACGCCGCCCCGATAATCGCGTGTGAGATCGCATCCTCCGGGCGCTCCATACCAATAGATACGGATCGGCTCCGAACAAGTTCCGTCCTCTGCGTTCCTTTTCGTTAATTTCCTCTGCGTGCCTCTGCGTTATTCCGTTTTCCCTGCTACCGGGGAAACTTGGAGGCGTCCGGACCTTGACGCTGAATCGACCGACCGCTACATTATCGGCCGATGAGGGAGAGTGAGAGTGAGACCGGGAGGCCGACTTGATCGGCCGGCTACTGAACTTGTAGCGCGCGGGCTGGTCTCTCTGTCGCTCTGCGCGCTGCTCGGGGCGCACTCCCTTGCCGACGACCACCTCGGCGGACTCGAACGGCTGCGCTCCGAGCTCGCGGCCAGGCGCGGGTCACGGCCGCCCGGCCCCGTCTCAGGACGGGCCGGGCTCGACCGGAGGGAGATTCTCCAAGACGAGATCTTGGAGGCGGTCGACGAAATCATTGTCCTGGCGCGACGACTCCAGGCCATGCAGGGGGGCTATGGAGCGTCCCGTCCGGGCGCAGGACCCGGGGCACAGCGGGACCAGCTGCGCTCGGAGCTCTGGCTCAAGTACGATCGCCTGAGCGGTTCCCTGCTCGAGCTCAACGTGGTTTCCATGAGCGAGCAGGCGCGGCTGATGGGCGCGGCGCTCTCCGGCGGCGGCGGCGCTGACGCCGGCCGGCGCACCGTCGACCTCCAGCGGTTCTATGGCTATGCCCAGGACATACGGAACGGCCTCTCCCTAGTCCTGCGGACTGATGACGCTCTGTATGCCAATGCCTCGCGCGCACGGCGAGGCGCGGCGCGAACCGCGGGCGCGGCCGCGGGCGCGCTGATCCTGACGCTCGCGGGCCTGGGATACCGCCGCTGGCGGCGCGCGGCGGTGGCCCCCGCGCTGGGCGCAGACCCCGCCGCGGCAGTCCCCGCGGGCATGCCGAGCGTCGGGGCTCGCCGCGAGTTCGACGGGATACCGCGCCCCGGCGCGCTGCTCGGCGGCAACTATCGGGTCGAATGCGAGCTGGGGCGCGGCGGCATGGGCGTGGTGCTCGCGGCCCTCGATCTCGGACTCGACCGCAAGGTCGCCATCAAGCTCATGCGGGAGGAATCCTCCGGGGGCCGGGAAGGGTTGGCGCGCTTCCTATCGGAAGCGCGGCTGGTGGCGAAGCTCCAACACCCCAACATCGTGAAGATCCACACGGTGTTCCAGGAGGGCGCCGCGGCGTACTTGGTCTTCGAGCTCGTAGGCGGCAGCGCGTTGAGCGCGCGACTGGCGCGGGGCGCGCGCCTCTCGCTCGAGCAGGCGCAAGACATCGTGCGCCAGACCGCGGCCGCGTTGGACTACGCTCATTCGGAGCGAGTCATCCACCGGGATCTTAAGCCTGGCAACATCATGCTCGCCGACCGCGGGCTCGTGAAGGTCATGGACTTCGGGCTCGCGCACCAGGCGAGGGTGTCGGCGGCCAGGCTGACTCGCGCCGACGCTTGGGGCACGCCGCCGTATATGGCCCCCGAGCAGGAGCTGGGCGAAGTCTCGCGCGAGTCGGATATTTTCTCCTTGGGCGTGTGCCTCTACGAGATGCTGACCGGAAGGTTGCCGTACGAGGGACCGAACTATCTTGCCCAGAAGCGCGAGCGTCGATTTGCCCCTGCCTCCATCCTCGTGCCCACGCTGCCCAAGGGCCTGGATGCGCTCATCGCGCGTGCGCTGAGCCCGCAGCCGCGGGAACGCTATCCTTGCGCGGCCGAGCTCGCGGCCGCGCTCGAGGACTTGTGAGCCCGCTGAAGAGGCTCGCCGTCGTCTCGGTCGTGTCCCTGTGCGGCGCGTCCGCCGGAGTCCGCTCCGAAGACTCGCCCGGCCAAGAGGCGTTTCGCGACGTGCGATTCGATCTGCGCAGGCTCCGCGCCGCGGATGCGCCGGATCCCGGGACGCCGCCGGGGGAGCGCCCGCGGCTCTCGGGAGCGCGCGCCGTCATGGCCCGCATGCAGGAGATCATGGACCGGCTTGATCCCCTGCTGGAGCGGCTCATCGGGCTGAAGGCGCAGTACGCCGAGGCCGCGGAGCTCTCCGCCCTCGACGGCTCGAGAAACTCGCTGCGGCGCGAGATCGAGGAGCTCACCGGTCGTTTCGGCGACCTTTGGAGGCCCTTCAACGACCTCCGGCAGCAAGAGCAGCTCGTGCGCCTTCAGGACGTGCTGGCCGGAGGGAGGAAGGGCAATCTCAACGCCAAGATCGCCCAGGCCATGGAACTGGAGGAGTTCTACCGGGCCGCCAGGCCTGTTGGACCGCGGGTCAGTCTCGTGCTTGCCGAGGACGCCGCGGCGTGGGAATCGGCCAAGCAGCGCATCGCCAGCCAGCGGCGATTGCGCCGGGTCTTATTGGGAGGGGGGGCCCTCCTTGTCCTGCTTGCCGCAGGGTTCGCCGCCTACCGCAGGCGCCGGCTCGTCACGGTCCGCCGTCACCCGGTTCTCTCGGGCCCGGCCGCGGCCCCTACAGCCGGGTCCGGCCCGGCGGCTCTGCTCCAGCTCACGAGCGCGGCCCAGGGGGCGCTTTCGCAGTCTGGGCAAGTCCTCCTCGCGGGCCCGGACTCCGGCCCCGCGACCGGCCCCGTCGTCCTGGGCGGCAACTACCTCGTCGAGCGTGAACTGGGCCGGGGGGGCATGGGAGTCGTCCTGGAAGCCGTTGATCTGACCTTGCAGCGGCGGGTCGCCGTCAAGCGCATGCGCGCGGAGGTCTGCGCGGAGCCCAAAGAGCTCGAGCGCTTCCTCGCCGAGGCGCGCCTCGTCGCGGCGCTCAAACATCCGAATATCGTCGAGATACACACCTTGGTCCGCGAAGGCGGCGAACTCTACCTCGTCTTCGAACTCGTGCCTGGCAGGACGCTCGGCGAGCGGCTCGCCGGTGGGGAGACGTTCCCGCCCGAGGCCGCCCGCGCCATCCTGCGTCAGGTCGCCTCGGCCTTGGACTACGCTCACGGCGAGAACGTCATCCACCGGGACCTCAAGCCTGCCAACATCATGGTAGCCCCGCAAGGGGTCGCCAAGGTCATGGACTTCGGCCTGGCGCACCGGACCAAGATGACGGTGGCGCGGGTGAGCCGGGTGGATTCATTCGGGACTATGCCCTACATGGCGCCCGAGCAGGAGTTGGGGGAGTTCTCCCGGGAGTCTGACATCTTCGCGCTAGGCGTCTGCGCCTACGAGGTTCTGGCCGGCAAGCTCCCCTTCGAGGGGCCGAATTTCCTGGCCCAAAAGCGCGAACGCCATTTCACGCCGCTCTCCGCGGCCGGGCCCGGCGTTCCCAAATCTTGGGACGCGGCGCTCTCCCGCGCTTTGGCGCCGCTTCCGAAGGATCGCTTCCGGTCCGCGCGGGAGTTCGCCGACGCGCTGGACGCGGCCTGAGCGACTCTGCTTGCGGGTCGCGTCGAAATCCACCGCTCCACGGCAGAAGAGGCGAAACGCCCCGACAAGGGGAGGGGCGCTAGGACCGCGCCAGGCAGCGCTTGTGGATCTCGAAGGACTTGCCGTCGACGACCAGGAGGGTCCGGATCTCGCGGCGGGTCAAGGGCGGAATGCCCTCGCCGTCGAGGTACTGCTGCACCGTCATGCGGAACTGGTCGCGGAGGAGGCCGTTTTGGATCATGCTGGCGGGCTCGGCGACGCTGCGCCGGCCCGACCCCCGCAGCTTGAGCGCGACGTAGCGGGCCTTGATGTCCAGAATGGAGCTCTGCAGGCGGTCCACCTCATCGGCCGCCGCGCGGCAGTCGCTCTCCTCGGTAGGATCCCAGGCATGCTTCGATAGGTCGCCTTCGTCGAATCCCCGGTCCTCGCGCGCGCCCGCGACCGACACCGGCGACGCCGCGACGGCGACCTCTTCGCGGGGCTCGGGGCCGCGAGGGCGCAGGTCGTCGAGCGTGAGAGCCCCCTCCCACTCGTTGCGGACCTTCTTGTTGGCCGAGTAGAGGATGACGCGATCCTTGACCCGCAGCAGTTGGACGTCGATCAGGATCTTCGAGCCCGCGTTGATATGCGTCCCCAAGATGACCGCGTCCGCTTCCGGCCGTATATTCTTGCGCTTCTTGCCCATGGCCAGCCCGTAGGGGTCGGGAATCCCGGACGGGAGGTCCCCTTCCACGACCAGGACTTTTCCCTGCTCGATCACCTCCGACATGATATGGGAAGCGACCATGCGCCCTTCGGGCGTCGCCTCGCCTGAGGCGGAGACGAACGGCAGGATCTGGACCTTATAAACTCCTGATTTCTGTGCCGCTTTGCCGATCCCCCGCGCTATATCGGAGAACTTGTCGATAGCCGATGCCTCCTGGCCCAAGAGGGCCAGGACACCAGCCAGGGCGGCCGCGGCCTTGCGTGACCCTTGCATCCCCCATAGGATGGGGGCACGAGGCAATTCTGTCAAGCCCCTTTTCGTCAGGTGATGTCAGGTCTATATCTTTAGTGTCAGTCAGCCGTCAGGAATTCCGCGTTTTAAGCCAGTTAACGAGCTCGGTAGCTTTCTCATTCGCGGAGCGAATGCAATCCGGGATGCCCACGCCATAGTAGGAAGCGCCGGTCAAGACCAGCCCGGGCAGTGCTTGGAGTCGGCTTTCGATGTCGCGGATACGGGACTGATGCCCGATCGTATACTGTGGATTCGCTTTATTCCAGCGGTAGATTCTGTGGATCTTCGGGATCGCCGCAAGGCCGATCATCGCCCGGAGGTCGGCGAGGGTGCGCTCCAGCAGTTCAGCATCTCCCAGGGAGAGGAAATCCTCCTTTCCCGCGCCTCCGACAAAGCAGCGGATCATAAAGAATTCTGTTTGCCGTTGCGGGAATTTTTGAGAGACGAAGGTGACCGCGTTAAGGGTGCTTCCCGCCGATTTGGGGACGACGAACCCGAAGCCGGAAGGCATGGCTTGAAGGGAGCCGCGCTCAAAGCCCAAGGTCACCGTGGCGGTCGAGACGGCCGGGATCCCGCGCAGGGCCGCCGCCAGACCCGGATTCTCGCCTTCGAGAGACGCCGCCGCGTCGGGGGCCGGCAACGCCAATACCGCCGCGTCCGCCTCGATTGCGCCGCCCCCCGCGTCGATGAGAAACCCCTTTCCCGCCCGCCGGACGGAACGAACCGGCGCCTCGGTACGCACCGTCGCCTCTCCCAGAGACCGGCCCAGCGCCTCAACCAGCTCTTCGACGCCTCCCAGAAACGACGCGAAGGGCGTCAGTCCCGACCCGGAGCCGGGGGGCCGCGCCTTCGCCCCGGCGCGCAGGCCGCGGATGATGCTTCCGTAGCGACGCTCGAGGTCGGCGAACTGCGGAAAGGTGCTCTGCAAGCTCATCGCCTCGGCGTCGCCCGCGTAGATGCCCGCCATGAGCGGGTCGACGATCGCCTCGAGCGCCTCGCGGCCGAGACGCCGACGCGTGAACTCGGCGAGCGACTCGTCGCCCGACCCTCCGCGCGGCAGGAAGCGCTCGAGCCCCATCCGGAGCTTTCCGGGGAAGCTCATCAGGTCCGAGCGCAGGAAAGGCCACACGCGCGTCGGGGCCATGAGCATAAGCCCCTCCGGCAGGCGGCGGAGCCCCCCGCGCAGGTACACGTAGACGTCTTTGGCGTCCTGGGCGGTCGGCAGCAGGCGGCTCGCCAGGCCGACCTCGCGCGCCAGCTCGACCGCGTCCGGCTTGGTCGTGAGGAAGGAGTCCGGCCCCGCCTCGATCACGACGCCCGCCGAGCGGTCGGTCTTGATCTTGCCGCCGAGCCGGCCGCTCGCCTCGAGGAGCGTGACCTCGAAGTCGAGCCCGTGCTGCGCGCGCAGGCGCGTGAGCCGGTAGGCGGCCGCGAGCCCGGCGATGCCGCCGCCGACGACCGCGACCTGTCTCACGTCCTCTCCCTCACGTGGGCCGGAGTCGGCACGGCAGGCACATCCTCCGTCCGTACACCGGGCTCGTGTGCCGGCGCCGGTGGCAGCCGTCGCAGCGCGTGGTCATGTTCCCCCCTCATCTATGTATACGGATGAGGGGCCGGGAAAGTTCCCTTCTCCGACGACGCGGCATGGACGGCGTCGGCCAACGCGTCGATGAAAGCGGGGTGGTCGTTGAGAGCGGCCGCGCGCTCGAAGCGGATCCCGCGGCGCTCGGCGGCCTCGCGGTAGAGCACGTCGTCGTCGTAGAGCGTCTCGAGGTGCTCGCTGACGAAGCCGATGGGGGACACCAGGAGCGCCCTCACGCCCTCGCCCGCGAGCCGGTCGATGATCTCGCCGGCATCGGGCCCGAGCCACTCCTCGCCGGTGCGCCCGCGGCTCTGGTAGGCGAAGTCCCAGTGCTCGAGCTCGAGCGTCTTGGCGACGAGCGCGGCGGTCTCCGAAAGCTGCCGAGGATAGGGGTCCCCGTCCCGGAGGATGCGCGCCGGAAGGCTGTGCGCGGTGAAGAGCACGCGAGGGAAGCGTCCGCCGAAGCGGTCGAGGCAGGCGCGGGCGCGATCGGCGTAGGCCGCGATCAGCCGCGGGTGGTCGTGGAAGGAGCCCGCCCGCCGAATCCTCCCGCTCGCGCCGAGGCCGGCCGCCGCCTCGTCGAGCTTCGCGAAGTACGCCCCGGTCGACAGCGCGGAGGCGAACGGCGTCAGCGGCACCCCGACGACGGTCGAGCAGCCGTCGCCCAAGAGCTGCTCGAGGGCGTCCGCGATCCGGGGCGCCGAGTGGCGCATCCCCATCCCGACCTCGAAGCCGGGCCCCAAGGCGGCCTGCAGCGCGCGCGCCTGCTTGGCGGTGAGCTCCGGGAGCGGCGAGCGGCCGCCCATCGCCTCGTAGCGCGCGCGGATCTCCTGCACGAGGGCCGGCTCCGGCGGCCGGCCGTGGCGGATGTCGGCGAGGTAGGCCGGGATCTCGTCGAGGCTGCGGGCGGCCCCATAGGCCATCAGGAGGACGCCGGTCTTCTCCCGCGCGGTCACCGCGCGCTCTCGTGATGGACGAAGTCGACGAGCGCCTTCACGCGCTCGGGCGGCGTCGTCGGCAGCACTCCGTGGCCGAGGTTGAAGATGTGTCCGGGCCGTCCGCCCGCGCGCTCGAGGATGCGGCGGGCCGCGCCGAGCACCGCGCGCGTCGGCCCCGACGTCAGCAGGACGGGATCGAGGTTGCCTTGGATCGCGCGCCCGCGGCCGATCTTGGACCAGGCCTCGTCGAGCGGGATGCGCCAGTCCGCGCCGACGACGTCGCCGCCGGCCGCCGCGAAGCGGTCGAGGAAGCCGGAGTTCCCCGTGCCGAAGGAGATGACCGGGACGCCGAGCTCCGAGACCTCGTCGATCACGAGCTTCGAGTACGGCCGCACGAAGCGCTCGTAGTCCTCCGGCGAGAGCGAGCCGACCCACGAATCGAAGAGCTGCACGGCCTGCGCCCCGGCCTCGACCTGCGCGCGCAGGTAACGGATCGTGGCCCGCGAGAGCTTCATCATGAGGGCCCGCCAGAGCGGGGCGTCGCCGTGCATCATCGCTTTCGTCGTCCGGTAATCGTCGGAGGGGCCGCCCTCGACCATGTAGGAGGCGACCGTGAAGGGAGCGCCGGCGAAGCCGATGAGCGCCTTCCCCGGCGCGAGCTCGCGGCGGACGATGCGCACCGCGTCCAAGACGAAGCCAAGCGACTCGTGCGGGTCCGGCTCGCGCAGCCGCGCGAGCTCCCGCCGGGAGCGGATCGGAGGGGTGAGCACGGGTCCTTCGCCCTTCACGAACTCGAGCTTCAGGCCCATCGCCCTCGGAACGAGCAGGATGTCCGCGAACAGGATCGCCGCGTCCAGGTCGAAGCGGCGCAGCGGCTGGAGCGTGACCTCAGCCGCGAGCTCGGGCCGCTCGCACATCTCGAGGAGCGTGGCCGTCTCGCGGATCTTGCGATACTCGGGAAGGTAGCGGCCGGCCTGGCGCATGAGCCAGATCGGCGTGGCGTCGGTCTTCCGGCGCCGGCACGCCTCGAGGAAACGGGGGCTAGTAGGTGCGGCGGTCGAAGGCATAAGCCGACCTCGGCGAGCGCTTGGCGAACTTCTTCATCTCGGCGCCGAGCGCGCTGATCAGGCCGATGGAGGTGAGCGGCCGGATCTCGTTGGTGACGGCCCCGACCGCGACGCCGACGAACGGGAAACGGGCCATCTGTCCCTGCCGGTCGGTGATCTCGATGTAGCCCCGCGCCTGGTCCTCGGGGTCGTAGAGGGCCGGCGCCATGAGCTCGAAATCGGTGACGATCTTGCGGCAGGCGGGCTCGGAGTGCTCGAGGGTGGTGACCATGATGAAGTCGTCGCCGCCGACGTGGCCGACGAAGTCGCCCGGGATCCTCGCGGACAAGAGGATCTGCGCGGTCTTCTGGATGACCTCGTCGCCGCGCTTGAAGCCGTAGCGGTCGTTGAAGGCCTTGAAGTTGTTGAGGTCCGCGTAAAGCACCGCGAACCTACCGCCGGAGGCGATCCTCGCGTTGATCTCGCGCTCGATCGAGATGTTGCCGGGCAGGCGGCTCAGCGGATTGGCCTCGAGCACGACGCGCTTGCGCTTGAGCGTGCTGCGCACCCGGGCGAGCAGCTCGCCGGGGTTGAACGGCTTGGTGAGGTAATCGTCGGCGCCGAGGTCGAGCCCTTGGATCTTGTCCTCGGCCCGCGAGAGCGAGGTCAGCAGCAGCACCGGCAGGTGCTGCAAGAGGGTGTCGCTCTTGAGCTTGCCGACGACCTCCCAGCCCGTCATGATCGGCATCTCGACGTCGAGCAGCACGAGGTCCGGCGGCTGACGGTTGATCTTGTCGAGCGCCTCCTGGCCGTCGCAGGCGGTGTCGACCTGATACCCCTGCGACTCGAGGACGTCCTGGAGCAGCGCGCGGATGTTCGCGTCGTCGTCGGTGACGAGCACGCGGACGACGGGCGCCGGCGGCTGTGCGGGGGCGGCCGCGGCGGGGTTCTGGGGCTCGCTCACGCGGTCCGCCGGTCGAAGACATACGAGCACTTGGCCACCTTCGCGTACTTCTTCATCTCCGCGCCGCGCGCCGCGATCTGGGAGACGCTCTCGAGCTTCCGGCTCTCGGTGCTCACGACGCCGATCGCGATGCCCACGAAGGGAAAGCGCGCCATCCGCCCTTGCCGGTCGGGCACTTCGATATACCCCTTCTTGCGGGACGCCGCGTCGTAGAACGTCGGCGCCGCGCGCCGGAATTCGGCCACGATCTTGCGGCACATCGCCTCCGCCCGGTCGGGGGCCGTGATCAGGATGAAGTCGTCTCCCCCGATGTGGCCCACGAAGTCTCCCGGCCGAGTGACCCCTAGCAACGTTTGTGCCGCCCGGCGGAGGATGTCGTCGCCCCGCTTGAAGCCGAAATGGTCATTGAACGCCTTGAAATTGTTGAGGTCCGCGTAGAGCACGGCGAATTTTTCGCCGGAGCGGATCCGGCGGTTGAGCTCGCGCTCGATCGAGGGGTTTCCGGGCAGGCCGCTCAAGGGGTTGGCCTCGAGCTCCGAGCGGACGTTGCGCAGCGCGCCCTTCACGCGGGCCAGGAGCTCCCGGGGCTCGAAGGGCTTCGTGATGTAGTCGTTGGCCCCGAGCTCGAGCCCCTTCACCTTGTGCTTGGTCTGGCCGAGCGAGGTCAAGAACAGGACCGGCAGGTGATGCAGCACGGGGTCCGACTTCACGACCCGGGCGACCTCCCACCCGTCTTTCTCGGGCATGTCGACGTCCAGCAGCATGAGGTCGGGCCGACGGGCCTCCACCTGCTTGATCGCCTGCGCGCCGTTGGAGGCGAGTTCGACCTCGAAGCCCGCGCGGATCAGCATGTCGGCGAGCACCTCGCGGATGCCGGGGTCGTCGTCGGCGACGAGGATGCGTGCGGTATCCTCCTCGGTCTTGGCCCGGTCCATGACCGGCAATGATAGGATTTACGAGGTGGGCTTAGCGAGGCTCACTGCTGGTACCAGCACTGCCGGCCCTGCGCCGAGTCCACGCAGCATTGCTTCGCGTAGACCGGACCGTATTGGTTGTGGTAGAGCACCTTCGACGAATCCGAGCAGACGACCCGAGACGGCGCGGGCGGCGTGGAGGGCGTGGGCGTAGGGCCCGGCCCGGGACCGGGGCCGCCGCCGGGACCGCCCCCGGGGCCGCCGCCGGGGCCCCCTCCCGGACCGCCGCCGGTGGGCCCGCCCCCGGTTCCTCCCTTGCCGCCGGTGCTCCCGGTGTCGGCTCCGCCGCCCCCTCCCGGGCCGCCTCCTGGGCCGGCGCCGGTCTTGGAGGTCGGCTCTCCTCCCGTCGTGGCGTCCGACTTGCCGCTCGATTGGGTGAAGGAGGCGGTCTTGTCGGAGGAGAATTTGTTCGGCTCCTGCGCCCAAGGCGCGACTCCATGCTTGCTGAATTGCTGGCTCTGCATCCACGCGGCGCAGGCCCGGTCCCTGCCGCATTTTTGCACCGCGGTCGCGCACTTCGCGGAGAGCCCCGTCGCCTTGCAGGCGTCGATCGCGGTCCGGCCGTCGCCCATCGCGGTGAGCACGCGGGTGGAGTCCCGCGGGTCCATGAACTTGAAGATCGTGTTCGAGGTCATGGGGGAGGCCGAGCCCGACATCTTCCCCCACGACCCTCCGCCGCCGCGCGGGGGCGCGGACTCCTCCTCGCCGCCCAGCAGCTCGTCGCCGGCGCCTTTGCGGACGTACTTTTCGCTGCCGTCGGCGAAATCGCCTTCGCCGGACTCAGGAGAAGCCTTGAGCTCCGCCAGCGCGGCCATCACCTGGCTCAAGCCCCGGTACTCGGACGAGCGGGCGAGCCGCTCGGCGAAGGCCTTCAGGTCGCCGTCGCCGCCGGCGAGGAACTCCTTCCAGAGCTTCATGAGCGCCGGGTCCTTCTGGAACGCGTCGATCCAGGCGTCGACCTCGTCGAGCGGGATGCCCAGCATGAGGGCCAGATCGCGCAGCGTGAACTCCTTGCGCGCGAACGGGTTGGCTCCCTTGATGCCCATAAGCGAGCTCTTCGGTTTCGGGACCGTGGAGCGCCGGCGCTCGGAAGGGACACCGTCGAGGTCGAAGCCTCTCGTGTCGAGCTGGCCGCGCGAGCCGTACCAGAGCCAGGCGCCGACGAGCGCGAAGACCGCCAGCGCGCCACCCGCCGCCCGCCGCCGGTCGAAGTCGCGCATGCCGCTACTCGTTCCTCTTGTTACTCGTACCGACTGCAGAAATGCTTGCCGGCCTCGAGGACCTTCTGCGCCGCGAATACCCGATAGGTGTTGTCGAAGAGGATCCGGTTGTCCTCGGCCGGGTTGCCGACGAGCTTCGACAGTTCGGACTGGGCGTCGCCGACCATCTCGAAAGCGGTCTGCGCGGCCGCGCCGAGCACCGAGCCGGAGGAGACCTTGCTCAGGTTGCCTCGGACCTTACTCAGTTGGCCGATACGCCCGGTGGCGAGACCGTACCGCGAGTGCGCGCAGCGGCTTCCCTCCGTGGCCCAGTTGCTCGGGCGCTCGCACGGCGAACGCCGCATCTGTTCGAGCAGCGCGCGCCCGTCCTCCGAGATGCACTGCTGCTTGCCCCCGTCGACGAGCTGGAGGTAGCGCTCCAGCGGGCCGCCGGAGGCTCGCGCCTCGTCATCGAACTTGAGCGCCTCGCCGGCCGCGCCGGGGCAGTCCTTCCATTTCGTCGCGGACTTGTCCATCGCGCAGACCTTCAAGGCCGCCGTCAGTTTGTCGAATTGGGACTGATACGACTTGGCGAGCGCTTCGGCGGGCTGCGCGAGCTCGGAGCACGCCTCGCCCGCCCCGGCGCTGGCGAGCACCGCCGCGCGCGCGTCGCCCGCGTTCTGGCTCGCGTCCTGGAGGTAGATGCCGTGGAGCGTCTTGCGCTCGGCGACGACGCCGTGCTTGTCCGTCATCCAGAACGCGTAGTTGGTGAAGCTGCCGATCACCTCGAAGGCCTCGAGGTACGCCCAGCAGTCGTCCTTGC
>JACQPK010000460.1 GCA_016207565.1 Elusimicrobiota bacterium
ATGTAGCGCCGCTCGCGCCCCTCGACGACGTAGTTGTAGGCGGCGCTCACGGCGAAGGACAAAAACAGCGCGGCCTCGGGGGCGACGAGGTCGATCCAGATGCCCCGGTCGAAGGCCGCGACCGTCCCGACGACGAGGGCGCCGGCGAGCGCGGCCAGCAGCCCAATCGACACCCCGAAGCGGCGGTTGCTCAGCGCGGCCGCCGAGCCGAGCGCCGCCGCCAAGAGCACCAGGGCAAACACCCACCGGCGCGGCGCGCGCCGGAGCAGGTCGCCGTTGAGGAGGTTGTCGACGGCCACGGCCAGGTCCTCGGTGCCCGGGAACACCGGCGAGACGGGAGAGGGCCGGTTGTCCATCAGCGCGGGCGCGCCGGCTCCGATGAAAAGGATCTTGTCTTTGAGCAGGGAAGGCGCCAGGTTCGGCTGCCGTTTCTCCTCGATGGCTCGCTGCGCGAGGATCAGATCCTTCGCCGAGTAGGTCTCGTAGGTCCGCACGCCGCCGGTTCGCCCCGGCGCGAGGGCGGCGCCGTGGAAACGCAGCAGGGCACGCCCGTCCTCCAGCGGCAGGCGGCGGCCGCCTAGGACGAGCGCTCCGTCCTCGAAGCGCACGACCTTCTCGCCGAGCACCTCCAGGGCCACCGCGAGGGGCACCGACGGATAGAAGCGCCCTTGGAAGGAGGTGACGAGCGGGACGCGCCGGAACACTCCGTCGGCGTCCGGCTGCGCCTGCACGTCGCCGGCCCGCTTGGCGCCGCGCAGGAGCTCCGGCACGGGCAGCCGCAGCGACTCAGCGGCGACCGCGGCCCCCGTCGACCCGATGATCTCGACCGCGAAGCGCGCGGGAGGGGGCGCTTGCCTCCGTTTCTCGGGACGCCGGCCGAAGTCGAGGTCGAGGACCGCGATGCCGCTCCTGGCGAGGACGCGGCCGAGGGACTCGTCCTCGCCCGGGCCCCAATGCGTGATGTTCGTGAACAGGAGGTCGATGACCACCACGCGGGCGCCGCCGGCCTTCGCGAAGTTCACGACCGGCTCGTAGATGCTGCGGGGCCAAGGCCACGGCATCGAATCGACCTGCTCGAAGTGGTCGAGCGACTGCTGGTCGATGTTCGCGATGACGATCCTGGGATCGGCGCGCTGGGGCCGCGAGAAGTTCCGGAAGCGCCAATCGAGCGTCTTGAACTCGACGACCTCATAGGCTTCCGTCGCGCGCAGGAGCTGGACGGCGGCAGCCAGCGCCAAGACGATCGCGGCCAGCCAGCCGTGCGACCGAAGCAGCTTCACGCGCGGTAGTTTAGCACGAAGTGCTACCATGGCGTCCCGTATGACGTTGGACGAGCTCGAGCAAGAGACGCAGCTCGCCGCGATGATCGCGGACGATCGGGGACTGATCACGTTCGTGAACGCGCCGTGGGTGCGCCTGTTCGGGTGGTCGGAGAAGGAGGCGCTGGGCGCGCCGCTCTCGATGATCATTCCGCCCAAGCTGCGGGAGGCCCACTTCGCGGGATTCAACCGCTTCCTTAAGACCGGCGAGAGCCGGCTCATGGACCGCCCGCTGCTGCTCAAAGCCGTCCGCAAGGACGGCGTCGAGTTCATGGCCGAGCATTTCATCCTGACGGAGCTTCGCGGCGGCAAGCGTTTTTTCGGGGCGACGATCCGCGACGTCGTGCCGCGCGTCCCCGCCGGATAGTCCGCCCGCGGAAGGCCTACGTCGCGGGTACGAACGGCCCAGGCGTCTTGCCCCTTTCCCCGCCATCCTAGGGTACCCGGCATGCCAGGAGGTCTCATGGCCCGCCGGGTTTCCGCTTTCGCCGTCTTCGTCCTCTCCGCCCTCTGCCCGCTGGGCGCCTCGGCCGGCCCCTTTGAGGACGCTCGCGACGTCGCCGTCCGGGTTGAAGACCGCGAAAAGGAGCGGAAGGCCGTCGAGCAGGAGGCGCGCCGGATCGAGGGGCTCCTGGACTGGTACGGGCGTCTGGCGCGGATGCCGGCCATGGGAGTCGACGAGCTGTCGGCCAAGCTGGTCGTCCGCTTGCGGTCCGGGGAGGCGAACACCTTGATTCTCGGCGAATCGCACGGGAACGCAGCCGAGTTCGAGGCCGCCGAGCGGCTGGTCGGGTCGGTCCTCGCCTCCGGCGTGCCGGTGGGCATGTTCCTTCAAGAGCCGACCGAGGTCCGCGACCACGTGACGGGCCGCCTCCTGGAGCCGAGAGGGATCTTCAAGCGTCCGGACCTCTTGGAGCGCAACGCCGTCCCCATCGTCCTGATGAAGCACCACTTTACGCCCGATAGAGACGTCCGCGATGCGCTGGCCGCGGCCCGGCCGGGAGTACTCATCACCTACACGGGCTCCGTCCACACGGCTCCGCGCATGCGCGACTTCGTCATCGGCAAGCTCGAGATGCGCGACATGGGCTGGGGCAGGGTCGCTCCCACCCGCCCCGTCGTCGAGGGCTCCGTCAAGGCCGCGGGGCGTCGCCCGCTCGTCGTGGCGATGTGGCACGAAGAGAGGACGTTCGAGGTGATCCTGAACCGCCGTTTGGTCGAGCTGACGAAAGGGGCCACGGCCGCCGAATGGCCGCGTCGCTTGCGGACGCTCGAGCAGGCCTGGCTGAGCGTGATGGCCCCGCTCCCGGCCTCGCCGCCCGTCCGGTTCGTCAAGGACCCGGAGCGCTCGAACTTCTACGTCGGAATCGCAGCCGGAAATCGTGGCCTGAGGGCTGTGGCGGCGGCGGCTGAGGTCGCGGCCGATCCGAAGTTCGCGGGATGGCTCGGCGGGTCGAAGATAAAGGTATTCGCCGCGGACCGGATCGAGATCGCCCCTTTCGAAGACCGTCGACGGGCGTACCACATCAGCGTCGGCAAGGGCGGCGCCGAGCGGTTCGAGAGAGCCGTGGTGGAGCCCTAAGGCGCATCGCTCCCAAGTTAATTTCGCTGTCGACGAGGAAAACGGACTAACGCGAAGGTACGCGAAGGAATTCACGGAGAGGAACGCGGAGGACTACTCATAATTAACGTCGTCCTTTGCGTGCCTTTTCGTCACTTCCTCTGCGCGCCTCTGCGTTACTCCGTAATGAACTTAGGAGCAATGGCCCTAAGGCGCGCGCCAGCGGATCAGGAACTCGACGTTGCCTTTCGCGCCGCGCGTCGGCGACTCGAGGAAGCCGTCCTCGGTCAGGCCGAGCGCTCCGGCCGCGGCCCGCACCTTGGCCACGGCTTCCTCCCGGTGCTCCGGCGCGCGGACGATCCCCTTCGGCGTCTTCTTCGGCTCGAGCTCGAACTGAGGCTTGATGAGAGCGACGACGTCGAAGGGCCGCCTCAGCGTCTCGACGACGGGCGGGAGCGCGCGCGTCAGCGAGATGAACGAGACGTCGACGCCCGGGCGGTCGGGCGGGGGCTCGAGCCCCGCCGCCGGCAGGTCTCGCGCGTGCAGCCCCTCGCGCGCCTTCACCCGGACGTCGGCGCGGAGCTTGGCGTCCAACTGCCCGTGGCCGACGTCGATCGCGTGGACCAACGCCGCCCCGCGCTGCAGAAGGCAGTCCGTGAAGCCGCCGGTCGAGGCGCCCACGTCGAGGGCGATGCGGCCGCGCGGATCGAGCGCGAAGGCGTCGAGCGCTGCGGCGAGCTTCAGCCCTCCCCGGGACACGAACGGGCAGGGATCGGCCACGAGCGACACCTCGGCGTCCTCGGGAAGCTCGAGCCCTGCCTTCGGGCGGGGATGCCCCCCGACGCGGACGGCCCCCGCCATGATCGCGGCCTGAGCCTTCGCCCGCGATGGGAAGAGCCCGAGATCGACGAGCAGTTGGTCCAGGCGGCGCCGCGCCATCGAGGACCCGATTGTACTACCTCCCGCGGCGCGCCAGGCGGTAGAAGAGCGTGCCGTCGTAGAGCTGGCTGAGGCGCTCGCGGCTGATCGACGGCACGCGCTTGCCGTCGACGATGTCGGATCCATCGGCCGCCAGCTCCAACAGGAGCCCGAACTCCGCCTCCGACGCCGCCTTTCCCACCGCGCCGGGCTTCCGCTTCGAGTTCGCCTCGATCATCGCGAGAAGCTCCGGGCGGTTCAGACGGCCGGGCCGGCTCTTCGAGAACCGGTCGAAGATCCGGTCGAATTCCGCCTGGACGAAACGGCCCTGGGCGTCGTAAACGCCGGTATCCGACGGATGCATGCCCTTGTGGATGTTCTCGATCCGGATCACGAGCCTCGCCGCGTCCCACCAGGAGCTCCGCGTGGAGGCGGAGAGCCCGAGGTGGATCGCCGTCGCCGAGAACAGCGCCCGCGCCCGGCCCAGGCCGAGCTCCCGGAGCGACGCGGCCGTCTCCGACACCGTGATCACGCCGTCGCCGTCGCGGTCGAAGAAGGCCGCGTGCTTCTCGAGCGGCGTCCGGCCCGGGACATCGCCGGCCGGGGGGGGCGACGGCCGGCCGGCGGGAGGCGCGAGCTCGAACCCCTCCGCCGGCGCTCGCGCGCCGGCGAGCGCGGCCGCGCGGACCGCATGGGGATCGACCATGGCGCCGAAGCGCCCGGCGCCGTCGAAGCAGGTGGCCGGGTCGAGTCCGAGCGCCACGCGGCTCAGCAGCCCTACCGATGCCGCCGGAGCCTGGGCGAGGGGCGTCGATGGGGCTCCGGGGACCGGGCCCGGACGGGACGCCCCGAGACCGGGGGCGGACGCGGGAAGCGCGACCGTGCCCGCCGGGGCCAGCGGGGCGCGGGGGGTCTGGGCCGTGGCCGCGCCCCACGGCAGGAGAAGCGCATACAAGGGCAGTAGGTATCGCATGGGGCAGGGATCGTACCTAGGACCATTGAGACTCGTCTCAGGCCGAACGTCCCATGCGGGGCCGGGCCGGCGGCACTACAATTTCCGCATGCTCCGATGGACATTCGCGGCGTGCCTGTCCCTGTGGCTCGGGCCGGTAAACGTCGTCTGCGCGGCGCCGGTCGCCTCCACGGGGCCCGGCGCCAGCGCCGCCGGGCTCGCCGCCTTCCAGCCGGCGGCCGCCGCCGCGGCGGTCGAGGCGTTCTTTCGCTCTCCTTCGCCCGACATGGCGGCCATCCGGAGCGTGTCGGCCCAACTGCGGGCGCTCGACACTCAGGACCCGGCCACGCGCGCGCGTCTGGAGCCGCTGGTCCGCCACCTGACCGCCGCGGCCGAGCGCCTCGCCGCGCCGGCGGTCGATCCGAAGGCGACGGAGGCCGGCCTCGCCGCGTCGGCGGCGAAGCTCCAGGCCCTCAACTATCCGGAGCTGCGCAACCTGCTCCCGCCCGCGCGGCAGCGCTCCGTCGGGGCGGCCTACTGGATCTACCAGACGCACCTGACTCGCGACGTCCGCGAGTACGATTGGGCGCCGGCGACGCTCTCCCTCGAGCGGAAGATCGAAGGCATCGCGCGCGCCCTCGCCGCCGCGAAGACGGCGTTCCCCGCGGGCCCCGGTTCCTCGCTGGCCTCCGACTCCGCGGTGAAGGTGTCGGTCTCCGGCGGCGACATCGCGGGCAAGGCCGCCGACGCGCTGCTGTCGGCCGTGCAGCCGAGCGGGCTCTGCGAGGGCGGCATCAACGCGCTGCTGCGGCGCTCGGTCCCCGGCATCGGGGAGAAGATCGAGGCGGCCAAGCCGCTGGTGGACGGGCGCGCCTTCGTCACCCCCGCCGGCGGCGACGCGGGGTTCGCGAACGTCGTCCTCGTGACCGACGCGATGCGCCTACCCTTGCGGCGGATTGTGGAGGGCGCGCTGCGCGCGGCGGACGAGGCCGGCTTCACGTCGGTCTCGCTGCCGGCGCTGCGCACCGGCTGGAACTTCGGCTTCATCGAGGCGAGCTACGAGGAGATCGTCGCCGAGACGCTCCGCGGCGTGCGTTTGTTCGAGGACGGGGGCCGCAAGAGCCTGGAGGCGATCTCGCTCGTCGTCCACAACAACCCGCGGCTCCAGTCGCTGTTCGAGGCGGCGGTGGCGCGGCCTTCCGAGCTGGGCGCCGGCAAGGACGCGCGCGAGACGGTGGAGCGGCTGGCCGAGCGGCTCGCCTCGGCGCCGATCAACGACGCGCGCTACGGCTCCGAGAACGCCTTCCTCGCCGAGTTCACCCGCATCGCTCGAAGGCTCTACCCTCCGACGACCGTTAGCCCCGAGACGCAGCTCTTGGCCGCGCTGGAGCCCAAGACGCGCGGCTCCTACTTCCCGAAGAACCTCGCCATCCTCTCCGACGACCTCTATCTCTCCGTCGGCGTTCCCGGCTCCGCCGCCGACCGCTACGAACTCGGCCGGCTGCGCGCCCGCTTCGGAGCCGCCTCGGTCCGGAGGCTGATCCCGGCGACGGAGTGGCTCGAGGCGCCGGCGCCCGCGCCGGTGCGCGGCCGATGGCTGGCGCGTCTGGTGCCCGGCTCTCTGGGACGGTCGATAGGCGCCGCGCTGGAGTTCATCTCGGCGCGCGACCTGGCGATCCTCGGCTTCCCCTCCGTGGCCGAGCGCTGGGCGCGCTCCCCCCAGCGGCGCGAGCGCCTGGAGGCCTTCCACGATCGCCTCGTCAGGCTCAACGAGGATTTCCCGTCCTTGCCCGAGACCTCGATCTGGGAGCTCGCGCTGGAGCTCAACGGCCGCGACGGGCGCGAGGCGGCGGACATGCTCGGCGGGCTCGTCGGGCAGACGAAGCGGCCCCTGCGCTATCTCGAGCGCACGCTGGTCGGCCGCGACCCGGCGCTCGCCGCGGCGATCCCCGCGTTCGAGATGGCCGCCAAGAGCTACTACCTGCTCGGAGAGCTCCACGAGAAGGGGCTGCGCCGGTTCGGCCGCAGCCCGCTCTATCCCGACGGTTCGGGCGCCGCCGGCCCGAAGTTCTGGCACTTCTACGGCGCCGCGATGGTCGCCTCGCGCCTGGCGCGCTACGGGCGGCTCGCGGCTTGGGTCGCCGGGCTCGGCGTGGCGGCGGCCTACGAGGGCGCGACCTTCCCGAGCAACCTCGGGCTGTTCGGCGCGCGGGGGCTCGCGCGCGGCCTGGCCGCCACGCTCGCCGACAGCTCGCGCGACGTCGCGCAGCATTCGCGAGGGCACGCGTTCGGCCGGGGCCTCGCCGCGGGCCGGAGCCTCGCGGAGGAGCCCGTTTCGGCGCCGTCGCGCGCGCGCCTCGCCCGCCAGCGGGTTCGCGTGCAGGCGCTCGAGGCGTTCTGGAAGTTCTGGTGGGAGGCCGGCCCGCCCGTGCTCGATCAGTGGCGGCGCTACGTCGCCCAACTCGAGGGGACCGTCGCGACGGGCCGCCGTCCGGCGGTGCGCGACCCGAGGACGCTCTTCGTCGGCTTGAGGGTCTTGGGACTCGCGGTCGGCCTGGCGGACCTGCCGTCCTTGGTGGCGAGCGACGCCGCGGTGAAGGCCGAGGCTCAAGCTCTGTTCGAGAGCCACATCGACGCCGGACCGAAGGCCCGGGCGGCCTTCGACCGGCTGCTCGAACGCGCGGGCGCGCGGTACTCAGGCCGCAGCCGCAACAAGCTCCGATCCGTGGCCGCCTTCGCGTTGCGCGAGAGCTCGGCGCTGCCTTCCGACGAGCTGCCCGCTTACTACGACCGCCTGGCGAGCGGAGACGAGGTCGAGCCCGCCGCCGCCGCTCGCGAGACGGTGCTCGCGGATTTCCAGCGGCTGGCCGAGGCCGCGGTGCTCGAGGCGAACCGGACGGCGCTGCCGGGCCGCAGGATCCTCGGCATCACGATCTGGGGGAGCTACGCGTACGGGGCGGTCCGCGTCGGGAGCGACCTGGACCTCCAGGTCGTCACCGAGGACGGCCGAGCGGCGGGACGGACCGGGTGGCTCCAGGGGCTCGAGGCCGGCTGGCGCGCCCTGCACCCGGAGGTCGAGCTCGAGGTCTACTCGAACTCCTACCTGCCTCCGGACCGGCGGCTGCTCGAGAGCCTGATGCCGGAGCCCTATCTCCTCGTGTCCCCCTATGCCGAGGCCCACGAGCTCTTGGCGGACCGCCGCCCGCCGCCCGGGGAGAAGGCGGCGCCGCGCGCCGAGCCGCGCCCGAACCCGGGGCTGACGCGCGCCGTCCGCGCGTTCGTGAAGGGCTGGATGCGGCTGCTGCTCCTGCGCACGCCGGGCGCCGAGTGGACGGTGGCCCGCGACCGCTCGCTGCGCGCCGACATGCGGAGGGTGACGCTGTCGGGCGCCGGTTTCACGATGACTCCGGCGCCGAGGCCGCCGGCGCGGACCGATTCCCCGATCTACCGGACGCTGCTCGAGCCCTGGAGCCTCTCGAAGCTTCTCGAGTCGCATGCTCCCGTGAAGATCGGGACGGTGGAGGACCGTCGAACGTTCGCTGAGCCGTCGGTCTCGGTGCTGAACATGCCGATCAAGATGCCCAAAACGGGATTTAAGATCCCGGCCGAGCTCGAACATCTCCGCGAGTTCATCCAGAAGATGATCGACCACGAGGCGGCGATCAACCCCAAGCTCGAGGAGTTCTACGCCTACCTCACCGTCGACTTCAGCGCGGTCGTCGCGGGCCAAACGCACCGCAAGCCCGGCATCCACATCGACGGCGTCCAGGGCGCGCGGTACCCGGTGAAGCTGCCGCCCGAGCACGCCTACTCGGCGAGCAGCGTGCTGGGCACCGTGTTCTACGACCAGGTCTTCGACCTGACGGCGCTGGACCCGGCCAAGCACCACGTCCACGCGGAGCTCGAGCGCCAGGCGGACGAAACCATGGCCTGGCCGGCGGAGAACTTCGGGATCTACTTCTGGGACTCCTATTCGGTCCACCGCGCCGCCATCGCGCGGGAGGCTCTACGGCGGACGTTCGTCCGGGTGGAGTTCTCGAAGAAGATCTACGACAGCGAAGGGGACACGCACAACCCCCTGTTCGAGTACGACTGGAAGCCGGTTCCGCGGCCGATCCCGGCCGAGCTCGACGACCGGCCGTTAAGCAAGTAAAGTGGGGACTGTCCCCACTTTACTTACTCCACTTCCTCGGGCAGCGGTTTGGCGGTCAGCTTGTCTTTGCCTTCCTTAGTAAGGACCTCGACGCGCTTTTTCACGTCCTCCAGCCGCTGCGTAAGGCCTCGCGAGAGCGAGACCCCGTCCTCGAACAGCTTGAGCGAGTCCTCGAGACCCTTCTCGCCGCTCTCGAGGTCGCGGACGATGTCCTCCAGCCGCTGCAGCGACGCCTCGAACGTTTCTTTCTTGTTGCTCATGGGTTTTTCCGGACCTCCGTGAACACGTCGCCGTCATGCAGCCTCACCCGCAGCGTCTGCCCGGGCGCGGCGTCTTTGGCCGACCGGAGCACCCGTCCGTCGGGCACGGTGAAGGGGATCGCGTAGCCGCGCGACAGGCACGCGAGCGGGCTCAGGGCGTTGAGCTTCTCCAGTTGAAGGCGGACGTCCTTCTCCGCGTGCTGGACCTTCCCGCGCACGGCGGGCTCCAGGCGGCGCGCGAGCAGGGCGAGGGCCCGCCGCCGGTCCTCGACGACCCGCATCGGGCCCGCGAGGAGCCGGGCCTGGAGCTCGTCGATCCGCCGCGCGCGGTCCTCGTAGAGGCGCCGCGGGTCGCGCAGCGTCGGGCTCTGCGCGAGGTGCCGGAGGGTCTCCTGCGCCCGGCGCGCGCGCGACAAGAGCGCCTGCGGCAGCCTCCGCCCGAGGCCCGCGAGGTGCTCGAGGACCTCGGCCTTGTTC
>JACQPK010000461.1 GCA_016207565.1 Elusimicrobiota bacterium
GGACAACCCGTCGCCGTCGCCGGTCGCCACCCACACTTGCAGGTTGGGGTTGGAGCACTTGATCCCGGTGGCCACGGCCGGTGCGCGGCCATGGATGGTGTGGAAGCCGAAGGTATTCATGTAATACGGGAAGCGGCTCGAGCAGCCGATGCCGGAGACGAACACGACCTTCTCGCGCGGGACGCCGAGCGTCGGCATCACGTTCTGGACCTGCGCCAGGATCGCGAAGTCGCCGCAGCCGGGGCACCAGCGGACCATCTGGTCGCTGACGAAGTCCTTGCGGGTGAGAGGCGCGGAAGCGGGCGTGGGGGAAGCGGTAGTCATGACGTTATTCCTTGCCGTCCAAGACGGCCTGGACCTTGTTCCGGATCTCGGAGATCTTGAACGGCTGTCCCTTCACCTTGTTGAGCGCGACCGTGGGGACGAGGTACTTGGAGCGGAGCAGCACGTTGAGCTGTCCCAGGTTCATCTCCGGGACGACGACGCGCTCGAAGCTGCGGAAGATCTCGCCCAGGTCCGGCGGGAACGGGTTGAGGTGCCGCAGGTGGACCGACGACACCGGCTTGCCGGCGGCCTGGAACTCGCGCGTGGCGGCCGTGATCGCGCCGTAGGTCGAGCCCCAGCCGACGATCAGGACTTTGCCTTTCTTCTCCCCGAGGATCTCGGTCGGCGGGATGTCCTTGGCGACGTTCGCGACCTTCTGGGCGCGGATGCGCACCATGTTCTCGTGGTTGTCGGGATCGTAGCTGACGTTCCCGGTCCCGTCCTGCTTCTCGATGCCGCCGAGCCGGTGCTCGAAGCCCGGGGTGCCGGGAAGCGCCCATGGCCGCACGAGATTGGCGTCGCGCTTGTACGGCTTGTACTCCTTGGGATCGGCCGGATGCTTCACCTTCAGATCCGGCAGCTTCGAGGTATCCGGAAGCCTCCACGGCTCGGAGCCGTTGCCGAGATAGCCGTCGGAGAGAAAGAAGACCGGCATCATGTACTTCAGCGCGATGCGGCACGCCTCGATCGCCAGCGGGAAGCATTCGCCCGGGGTGGCGGGCGCGACGATCGCGACCGGCGATTCGCCGTTGCGGCCGTACATTGCCTGCAGGAGGTCCGACTGCTCCGTCTTCGTCGGGAGCCCGGTGGACGGTCCGCCGCGCTGTATGTTGACGATGACGAGCGGGAGCTCCATCATGAGCGCGAGGTTGATCGCCTCGCTCTTGAGGCAGACGCCGGGGCCGGAGGTGCCGGTCACGGCGAGGTGGCCGCCGAAGGCCGCGCCGATCGCGGCGCCGATCGCCGCGATTTCGTCTTCGGCCTGGAACGCCCGTACGCCGAACTCCTTGTGCGCCGAGAGCTCGTGCAGGATGTCCGAGGCCGGGGTGATCGGGTAGGAGCCGTAGAACACGGGCTTGTCGGCGAGCTTGCCCGCCGCGATGAGCCCGAGCGCGGTGGCCGCGTTGCCGGTGATGTTGCGGTACCGGCCGGGCGTGATCGGGGCCTTCTTGACGCGGTAGTGGTGCTCGAAGACCTCGACGGTCTCCGCGTAGGCGTGGCCGGCCAAGAGCGCCTTCCGGTTGGCCTCCATGATGTCGGGGACCTTCTTGAACTTCTTCTCGATCCACGCCATCGTGTTCTCGATCGGCCGCTCGTAGAGCCAGTACATCAGGCCGAGGGCGAAGAAGTTCTTGCAGCGGTCGACCTGCGTCCGCGACATGTTCATGCCTTTGAGGGCGTTGTCGGTGAGCGTGGTCAGCGGGATCTGGATGACGCGGTAGGCGGAGAGCGAGCCGTCCTCGAGGGGGTTCGTCGCCGCGCCGGCCTTCTGCAGGTTGTTGGCCGTGAAGGCGTCCGTGTTGACGATCAGCGTGCCGCCCGTCTCGAGGTCCTTGATGTTCGCCCTGAGCGCGGCCGGGTTCATCGCGACGAGGACGTTCGGCGCGTCGCCCGGCGTCAGGACGTCGCGGGAGCTGAAGTGGATCTGGAAGCCCGACACGCCCGGGAGCGTGCCCGCGGGGGCGCGGATCTCGGCCGGGAAGTCCGGAAGGGTGCTCAGGTCGTTGCCGGCCAGCGCGGTCGAGGTGGTGAACTGGCCTCCGGTGAGCTGGATGCCGTCGCCGGAGTCCCCGGCGAAACGGATCGTGACCGCATCGATCTCTTTGACCTGCTTCTTGCTCTTCGTGGCTGTAGTATCCATGGTGATCGGGTGTTAGGCTCCGTCGGTTTCGTCGCTGACCTGCATCGTCGGCGGGAGGTTGACGACCTCCCGGGGGAAGTTCTCCGCCAAATACCGGATGATGCTGCCGACCGTCAGCAGCCCCATGGGCCGCCCGTTGTCATCGACGATCGGCAGGTTCCGGAACTTCTTGTCATGCATCAATTCGACCGCCTCCCCGAGGGTCGTCTTCGGGGTCACGGTGACCGGGTGGGTCGACATGAGCTTGCCGATCGCCGTCTTCGGATCGACGCGCTCGAGGCAGTGTTTGTAGAGAAAGTCGCGCTCGGTGAACACGCCCGCGACCGTCGTCCCCCGGCACACCACCACCGACCCGCGCGCCTGGCGGCGCATCTGGGCCAGCACTTCGCCGTAAGGGGTTTCCTCGTCCACCACGAGCGGCGCGAGGAGATCCAGATGGCGGATCGGCTCGCGCAGCGCCTGCGTCTTGGCGGACATGCCAAGGGGAGTATACTAAATCTACCAGAGGCGCTTGCGTTCCCGGCCCAGCGCCAAAAGCACCGCGGCCGCGACCGTGAAACCGATGCCCAGGAGGAGGTAGGGATGGACGTCTCGGGGACCCGAGCGAGGCGGCGCGGCCGGCGGCCCGGCGGCCGGGGGGCCGTCGAAGTCGACGGAGATCCGCTCTCCCCGCCGCGCGGCGTCGAGTGCCGGGCCGAACTTCGCGTCGAGCCTGGCGGCGGCGGCGAGCGCCTCGAGCCCGTCCTCGGTGCGTCCGGCGGCCTCCCGAAGCCCCGCGAGGAGGAACCAGGCGGAGGCGTCGGCGGGCGCGGCCTTCACGGCCTGTCCGGCCGCCTCGACGGCCTCCGGGAACTTGCGCTGCTTGCCCAGCGAGAGCGCCAAATAATGCAGCGCGACCGGATCGCCCGGCCTCAGCTTGAGCGCTGCGCGCGCGTCGGCCGCGGCGCGGGGGAAGCCGCTTTCGCCGTCGTAGGCATGGTGGAAGTACGCGCGGGCGCGCAGGACCCTCCCTTCATAGCTGTCGCGGAGGGCCAGCGATGCCCCGGCCTTCCCGAGCACGGCCGGCCAGTTATTCTTGTCCGCCTCCTCGAGGGCCTCCTGGAGCGCACTGTCGGCCCCCAGCGGCTGCGCCCGCGGCGCGGCCGGCGCGAGCGCGAGGAGGCCCAAGGCGGCGAGGGCGAAGGCGGCGGGGCCTGCTGGCACGGCCTTAGGATGGCTCGCCCGCCGCTCCTCCGCAAGCCCGCCGCGCGGAAGTGAAGAAAGTAAATTGGGGACTGTCCCCACTTTACTTTCTTTCATAGAATCGGGGCGATGGGCGAGTCGAAATACGTCCCGGGGCTCGAGGGCGTCGTCGCCTGCCAGACCAGGCTCTCCATGGTCGACGGAGCGCGGGGGCGCCTCGTCATCGGGGGCTACGACGTCGACCAACTCGCGGAGCGCGCCTCCTTCGAGGAGGCCTGCACGCTGCTCTGGCGCGGGGCGCTCCCCGCGAAGGAGGAGGTCCCCGGCATCCGCAAGGAGCTCGCCGCCCTCCGGGCGCTGCGGCCCGAGACGCTCGACATCATCAGGACCGCCCGCAACGCGCCGCCGATCGACGCCCTCCGCATGGCGTGCGCGACGCTCTCGCTCGACGTCTCGAACCCCAACGACCTCTCTGGGGCCGGCGACCTCGCCATGGCCAAGAGGCTCGCGGCGCGCTTCCCGACCGTGGTCGCGGCCCACTCCCGGCTGCGCCAGGGGCTCGACCCGATCCCGCCCCGCCCCGAGCTGTCGATGGCCGAGAACTTCCTCTATATGGTGTTCGGGGAGAAGCCCCACCCGGCCGCGGCCAAGGCGCTCGACACCTACTGGGTCACGGTTATCGACCACGGGATGAACGCCTCGACCTTCACCTCGCGCGTGATCGCCTCGACCCGCTCGGACATGGTGAGCGCGGTCACGGGCGGCGTCGGCGCCCTCAAGGGCCCGCTTCACGGCGGAGCGCCGGGGCCGGTCCTCGACATGCTCGTCGACATTCAGAGCGCCGACCGGGCCGAGGACTGGCTCAAGAAGGAGCTCGCCGCCGGGCGGCGGATCATGGGCTTCGGCCATCGCGTCTATAAGGTCCGCGATCCGCGCGCGGAGGTGCTCGCGCGCGCCGCCCGCGAGATGGCCGGCGCCGATCTGCACAACAAGAAGCTCTACGACCTCGCGTGCGCGGTCGAGCAGATCGCGCTGCGGGTCCTGGAGGAGCACAAGCCGGGCCGCAACCTCAAGACGAACGTCGAGTTCTACACGGCACTTGTATTGCAATCGATCGGGCTATCGCCCGATCAATTCGTAGCCATGTTCGCCTGCGGCCGCGTCGGCGGCTGGTGCGCGCACGTGATGGAACAGCACGGTCAGGACCGCTTGATCCGTCCCCAGTCGGAGTACACAGGACCCATCCATGAAACTACTCGAGCATGAAGCGAAGGCGATCTTGCGGGACCGGGGGGTCCCGGTCCCGCCCACGGGCGGCGTCATCCGGGAAGCAAGGCAATTGTCCGGCGCGCTGAAGCGCGCCGGCAGGGGTCCCTGGGTGCTCAAGGCCCAGGTGCTGGCCGGCGGCCGCGGGAAGGCGGGCGGCGTCAAGCTCGCCAAGACTCCCGCGGCGGCCAAGGCCGCGGCCCAGGCGATCCTCGGCATGACGCTCATCAGCCCGCAGACGGGGCCGAAGGGCGTCCTCGTCCGCGAGGTCCTCGTCGACCAGGCGACCGACATCGGCCGCGAGATCTACTTCTCGATCGTCCTCGACCGCAAGGAGGGGCGCCCCGCGATCATCGCCTCCTCCGAAGGCGGCGTCGAGATCGAGCGCCTCGCCCACGAGCGGCCTGAGGCGATCCTCCGCGAGCCGATCGACCCGATCCGCGGCGTCGAGGACTACCAGGCGCGCCGCATCGGCTTCGCCCTCGGGCTCACGCCCGAGCAGATCGGCCCCTTCGTGAAGCTGGTCAAGCTCGTCGCGCGCGTCTTCATCGAAAACGACGCGAACCTCGTCGAGGTGAACCCCCTCGTCGTGACGAAGAAGGGCGAGCTGATCGCGCTCGACGCGAAGATGAGCACCGACGACAACGCCCTCTTCCGCCATCCGGACCAGGCGAAGCGCGAGGACCTCGAGGCGACCGCGCTCGACAAGGAAGCCAAGAAGGTCGGCATCAACTACATCGAGCTCGACGGCAACATCGGCTGCCTCGTCAACGGGGCGGGCCTGGCGATGGCGACGATGGACACGGTGTCTTTGGCCGGAGGGCGCCCGGCGAACTTCCTGGACGTGGGCGGCGGCGCGACGGCCGACCAGGTCACGCGCGCCTTCCAGATACTGCTCAAGGACAAGGCCGTCAAAGCGGTGCTCGTGAACATCTTCGGCGGCATCATGAAGTGCACGACGATCGCCGAAGGCGTCATCACCGCGACCAAGCGGACGGGCATGAAGCTGCCGCTCATCGTCCGCCTCGAAGGGACGCAAGTCGAGGAAGGCAAGGCCCTCTTGGCCAAGTCCGGCCTTCCGATGATCCAGGCCGACAGCCTGTGGGACGCCGCCCAGAAGGCGGTCGCCTCGGTGAAGAGCCTTCCGGCCGAGAACGGCCACGCGAAGCGGGGGAACAAATGAGCATCTTGCTGAACAGCGAGTCGCGTCTCGTCGTGCAGGGCCTGACCGGCTCCGCGGGCTCCTTCCACGCCCAGCAGTGCATCGCCTACGGCTCGAAGGTCGTGGCGGGGGTAACGCCGGGTAAGGGCGGAACGCGCCACCTGGACGTCCCCGTCTTCGACACCGTCGCGGACGCGGTGCGGCTCGCCGGGGCCAACGTCTCCCTCATCTTCGTGCCGCCGCCCTTCGCGGCGGACGCGATCCTCGAGGCGGCGGCGGCCGGCATCGGAC
>JACQPK010000446.1 GCA_016207565.1 Elusimicrobiota bacterium
CCTTGGGGCCGAGCGTCACCTTCACGGCGTTCGCGAGCTTGTCGACGCCGTCCTTCATCTTCTTCCGGGCGTCCTCGGCGAAAAGAATCTGCTTAGCCATTTTCTATGCCTCTCCTTAGATTGGGGTTACTTCAGGATGCCCAGGATGTCGTCCTGGTGCATGATGAGGTACTCCTGGTCGTCGATCTTGATCTCGTTGCCGGAGTACTTTCCGTACAGGATCCGATCGCCCGCCTTTACTTCCATCGCGAGGAGCTTGCCGTCCTCGGTGGTCTTTCCCTTGCCGCAGGCGACGACTTCGCCCTCTTGCGGCTTCTCCTTCGCGGTGTCCGGGATGATGATCCCGCCCTTCTTGACTTCCTTCGCCTCGACCGGCTTGACCAGAACGCGGTCGCCGAGAGGCTGAATCTTCACCTTCGTCAACGTAGCCTCCGCCATGTGCAGTGTCCTCCTAAATGGATATTAGCAGTCACCTACGACTACTGCTAATTATACCAAACCTAGGGTCAAAGCTGTCAATCCCTAGATGGGAGTGCTAACTTTGGTGGACAGGCGGGCACGACGGATCGACTCGAGCACCTCGGCGGGACGGGCGATCGCGGCGACACGGATCTCGACTTCTCCGCCGCCGGCGGACTCGATCTCGATGTCCCCCACTCCCAGCAACCGCTGACCGAGGGACTGCTTGAGCGTCAGCTGTCGGATGTCGGAGAGCTCGATCTCGACTCGACTACGCGAAAGGAAGCCGGCGACGGCGATCACCCGCTGGCTGGTGACCACGTAGCGGTGCATCCGCGTCTTCAGCCAGGCCGCCCCGAAAAGCACGCCGCCGAGCACCGGAGCGCCCAGGCACCAGAGTCCGGCGCCGTAGACGTAGAGGGCGGGAGCGCCGAGCACGCTGGCGCCCGCGAGGGCGAGGGCGGGCCAAGCGGTGCGCAGCGCGGGGCTGCCGGACCAGAGGGTCTCTTCGGCGGCCCCCGTCATGGGACCGCGTCGATGTCCTTCTTCTCTTCCGGGGAGACGGCTTTCGGGACGAGCCCCACGGTCAGGCTCCGCTCCTCTTGGCTCCGGCACTCGAGCGGCTTGGTCGAAGGATCGTCTTCCGTTCCCGCCTTCTCGAGGATGCGCGAGGCGCGCACGCGCTGCTCGAACGTGGCATCGCGCCAGGCCCCTTCCAGCCACGTCGGCTTGAAGTCCGCATGCTCGATCTGGAGCCGATAGGGGATCCCGGACTTCACCTTCACGTAGAAGCGGCCTGCGCCGTCGGACCGGGCGGCCCCTTTCGGCCTGAGCGTAAACTGCGCTCGCTTGACGGGCTCGAGGCGATACAGATCGATCACCACGCCGGAGAAGGCGCAGTAGCCGGGCCCCAGGCTGCCGCCCTCGCCGGAGTCCGCATCTCCGCTGCCGTGGAGCACGAAGAACACTCCGACGACCAGGACGAGGCCCGCGAGCGCGAGAATCCAAGGCTGCAGCCCGGAGTCCTCCCCGGACGGGGCCTTCGGCTCCGGCGCCGCGGCGGGCCGGGCCGATTGCGCGGAGCGCCACTTCGAGATGACGAAGTGGCAATTGGCGCACTCGACGGCATCATCGGCCGCCTCTCTATTGCAGTTCGGACACTTCACCCCGCGACTTTACCAGGGGTTTGCCGCGCCGTCAAGGTTCTGTCCGGGTCAGGCGCGAAGCGCCCAGGGCCGGCGCCGCAGCATGGGCTCGCGCGTCGCCACCGTGCGCTCGAGCCCGCCGGCGACGGCTTCGACCACGGGCCCGGGCAGCCCGCGCAGGAACTCGGCCGGTCCCAGCTCTCCCTTGAACATCCGCTTGGCCTCGGCGGCCGCCCGCTCCACGGCGGCCTCGCCCAGGCTCCGGTATATATAGGAAGCGAGCGGCGCCCGCCGGATGTCGAACGAGGTCGCCTTGGGCCGCCCTTCGTCGAGGAGCTTGAGCACCACGGGGTCGCAGTCCTCCGCCGCGTCCACGACCGGAAGCCAGGCCTCCAGGCGCCGCTTGCCGGACCGGGCTCCCATGAACATCGAGATCGGCGCGTCGCCGCCCGTCTGCTCGGCCAGCGCCTCGAGCACGGCCGACGCGGCCAGCTTGGCGCGCAGGTAGCGGACGGCGGTCTGGATGTTTTGCGCCGCCGCCGAGAGCAGGCCCAAATACTCCGAGTCGGTCGGATAGTTCCCGAAGCGATGGAAGACGCGCTCCGCCGAGAGCCCGCTCAAGAACCCCTCCATCTTGTGCAGCGCGACGCGGTAGTCCTTGACCGTGTACACGTCCGGCACCAAGAGCGCCGGGTTCGTCTCCGGCAGGAGGAGCCAGGTGTTATCGAGGAAGACGCCGCAGTCGGGGTCGGCGAAGTTCTCGACATCCTTCTGCGCCACCCACACCGCGCGCTCGACCGCCTGGCGGACCTGCGGCTCGGAGAACGCCATCTTGCGCAGGCGCTCGGCGAGCCGCTCGAAGGGCTTGTTCGAGCGGAACGGGATAGTCCCCTCGATGCAGCACACGACCTCGACGAGCTCGAGGGGCGTGAGCATGTCCTGAAGCTCCGTCACCGCGGCCGCCGCGCTAAGATACTCGTTGAGTCCACCGTACGGCGACAGCGACGCCCCGGGCTCGAGGCCGAACAGCGAGGCCAAGAACCCGGGGGGCGAGTCCGCCACCCGGTAGCCCACGCCGTCGCGCACCACGAAGCGAGAGAGGAGCTCCTCGTAGGCGGGCGGCAGGCCCAGGTCCACCTGCACGTATACGGTATCGTGGAAGAGGGCGGCCAAGGCGGCGATCGGGTCCGCGCCCTCGGTCATGGCGACCGCGTGGCGGCGGCTATGGAACCAACGCGTGCGCGCGCCCATGGAACGGTGGATGCGAAGCGCCACGCGCTCGACCTCGGCCGCGTCCGGCCAGTGTCCCAGGGCCGTCAAACGGCTGCGCAAGAGGGCCACCACCTTCTCCATCCCGGGTTGGCTGTTCATGCCGATACGTTAGCGGACCACCTTGCAGGCTGCAAGACGACTTCGGTCACGTGACGCCGGTCACAGAAAAAAAGTAAACCCTGGGGACTGTCCCCAGGGTTTAC
>JACQPK010000080.1 GCA_016207565.1 Elusimicrobiota bacterium
CGGAGGCCCAGACCCTGGGCCCGGAGGCCCTCGGGCTGCTCGGCGCGCTCGTGTTCTTCGCGGGGGTGGTCGACGCGTTGGCTGGCGGCGGCGGCCTGATCACGCTTCCGGCGTATCTCGCGGCGGGGCTGCCGCCGGCCCTCCTGCTCGGGACCAACAAGCTCGCGTCCTCGATCGGGACCTTGGCCTCCGCCGCGCGCTACGGGCGGCAGCTGCGGATCCCCGTGGTCCCGTTTTTGCCCGTGGTCGCGGCGGCGTTCGCGGGCTCGTGGGCCGGCGCGCGGCTGACGCTCCTGCTCGATCCGGCCTGGCTCCGGCCGCTGCTCCTGGCGGCGCTGCCGCTCGTGGGCGCCGCGGTCTACGGCCACCAAGACCGCGTGGAAGGGCGCGGCCACCGGCCGGGCGACCCCGAGGCCACGCCGGCGTCGCTCGCGGTGGGCGCCGGCGTGGCCGCCTACGACGGCTTCTTCGGCCCCGGCACGGGGACGTTCTTCGCGCTCGGCCTGGCGCGCTTCTGCGGCCACGACCTGCTGGGCGCCACTGCGCGCGCCAAGGTCCTCAACCTGTCGTCGAACCTCGCGGCCCTGGCCGCGTTCCTCGTCGCCGGGCGCGTGCACCTCGAGCTTGGGATCTCGATGGGCGCCGTGAGCATCCTCGGGCACACGGTGGGCGCCCACCTGGGCCTGCGCCGGGGCGCGGCGGCGATCCGTCCGGCGATCGTCGCGGTCTGCGCCGGGCTGTTCGCGAAGCTGGCGTTCGACTCATGGAGGTGACGAAACTGTGACCAAATTGCCGGTCCTCCCCGGGAGTCGAAATGTTATACTCAGGGTAGCCCCGATGCCGAGCCCGCGAAAGTCAGCGAAGGCGGCCGGTGCCGCCCTTCCGGGCGGGGACAGCGCCTACCGGCTCCTCTTCGAGCGAAACCCGAACCCCCTCTGGGTCGCGGGCGTGGCGGATTTGCGCATGCTCGCGGCCAACGAGGCGGCGCTCCGGCTGTACGGCTACACGCGCGATGAGCTGCTGGCGCTCACGGCGGTCGAACTCCGGCCCCCGGAGGAGAAGGAGCGCTTTCTCGCCAGGATCGCGGAGTTGAGAGCGTCGTCCGACCGGAGCGTGATGCATCAAGGCGTCTGGACGCACCGGCGCAAGGACGGCTCGACCTTGCCGGTGCGCATCACCTCCAGCCGCCTCGAGTTCGAGGGAACGGACTCCTTCTTGGTCATGGCCGAGGACATGACCCACCAGCTCGCCGCCGAGAAGTCCCTCCGGGAGAAGGACCGCCAGCTCATGGTCGCGCAGAAGATGGAGGCGGTCGGCCGCCTCGCCGGAGGCGTCGCCCACGAGTTCAACAATATCCTGACCGGGATCATGGGACTCTCCGCGCTCATCCAGCAGCAGCTGAGGCCGGACGACCCCGCCTCGACGGACGCGGCGTCCATCATCACGGCCTCGAAGAGGGCCGCCGGGCTCGTGCTGCGCCTGCTCACGTTCAGCCGCCAAGGGGAGGCCGACAAGCGCCGGGTCGATCTCAACGACGCGGTCGCGCGAAACCGGGCCATGGCGTCGGCGGTGCTGGGCGAGAAGGTGCGCCTCGACGTGGAGGTCTCGGCGGAGCCGCTCCTCGTCGACGCCGACTCGAGCCAGCTCGACCAGGTGCTCCTGAACCTGGCCCTGAACGCCCGCGACGCGATCGCCGGCGAGGGACGCGTGCGGGTCTCGACCGCCGCCGTCCAGCTCTCCCAACCGCTCGTCACGCCCCACGGCACGCTGGCTCCGGGCCGCTACGCCGCGCTGACGCTCGAGGACACCGGGCACGGCATCCCCGAGGAGCACCGCCACCGCATCTTCGAGCCGTTCTTCACGACCCGCGGGCCCGGGCAAGGCACCGGCCTCGGCCTCTCGATGGCCTACGCGATCGCCCGCGACCACGACGGCCTGCTGTCCTTCGAGTCCTCGACGGGCCGCGGCTCGACGTTCAAGCTCCTCCTGCCCAGGGCCGCCGACGGCGTCCCCGCGGCGGCGCCGCTGGCGCCGAAGGTCTCCGAGGCGCGTCCGCCCGGTTCCCGGGGGATCATCCTCGTCGCCGACGACGAGCACCTGGTGCGCGACTCCGTCGCCCGCGTGCTGGCCCCGCACGGCTTCAAGCTGCTCGTGGCGCCGGACGGCGAGGAGGCCGTACGCCTGTTGGAAGGGGAGTCCGGCCCGATCCGGCTCGCGATCCTCGACGTGGTGATGCCCAAGCTCGACGGCCTCGAGGCCTACGAGCGCATGCGGCGCAGTCGTCCGGGCCTGCCGGTCCTCTTCATGAGCGGCTACGCCACCGCCCGCGCCCGCGACGTGATCCGCCGGCACGGCGCGTCGTTTTTGCCCAAGCCGTTCTTGCCCCGGGACCTGCTCGCCCGCATCGACCAGATCCTCGAAGCCCGCCGGTGAGCTATTCCGTTCTCGTCGTCGAGGACGACCGGGTCAACGCGGACGTGCTCAAGCGCTTCCTGTCCGCACGGGGCTTTTCCGTGACCGCGGCGGAGAGCGCCGAGGACGCGCTGCAGCTTCTGACCGCGCATCGCTTCGACGCGATCCTCCTCGACAACGTCCTGCCCGGCATGACCGGGCTGCAGGCCTTGGGCGAGATCGTCGCCCGGTCGGGGGCGCCGGTGCTGGTGATGACCGGACACGCCGACGAGGAGCTGAAGAAGGACGCCTTGCTCTTGGGGGCGCGGTCCTTCCTTTATAAGCCGTTCGACTTCGACCTGCTGGCCCGCACCGTCGAGGAGACCGTCTCGGGTCAGGGCCCGAAGTAGCCGACCAGCGCCGCCGCAGAGGCCGCAAGGCGCCGACATTGCATCGACCGGCGGCCCCTGTTATACTCGGAGCTGAGCCCATGACCGCCTCGGAACTCGCGTTCTCCTGCGTGCTGCTCAAGCAGCCAAAGGGATTCACCGCGCTGTGCCTCGATGTCGATGTGGCGTCCGAGGGCCCGACGCCCGCCAAGGCCAAGGAGATGCTGCGCGAAGCGGTGGAGCTCTACATCGACTCGGCGATCGAGAACAACCTGCCGTACCTCCGTCCCGTTCCCCCGGCGCAGGACCCCCGCATCGTCGCCCCTGACAGCGTCCAAAAGACGTTCCGGCTCAAGGTCAACCTGCGGGTCACCGCCGTTGCCTGAGCTCCCCGTCGTCAAGCCCAAGCGTCTGCTCCGCGCGCTCGGGCGCCTCGGCTTCTCTGTCGTGCGCCAGAAGGGCAGCCACGCGCAGCTCAAGAAGGGCAACCTGCTCGTTACGGTCCCGGTGCACGGGGAGACTTGAGCCCCGACACCTTGCGCTCGATCCTCCGGCAAGCCAAGCTCGCGCCCGCGGAGCTTTTGGCCGCGCTGTAGCTACCGGTCAGGGCCCGAAGTAGCCGACCAGCGCCGCGGAGACCTCGTTGACGGGCACGCGCCGCTCGAGGGTCAGGCGGAGCTCCCAGCGACCGGCCAGGCCCGCGGCCTGCGAGACGCGCACCCAGCGGCGCGGCGGATCCCAGGGGTAGCGCAGTTCGCCCGCCTCCGCGAGCGCCCGCCACCGCGGCCCGAGGTCGAGACGCAGGCCGCCCACCACGCCTCCCCCCGCGCGCCAGCCGCGCTCGAACGCGGGTCCGGCCCCGGTGTCGGCGGCCGCGAAGACGTACCAGGTCTCCCGCCTCAGGACCCGGGTGACGGCGGCGGTCCCCATGCCTCCGCGCAGGACGTAGGCCGCGCAGCCCCAGCCGGCGCAGCCGAGCTCCCGCGCCTGATCCAGCCCCGTCGTCGCGAACCAGGAGGGCCGCCGGACCCAGGGGTCGAGCGGCGAGAGCGACACGAGCCGGGCGAGATCGAGCCGCTCGAGGTACGCGTCCTTGCGCCGGCCGTCCAGCCGCAGGACGGCGTCCACCATCGCCAGCTCGTGATCGGGCACGTAGCCGTGCGGGGGGTCGAGCAGGTCGTGAAGCGCCCCGCGGAAATGGAGGTCGGCGAACGGCCCGAGATCGGAGGTCCCCCCGCCCATGCCGTAGCGCCGCGTCGCGTGCCCCGACTCCGGAGGCGCGGGCCGCGGCGCCCCGGAGAGCTCCGGCGAAGGGATCCCGAGCGACCCGCGCCGCACCAGGAGGCGCCGCTCGGCCCGCCGCTCCTCGGCGGGGAGCTCCGGGTCGAAGCCGGCGCGGAAGCGGAATAGGTCGTGCCCCGAGTCGAGCACCAGGGCCTGGCGCGCGGGCCCAAGGCGGTCGAGCGCCGGCAGCGCCGCCGGGTCCTCCCCGCGGCCCAGCCGCCCCGCGAGCCCGCGCTCGGTCCGCGTGAGCCGCTCCCGGCGCAGCTTCATCAGGTGGACGTGCGAGGCGCGGAACCGCGACTCGCCGACGAGCCCGCGCGCGGCCAGGACCGCGCGCAGCGTGTCGGCGGGGATCACCCCGAAGCCGAACGGCGCGGACAGGTTCAGCTCCGGATCGACGGCCTCGAGCAGCGTGAGCAGCTGGTAGGAGCAGTTCTCGGTGAAGAAGTAGTAGTCGAAGTGGGTGCTCCCCATCTCCCAGACGTGGCGCATCAGGCGGTCGACCTTGTCGGGCCCCCAAGACAGGCGGTACTCCCAGAGGTCCCGGCTTTCGACGTTGTTGTACTCCTGGATCTTCATGTAGTACGGCAGCGTCGAGTAGCGGCCCGGGAACGCCCCGAACAGGCCCTTCACCGCGTAGAGGAGCCCGTTCTCGGTGTCGGGCGTCGCCGCGAAATTGATCGTGTAGTCGAGGAGGTCCTCGCCCGGCTTCGCTTCGGCCCGGTGGATGCGGAGAAAGGTATGCCCGTACATGGACGCGGGGTGGTGGAGGAAGGCATCAGCGAAAACGAGACTTACACCTGAAGCGTCTATGGAGGCGCGCCAGTCCTCGAAGCGCGGGCAGCGCTGCTCGGGCAGCCGCTGCAGATCGATCGAGAGCCGCCCCTTGAGCCAGTCCCAACGCGCCGGGAAGCGGCATTGGGCGTGCTGCGGGCGCTCCTCGCCGCGATCGCCGGACTCGTCGGCGACGGGAGGTCCGGCGAAGGCGTCGAGGTCGGCGTCCAGCTCGGCGCCGGGGTCGCGCCGCCCGTCCGGCGCCAGGAAGAACGCCGGCCCGTCCGCGCGGCTTGCGCGCCCGGACCCATGCAGCAAGGCGCGCCAGGCGCGATCCTCCGCGAGCCTGAGCTCGCGAGCCCGCGCTTTGAGCTCGCCCACGTACGCCGGCTCGGCCGCGCCCGTCGCCGAGGCCAGCAAAAGCAGCGCGGGCGGGAGGCTCCGGATGAGCCGTCCCGCCCGCGTGTTTATCGGCGTACGCTTACGACGCGCAGGCCTGCGACAACGCCGGGTCGGCCGCGACGGCCGAGTCGACGTTCTTGAGCAGCGCGGTGGCGTCCGTATCCTCGCTGGTGAAGATCTTCTGGTAGTTCTGCTGCGCGAACTTGGCGAACGCGTCGCGCGAAGCCTGGTCCTTGCAGCCGGAGAGCGCGGCGAAGCCGTTGAGGAACTCGCCACGGCCCTGCGCCATCTCCTGCGAGAGCTTCTGGAGGTTCACCGAGGCGAAGACTTCGCGGCGCTTCTCGGACTTCACGACGCCGTCCTTGGTGCAGCCCAAGGTCTCTGAGCTGATGCCGAAGGTCTGGTTGCCGAAGAGACCGTTCGTCGTCGCGGCGAGGATCTGCTCGCCCTTGACGTTGTTCTTGAAGATCATCGAGCCGAGACCGCAGCCACCCATGTTGTGCACGCCCGCCTGCGCGCTCGACGCGAGCGCCAGAACGGCCAGAGCCATCAAGCTTCTCTTCATTAGCCTCTCCTTGTCCGGTAGAGTGACGACCGTGGCGAGTCTATCCTTCGCTGGGGGCGCTTGTCAATGGTACGTGGCGTCCCGGAAAAACCAACCGCCGGAAGATGCGCTAGAGGGCGGAAACGAACTCGCTCTGTACGAGCCTATTCACCAGGATCACCGAGGCGGCGGTCGACATCTCGAGCGATTCGAACTGCTGGCTGTCGGAGTATGAAACCCTCCCTGAAGAAGTCTCGGTAACCGTGATCGTCAGGAGAAAGCTCTCACCCAATTTGCCCGCCGTGATGGTGACGACCAGCGTCGCGTTGAGCATTCGGCCCAACTGCGCGAGGTTCTTGGACTCTGTGAGTCCCGTCTTTTGAAATTGAACCTCTTTAAGGATTTCATCGACGTTCTTGCGCTCTACGACCGTGAAGACACCGGTCTTGACGATATCGCCTCGGACGACTTCCCCCATGGTCCGATCGGTCTCGCTCGGAAACGAATTGTTTCGAACGGCCACGACGGCCGCTACGGGCCTTCGATCCATAGGTATCCGGCTGCGAAGCAGCGTGGGGGCTTCCGCGATCGGAGATCGTCGCGACGTTTGGTGGATCTCAGCTTGGGGCGACTGACCACCGGTCGATGATCGAGTCGCAAGGGTTGTGGCTGAGTCGCCTGCCGCGAGTCGATCAAGGAATGCGCCGGCGTCTCGCCATCGATCCACCTCGGTCGCCGATGCGCGCGACCTTTGGAAGTCGATCGCTTGGCGCGCGAGGTTGGACGATGCTCCGCCGGAGATGACACGGTGAGCAATTTCGAGGTTTTGGTGGTAGGCCGCGAAGGCCAGGGGTGTCGCCATCGCTTGGCGTGTGGATTGTCGAAGGACCGCAGTATCCGCCTTCGCCCCGGATTCGAGCAGCAGCTTAGCCAGTTCCGAATGGTTGCCGGCGGCTGCGAGAACAAGTGCCGTCTGTCCCTCGTCATCGGACTCGTCGGGGCTTGCCCCCCGCTCGAGAAAAAGCCGCGCCTGCTCGATGATCCCATAGCGAGCGGCGATCGCTACACCGCCCTCGCACGATCCAGCTTCAGGCGCGTTTCTGGCGCATGCCGAGAGGAGATACTCCGCCGCGCCGCGCGCGAGCTGAGTCCACGGAGCGCGAAAGACTCTCCCGAGTTGTGCTCCACTCCGATAGAGTGCGTCCACGATCGCCTGGTGCTCAGCGGCTGTATGGGTCCCCGCCGTCTTGCCGGCCGCCAAGAGGAGGACGCAGACACCCCATTCGTTCAGCGAATTCGGATTGGCGCCGGCCTTGAGGAGCGATAGGGTTTTCGCGGAGTCCCCCCGCGTGACCGACTTGACGAGGCGCGCATCGAGCGAAGCGGCGCCCGCGGGTGGACTCAGTAGGAGCAGGAACAGGCCGAGGCAGGCCAAAAGACGGCCGGTTTCACCGTTGTCTGGACGACGGAACACGTTGGTACGGATGACCCCTATCGGCCCTTGGTCCAGTCGGTGACGGTCTTTACGCGATCCTCAAGGTCGTAGGCGACGTCGATCTTCTTCTTGCTGTCGCCCGCGGCTATCTCCGACGGCCATGCGACCAGCTCCCAGAGGAAGAGAGTGAAGAGGTCGGCGCCCACGTGAAAGAACCCTCGAGCGAACTTCATGCCTCCCGAGACGCCGGGGTCGAACGCGAAGGAGTCAACCTTCTCTCCTGCCTTGTCGCTCGTCGCGCCCGGCGTCCCCAGTTCGGCGATAACCCTGCTTCTGGGAGTGCCGACGTCGAGGATTCCGAGGTTCTTCTTTGATGGCCGCTTAGAAAGTCGGGAGACGGCGCAGCCCATGTTCAAGAAGCAGATCGTAGAAGCCAGTGCAATGCGGATCCAGGACGAGTAATTCATCATCAGGTACCCCCGAGTGGATTCTACGGCTATCCCTGGGGAATGTCAAATTTCCGCAATCTCTCCGTATGGAGTTGGCATTGACAGTCTGCGGATACCCCGCGTAGACTGTCTGCATGCAGTGCCCGAACTGTTCGGCCGCCTCGGACGACGGCGCCGTCGAGTGCGCCGCCTGCGGCGTCGTCTTCGAGAAGTGGCTGCGCAAGCAGGCGGCCCGAGCCGCCGCCGTCGAGGCGGAGGCCGCGCCGGCCGCGCCGGGGGCGAAGGCCGTGGACGCGTCGAGTTGGGCGCCGCCGGTGGGCGCGGCGGCGCTTCTGGCGGGCCTGACATCCTTCTTCGTCCTCTCGGCGCCCTCCGGGCACGCGGTCCCTCCGGGCGCGGTGAAGCTCTCCGGCGGGTTCGCGCTCAAGGTGCCCGAGGGCTGGGAGGCCACGCCCGCGGAGTGCGACGGGGCGTCCTCGCCCTGCGCCGCCGCGAAGGTGACGAAGCAGGCGGACCCCGCCGCCGCGATGGCGGAGGCCACGGGCGGCTATCCGCTGGCGGTCGCCCTCACGCTGTTTCCGGA
>JACQPK010000006.1 GCA_016207565.1 Elusimicrobiota bacterium
AACTCGCTGGGGTAGCGGAGCAGGCGGTCCCCTTCGCGCCAGTACTCGTCGCCGAAGCGGCCGCAGATGTCACGGATGGCGGAGCGGATCTCCCCGTACGCGGTGTCGTCGGCGGGGCTCACGACGCGAGCCTACCCGGAGAGCGCCCTCAGGGTCGGCTCGTCCGGGTCCCAGTCGTCGTCCCATTCGTCTGTCAGATCCTCGCCTGACGCGATGACGCGCTTCACGAGATCCTTCGTCTCGCGTTCGCCGCGTTCCATGTCCCGGAGCGCGAATGCATCACCCCGGACCCACAGCTTCGGCCAAGCGCGCAGGCGGCGGACCGTGATCTCGCGCTTGTCGAGCCGGGCCACCCACTCGTCCTGGTACATGACGATCGGCTTCAGCCGCCGATGGAGCGCCGCCGCCCCGAGACGCTCGAGGGCGCGAGCGATGAGCTGCTTGGGGTGCCCGATCACCGCCACCTCGATCGGAGCGTCGGGGCCGGCCCGGCCCACCGCATAGGCACTCGTGATCCAGGCCAGACGCGCGTGCTCGGGCAACGCCGCCCGGATCGCGGCGGCCGCTCCTCGGGTCTTCGCGGCGATCGCCCGCAGCTCCGGATAGATCGGACATGACGGGTCCGCCCAGTACGGCCGCATGTACGCGTCGACCCGCTCGGTCCGCCGCAGCGTCAACCCATCGGCTTTTCCGCGCACGACGAGCCCGGCGGCGACCAGACGCTCGAGCTCGCGCTGGACCGGCCGCAGCGACAGTCCGGTCTCTTTCGCGATCTCGCTCTGGTGGCGGGGCCGCGGATCGTCGCCGAACAGGAGGGCGATGATCGCGGCCCGGGCCTCGGAGTTGCCGATCGCGGTCAGCTCGTCGATCCACTCCATTTCGGCGGGGGGTTGAGCACCACCACCCTTGTGGGGCCGTGCTCATCGATCCACTTCATTTCCGACGGGATCGTGCAGTTCTGAAGTGGATCGACCACGCCTGGGGTGCGACCGCTCCGGGCACGACCACACTTTGCGCTCTGCTCGTCGATCCACTTCAAAACTGACGGGATCGCGCGATCTTGAAGTGGATCGCTGTGCAGGGCTCAGTGAGGTCGGTGGCCGCCCGTTGCCGGCGGGATCAGCGGGCGAGGAAGAGCATCGCCTCGTGAGCGAGAGGGGGACGACCGCGAGCGCGGACACTACCGGATCGCGCGGAAGACCGACGCGAGGAACACCACGAGCCGGCCCAGCTCGCCGACCCAGAAGCGGATGCCCTGGCCGCGCGCGGCGTCGGCGACGGGAATGGCGTGCTGCAGCAGCCGCAGCACGAGCATCCGCACGCGCGCCGGCCGCGGGCGGGCGGCTCTTGCCGCATATGCCTCGGACACGGGCACGTAGCCATCGCGCTCGTCGTGCAGCCAGAACACCGGTGGACGGATCCGCGGCCACGTGACGCTCGGTGAGAGGACGTCGCCCGCCTGGCGCAGGCGGCGCGGCAGCGCGTCGAGGCGGGCCAGCGCCTCGGCGAACGACGGCGTCGCCAGGGCGTCGTCGATCGCGGCGCGCTCCGCCGCGTCGCGCGCGAGTCGCTCCGCGGCGGCGGTCATGCGCCCGGGAACGTCGCTGCTCGTCTCCCACTGCACCGCGGACGTGCCGCGCGGCTGCGCGCGCGAGGCGACGCTCGCGATGTAGGTGCGCAGGTCGAAGTACGCGCCGAGCACGGCGACGGCGCTCGCCGACGCGAGCTCGCTCTCGCGCCCGGCGGCCGCGAGCAGCATCCCGCCGCCGACCGAGAACCCGATCGCGGCGGGGCGGCCCCTGGTGCCGTGTCCCCGGAGCGCGGCGAACGCCGCGGCGATCTGCGCCGGTCCCGTCGGGTCGAGCCGCTCCTCTTTGAGGAACGGCAGATCGGGGATCATGACCTGGAAGCCGGCGCGCGCGAGACCGTCGGCGGCGAGGCGCAATTCGGGGAAGTCGATGCCGATCGGCACGGCACCGATCACGAGCATCAGCGCGGGATGCGCGTCGCCGCGCCCGGGGCGCCACCAGCCCACGCGCATCGGCACGCCGGCGAACGTGTCCATCGTCTCGCGA
>JACQPK010000448.1 GCA_016207565.1 Elusimicrobiota bacterium
ACCTTGTTCTTCTTGAGCTTCTCGTAGTAGAGCGAGCCGATCGGGTCGACGCCGAGGACCCTCACCTTCGGGTTCTTTTCCTTGAGGCAGCGGCCGACGCCCGAGATCGTGCCGCCCGTGCCCATGCCGGCGACGAAGTGCGTGACCTTGCCTTCGCTGTCGCGCCAGATCTCGGGCCCCGTCGTGCGATAATGCGCCTCGGGGTTCATCGGGTTCGCGTACTGGTTCGGGTAATAGGCGTTCGGGATTTCTTTGGCGAGCGCCTTGGCGACCGAGTAGTAGGAGCGCGGGTCCTCCGGGTCGACCGCGGTCGGGCACACGATGACCTCGGCCCCGAGCGCCTTGAGCAGATTGATCTTCTCGCGCGACTGCTTGTCGGTGATCGTGAAGACGATCTTGTAGCCTCTGAGCGCCGCGACGAGCGCGAGCCCGATGCCGGTGTTCCCGGAGGTGCCTTCGATGATCGTGCCGCCGGGCTTGAGGAGGCCGCGCCGCTCCGCGTCGTCGATCATGGAGGTGGCGATGCGGTCCTTGACGCTGCCGCCCGGGTTGAAGAATTCGGCCTTCACGTAGATCTCGGGCTTGAGGCCCTCGGCCATCTTGTTCAGCCGGATCAGCGGCGTGTTGCCCATCGTCTCGAGGATGTTGTTGAAGCGAGCCATTAGACTCTCCCTGATACGCTAGACTCAACGACAACGATCTTACGAGGCGCGAACAGCCGCGGCATCATACGCTGCGTCTTCCGGCAAGCGCTTCCGAAAGCGTCTGTTCGTCGATGTACGCCAGATCCCCGCCCAGGGGCACGCCGATCGCGATGCGCGTCACGCGCACTCCCAGGGGCTGAAGGAGCCGGCCCAAGTACAGCGCCGTCGCGTCCCCCTCGGTGTCGTGGTTGGTGGCGAGGATGACCTCGCCGCCCGCCTCGCCCCAGGCCCCCACCCGGGCCAAGAGCTCGCGGATCCTGAGGTTCTCGGGACCGACGCCGTCCAACGGCGACAGGACGCCGTGGAGGACGTGATAGCGGCCGCGGAACCGCCGCGTGCGCTCGACCGCGGCCACGTCGGTCGGGTCCTCGACCACGCAGACGACGCGCTCCTCGCGGGCGGGATCGGCGCAGATGCGGCAGGTGGGCTGATCGGTGTAGTCCAGGCAGACCGGGCACGGGCGGACGCGCTCCCGGACCTCCCGGAGGCTCAACTGGAACTGCTCGACCTCCGTGGAGGAGGCCCGCAAGAGGTGGAGCGCGAGCCGTTCCGCCTGTTTGGGACCGATGCCGGGCAGCCTCCGCAGCGAGGCGACCAGCTTCTCGAACGGTTTCATGCGCCGGGCTTCTTCTTGAAGGGCTCTCCGGGCGCGGAGCGCCCGGGGGTCTTGATCTGCTTGACCTTGCCCGGGAAGACCTCGAGGACCTTCTTGACCGCGGGGTCCTCGACGGCGGGATCGGCGGAGGGCTCGTCGGAGGCGGGCTCGTCATCCGCGGCCGGCCCGGAGGCTGTGGCCGTAGTGGCCCTGCCCGTGCCGATCTCGAGGCCGAGACGGACCGATTTCCCCGTGATTGAGGCCAATTTGTCCTCAATCACCGATTGGCTCCGCTTCGCCTGCTCGAGCTCGAAGCTGCGCCGGAATACGAGCCGCCACTCGCCGTTGGGATGCTGGACGAGCCGGGCGGTCTCCAGGTAGGCGGCGAGCCCGGGCTTCTCCTCGCGCAACTGCTGGATCACCGCCGGCCACACGTTCTCCGCCGGGCCCTGGACGCGCGCGCGGACCGAGTCTTCGGTCCTGGGCACCGGGGCGGACGCGGGCGCGAGGGCGGCGGCGGCCGGCCGGACCGCGGCGGGGCGCGGCGAAGACGCGAGCGGCGGGGACCCGCCGCCGGCGGCCAGGCGTCGCTCGAGCGCCTCGAGGCGCTCGACCCACTGGGCGAGGTCGACCGCGGGCTCGAGCGCGCCGAACAGCGCCTGCTCCAAGACGAGCCGGGCGGAATCCTCGGAGCGCAACTGCTCGAGCGCGCGGTTCATCCGCCCGACGAGGTACGCGAACGCTTGCGGGCCGTGGGGCGCGGCGAGCGCCGTCCACGGGGCGTCGAGGTCGGCCTTGACGCCGAGCCGGTGGAGGAAGGCCGCCTGGAAACGGTCTCGCAGGTCGCGCGCGATCTGCGCCGGGTCGTAGCCCTCCTCGAGCAGCTTGTCGAGACGCTCGGCCAAGGCCGGCGCGTCCTTGCCGAGGATCGCCTGCGCCAGGCCGCGCAGCGCGTCGTCCGGAAGCGTGCCGAGGAGATCGGTGACCTGCGCGACGGTGACCTCGGCCTCGCCGAACGCCTGCGCCTGGTCCAGGAGCCCGACCGCGTCGCGGAGCGCGCCGCCGGCCGCCCGGGCCAAGAGCTCCAACGCCGCCGGCTCGGCCTTGATCTTCTCGCGCTTGGCGAGTTCGGCCAGCCGCTCCTTGAGGACGTCCACGGGGATGGGCCGGAACCGGAACCGCTGGCACCGAGACACGATCGTCGGCGGAATCTTCGCCGCTTCGGTTGTGGCCAAAATGAACACGACGTGCGCCGGCGGCTCCTCGAGGGTTTTCAGCAGCGCGTTGAACGACGAGGTCGACAGCATGTGGACCTCGTCGATGATGAAGATCTTGTGGCGGTCGCGGGCCGGCGCGAGATTGACGGTCTCGAGGATCATCTCGCGGATCTTCTCGACCTGCGTGTGGGTCGCGGCGTCGAGCTCGAGGACGTCGAGGTCCGAGGAGGCCGCGATCTCCGCGCAGGGCCCGCACTTGCCGCAGGGCTCGGCCGTCGGGCCCTTTTGGCAGTTGAGCGCCTTCGCCAGGATGCGCGCGGTCGTCGTCTTGCCGATGCCGCGCGGCCCGAAGAAGAGGTACGCGTGCGCGGGCTTTCCCGCCGCCACCGCGTTCTTGAGCGTGACCGTGCACGCCTCCTGTCCGATGACGTCCTCGAAGGTTTGGGGCCGGTACTTGCGCGCGAGGCCGAGGTGAGGGGCGGGACTTTTCATGAGGTAGCGTGCCAGGTCTCGATCGATCAGCGTAACGTGAGATCAGGCACGCACTCGATAGCTACGCAAACGATACCAAATCGTTCAGCGGCTGCGGTAGTCCAGGCTGATTTCGCCCGGCCCGAAGGCCGCGATCTGCAGCAGGCCGCCCATGATCGCGAGGTTCTTGAGGAATTGGATGCGCTGCTCGGGCGCGATGTGGAAGATCAGCGTCGTGGGCACCATGAACAAGAGCAAGAGCACCGCCGCCGACTTGGCCTGGTAGCCGAGGACGAGCGACAACCCTCCGAGCACCTCGACCGCGATCGCGACGAGGCAGAGCAGCATCACGGCCGGGATGCCGTGCGCGCTCATATACTCCGTCGTCGCCTGGAAGTTGGTGATCTTCCCGAACGCCGACGCCAGGAAGATCGTCGCGATGAAGACGCGGCCGGTCAGGGCGAAGAGATCGTTCTTGTCCAACGGAGGCACGATACAAAAAATAGGGCCTTGACGATCCGCTCCTCGGGAGCCATCCTTAAGCGCCCGGCGGAGGCCCCCCCATGATGCCTTCCCCAGTCGACAAGACGCCCGGCAAGCTCCCCTCCTGGCTCGACGGACTCGCCCGCGCGTTCGATTCTAGGCTCCAGCGCGACCCGAAGCGGACGCTGGCGCTCATGCTCTGCGGGGCGGCGGGCATCGCGCTCGTGGTCGTGCTCGGCATCGGCGCGGCGGTCTGGAACCTAGCGCCCGACGAAGCGCTGGAGGCCGCCGGCCCCGAGTGGGAAGAGCGAGAGGACGGCGCGCACCCCGGCGCCCCCGAACGGGCCGCCGACTCCTCCCGCTTGGCCTACGGCCGGCGCGGCGCCTCGTCGTCGCGACGGGAAGGGAAGACCGCGATCGGGGTCGCGGAGGCGGGGTCGCGCGGCCGCGCGGGAGGCGAGCGCGCGTGGAAGTACCAGGACGAGGGCGGAGCGCCGGGCGGAGAAGGCGCCGGCAAAGGCGGGGGCGCCCGCGGCGGCGCCGGCGCCGCCGGAGCCGGAGCGCGCCTGGCCCCCGCCTCGGGCTTCGGAGCGGGGGGAGGATCCTCCGGCGGCTCGGCGCAGTTCGCCTCGGCCTCGCCGGTGGGCCTCGCCGGCGCGCGCGCCGCGGCCGGCGGCGCGGCGGCGGGAGGCATCTTCAGCGCGCAGGCCTGGAAACGGAAGATCCAGGCGCTCGGACGGGTCTTCGTGGCGCCCGCCGGAAGCCGGGGCGGCCCGCGGCAGGCGGTGAAGGCGACCGGCTCGGGCGCGCGCCCGCAGCCCGGCGGCGGGGCCGGCTCGACGGCCTATTCCACCGGCTTCGGCGGCGCGGCGGGCTCGGGCGCGGTCATGACCGGCGCGGGGGCCGTCATCGGCGCGGGAACGGCCGGCGGCCCGGTCTCCGGCCCGTCGCAGAACACGGGCGGCCAGGTCGGAGGGTCCGTCTCGAGCGGCAACGGGGAGAACAACGGGAACAACAATGGCCCGCTGACCCCCTCGCAGATCGCCGAGCTCCAGGCGGCCCGCGCGCGCCTCGTCTCCCTGTTGAGCGCGCTCAACTCGGGCATCGGCGCGCCCGGAGTCGCGGCGCTCAAGGACATGATCGCCGGCGGGCGTCCGGATTTGACGGAGGCTCGCAGGAAGCTCCTCGACGTGCGAAACGAAGCCGAGGCCACGAGGCGCGCGTTCCAGCAAGGCATCGGCGTCGTGCCCGACGCGGACGAGGCCGTGCGGCTGCTCGCCGAACTCCACCGGAGCTTGGGAGACGCGGACGTCGGCCTCGACGGCTTCGAACGGACGCTCGCGCAGTCGCGCGAGGCCGAATCTTGCCTGAACCGCGCCGCCGGGCGCCTCGCCTGCGTGAACGGTCCGGTCCTCGACGCGATCTCCGCCGGCCCGCGGCAACGGAACGCCGGCCTGGGTTTCATCCTCGACATGCTCCGGAGCCACCCGCCGGCGCTGGCCCTGGCCCGCAACCTCGATCGCTATCGGGACGACCCGCCCGCGAGCCCCGGCCGCAGGGCCTACGAGCTTTGGAATGAGTTCATCGAGAGGTCCAAGCGCGACATCATCGCCGCCGGGCGGCTCGTCCATCGGGTGCTGGCGAACGGCATCGACCTTTCCCCCCCCACGACGTCGCGCGGCTACCTGGACGTCAGGGCCCCGACCGGCAACGGCGAGACCATCGCGGCCGCGCTCACCCAATCCATCGACGCCAACGACCGGGCGCTCACCGCCATCCTGAACCAACACCGAGGCTTGGCTTGGGCCCTGCCCGCCGGCTCGACGGCTCTCGCGGACGCGCAGCTCGGGCTGCAGGCGGCCAAAGAGGGCTTCGCCCCGATCCCCGGCATCTCGAACATCCCGTGGAACTTGCAGTCCCCCGAACAGACGAACGTGAGGATCGAGGCCGGGGCGAGAGCGATCGCCGGCGGCCTGCAGGCCGCGGACGGCGTCGAGCGGATCATCGCCCATATCGACCAAGCCCTTGCCCGGCGGCCCCAGTAGTTAGTACACTGACCGCTCGGCCTTTTAACGCTCAAAACGGAGGACCGCTTCCCAATAAACACTCAACGGAACAGCATCCGCGTCAATCAGCGCATCTCCGCCCCGTCCGTCCGGCTCATCGATACCGACGGTACACAGCTGGGCATCAAACCGATCGCCGAAGCCCTGACCATCGCCAAGTCCAAGAACATGGACCTCGTCGAGATCGCGGCGCAAGCGAATCCTCCGGTGTGCAAGATATTGGAGTTCTCCAAGTATCTGTACGACCAGGAGAAGAAGGAACGCTCGGCGCGCAAAAAGCAGAAGACGGGCCTCCTCAAGGAGATCCGCTTCTCCCCGGTGATCGGCGCCCATGACCTGGACGTCAAACTGCGGCATGCGGAGGAGTTCCTAAAGGAGCGCGACAAGGTGCGCCTGACGGTCGTCTTCCGCGGCCGGCAGATGCAGCACCGGGACCTAGGAATGAGGCTTTTGCAGCAGATCCAACAGAAACTGGAGGCCGTGGCCGTGGTGGAGCAGGCGCCGATTCCGGATCGCAACCGGCTGGTGATGACTCTCGCCCCGAAACACGCATAACCATGCCCAAGCTGAAGAATCACTCCGGAGCGAAGAAGCGCTACCTCAAGACCGCCGGCGGAAAGTTCAAGTTCAAGAAGGCCGGACTCCGCCACCTGCTCACGCCGTCGCGCTCCAAGCGCGGCCGGCAGGCGCGCCGCCCCGAATATCTCAATGCGACCGATACCGCCACGATGACGCGGTTTCTGCCGTACGCGAAATGAAGGAATAACGGACTAATGACTCCGCGCGCGCGCTTCGCGCGCGCTTGGTAAACAAAATGCGAATCAAATCCGGCGTCACCACCCGGCGACACAAGAAGAAGTACTTCAAGATCGCCAAGGGGTATTACTCCAACAAGCGCAACCGCTGGCGCGCCGTCATCCAGCAGGTCGAGAAGTCGCTCGTCCACGCCTACACGGGTCGCAAGGACAAGAAGGGCGATTTCCGCACGATGTGGATCCAGCGCATCAACGCCGCCTGCCGCGAGGAAGGGACGACCTACAGCCGCTTCATGGCGGCGCTCAAGAAGAACGGGGTCACCCTCAACCGGAAGATGCTGGCCGAGATGGCCGTCCACGACGAGGCGTCCTTCAAGAAGCTCGTCGGCCTCACCACCGCTTAACGAGAAGCCCCGTTGGCCGACTGGATCGAGCGGTGGAAGGAGACTTCCTCCGCCGCTGAACGCTCCATCGCGGCGGCGGGGGACCTCGACGCCCTCGAGAAAGAGCGCGTCGCCTGGCTGGGCCGGAGCGGCAAGCTCAACCTCCTGATGAAGGAGCTCCCCGCGCTCCCCGAAGACAGGCGGCGGGCGTGGGGCGGCCCGGCCAACCAGGACAAGAACCGGATCGTCGGGCTGCTCGAGGAGCGCAAGGAGAGCTTCGAGCGCGCCGCCCTCGAAGGCGCGCTCACCAAGGCGGAGATCGACCCGACGCTGCCTCCCCCTCCGCCGTCGCGCGGGAGGCTGCATCCCCTCACGCTCGCCCTCGACGAGATGATCTCCATCCTCGCGCGCCTCGGCTTCTCGTGGGCGGAGGGGCCGAACGCCGAGACCGAGTACTACAACTTCGAGGCGCTGAACATCCCCGCCGAGCATCCCGCGCGCGACACGCAGGACACCTTCTTCCTGAAAACGCGCGAGGGCTCGCCGGGGCTCCTCATGCGCACGCACACGAGCCCCGTGCAGATCCGGCGGATGGAGTCCGCGCGCCCGCCGATCCGAATCATCGCGCCGGGCCGGGTCTTCCGCCACGAGGCGGTCGACGCGTCCCATTCGGCGGTCTTCCACCAGATCGAGGGCCTCTACGTCGACAAGAACGTCTCGATGGCCGACCTCAAAGGCACGCTCGACACGTTCCTCCAGTGCCTGTTCGGCTCGCAGACGAAGACGCGGTTCCGCCCGTCGAACTTTCCTTTCACGGAGCCCTCCGCCGAGGTCGACATCTCCTGCATCCTCTGCGGAGGCTCGGGCTGCGCCGCCTGCAAGCGAAGCGGGTGGATGGAGATCCTCGGCTGCGGCCTCGTCCATCCGAACGTGTTCAAGGCGGTCGACTACAATCCGGAGCTCTGGTCCGGCTTCGCCTTCGGCCTCGGCGTCGAGCGCATCGCCATGCTGAAGCTCGGCGTCACCGACATCCGGATGTTCTACGAGAACGACGTCCGCTTCCTGGAGCAGTGGGGATGAGGGTCTCCTACAACTGGCTCCGCGAGTTCCTCAAGGCGGAGGTCTCGCCCGAGGATCTCTCGAAGCATCTCCTCATGCTCGGCTTCGAGGTCGCCGAGCTGACCCGGACGGGCCCGGCGTTCTCGGGCGTCATCGTCGCCGAAATCCTCGAGATCCAGAAGCATCCGAACGCCGACCGCCTCTCGCTGTGCTCGGTCACGACGGGGGCGGAGAAGCTCTCGATCGTGTGCGGGGCGAAGAACATCGCGGTCGGCCAGCGCGTGCCGCTGGCGGTGATCGGGGCGAAGCTGCCGGGCGGCCGGACCATCGAGCGCTCGAAGATCCGCGGCGTCGAGTCGCAAGGGATGCTCTGCTCGTCGACCGAGCTCGGGCTCTCGGGCAACGGCGACGGCATCAAGGTCCTGCCGTCCGACACGCCGCTCGGCCAGGACGCCGGCTCCCTCTTCGGGGAGTCCGACGCGATCCTCGAGGTGGACATCACCTCGAACCGGCCCGACTGCCTCTCCCATTACGGCCTGGCCCGCGAGCTCGGCATCTATTTCCGCCGGCCCGTTTCGCCCTTCGCGGCGCCGGCCGCGCCGGCCGCGGGCGGGACCTGCCCGATCCACATCGCGATCGAGGACGCCGGGGCCTGCGGCCGCTACATCGGCCGCTATTTCGAGGGCGTGAAGGTGGGGCCGTCGCCCGCGTGGATGGCCCAGAGGCTCGAGGCGCTCGGGTTGCGGCCCATCAACGCGCTGGTCGACATCACGAACTACGTCCTGCTGGAGTTCGGGCATCCGCTGCACGTCTTCGACGCCGACAAACTGCGCGGCCGGCGCTTGATCGTGCGGCGCGCGAAGGACGGAGAGAAGCTTAAAGCCCTCGACGGAAAGGACTACGTCCTTTCCGCCGAGGATGTCGTGATCGCCGACGCCGAGCGCCCGGTCGCGATCGCCGGCGTCATGGGCGGCGAGGAAACGGGCGTGACCGCGGCGACGACCCGCGCGCTGCTCGAGGCCGCTCAGTTCTCCGCCGGGCGCGTGCGCCGCACGTCGCAGCGCCTGCGGCTGCGCTCCGACTCCTCGTACCGATTCGAGCGGGGCCTGGCCGCGCAGACCGCGGCGCTCGCCTCGGCAAGGGCGGCGCAGCTCATTCGCGAGTCGTCCCTGGGCGCGATCGAGTCGCCCGCCGTCGACGTCTATCCCCAACCCGTCGAGCCATCGCCGATCGTCGTGAGCGTCGAGCGTCTCAACCAGGTCCTCGGCGCCAAGCACGAGGCCGCGAAGGTGGAGGGCGTGCTGCGCGACATGGCCGAGAGGCTCACGGCGAGCGGCGAGAAGCTGAGCGTGCTTCCGCCCGCCCACCGGCTCGACCTCAAGACGGTTTGGGACGTCGCCGAGGAGATCGGCCGGCACCTCGGCTATGAGGGCAGCTCCGCCGAGCCCGCCCCGGTCCGCCTGCAGCGCCCGAAGTCGCTTCCTTTGGCCGACCTCTCGACCGAGCTCCGGCGCCGCCTCGCCTCGCTCGGCTTCTACGAGGCCTACAACTACGATTTCCTATCTCGAGAGGAGCTCCGGCGCTCGGGGCTCGACGCGTCCAAGGCGGTCGAGGTCCTCAACCCGCTGTCGGAGGACTGGGCGTACCTGCGGCCCACCCTCGTCGTAGGGCTGCTCAAGGCCGCGGCCCACAACTTCCGGCGCGGAGCGCGCGGAGTCCGCCTCTTCGAGCTCGGAAGGGTCTACCACCAGGACGGCAAGGAAGGCCACGAGGTGGCCGAGCGAACCGTCCTCGCGGGCGTCTTGGGGGGAACGCTGCCCGAGCGCCCGGATTGGACCGAGCGCCGCGAGAGGACCGAGCCCAACCGCCACGTCTTCGAGGCGAAGGGCGCCGCCTCCGAGCTCCTCGCGGGCTACGACGGCGTCGAGTGGAAAGATGCTCCGGCCGACCCGCTCCTCCATCCCCAAGGCTCGGTGTCGGCCTATCTGCCGAGCCGCGAGGTCTGCCGGGTGGGCCTCCTGCATCCCTCGGTCGCGCAGGCGTGGGACATCCCGCCCGGCGCGGCGGCGTTCGTGCTGGAGCTCGAGACCCTTTCGTTGGCCCAGCGGACGGCCGCGAGGCTCCGGCCGGTCTCTCCGTTCCCTTCGGTCGTCCGCGACCTCTCGTTCACGGTGCCGGAGGGGACGCGCTACGCGGATGTCGAGGCGTGCCTGCGCGGGCTGCCCGCGCTGGCCCGCCTGGACCTGCTCGACCGGCTCACCGGCGCCGGAGCTTCGGCCGTCGGGATCCCGGCGGGACGCGCGAGCCTGACGCTGCGGCTCACCTTCGGGCTACCGGACCGCACGCTGAAGGACGACGAGGTCAACGCGGCGGCCCAGAAGGGCATCGCGGAGCTCGGCGCGAGATGCTCCGCCGTGCTGCGCGGCTGACGCCGGCCTACTTCTTGCCCTTGCGCTTCGGGGCGGGCTTGCCCGGCTTCCCGCTCCGGTCCTTGCCCTTGGCGTTCTTGTCGCCGATGAGGACGGGGTTCTTCGTCCCCATGCGCAGGCCCTTGTTGAGGACGAGGTACTCGTTGACCGTCCCCTTTCCCGTAGACAGCACGGTGCGCAAGGCGTAGCGCTGCTGGTCGCGGTCGTACGAGAGCACCTTGTCGCCCATGCGGAGCTGCTCGATCGGGACGTACCGGCCGTCGGCCAGGATCACTTTCGTCCCGGCGACGAAGCCCTTGCCTTCCTTGGACTCGCCGGAGTCCGCGTTGTGCACGAGCATGCCGCCCGCGAAGTACGTGCTCGGCGGGTTCTGCACCTCGATGTGGTAGACCGGCACCGTCTCGGTCACCAGCACGAGCGACTCGATCTTTACCGGCTGGCCGTTGGCGTTCATCAGCACGTCGCCCACCTTGAGGGTGGCGGCGTTCTCCCAATGGTTGTTGGCCATGAACGCGTGCTCGGGCGTCACCTGCAGGCCGCCGTTGATGCGGATATAGCTCTTCGTCTCACGCACGACGCTGACCACCGCGTCGGAGCCGACGAACTTGCCCTCGGTCACGTCGTAGGAAAGGAGCCGGTCGCCGCGCTTGATGTCCTCGACGTTCTTGACGGTGCCGTCCTCCAGGGTCACCTTGGTGCCGGCGAGGAAGCAGTCGTCGTCATCGTCGTCGTCATCGTCGTCGTCCGGAGGCGGAGGAGGCGGCGGAGGATCGGAGACCGACAGGCTCGCCGAGGCGGTGCGGGTGTCGGCCGCGTTGCAGAGATTCGCCATCCGCAGGGAATAGGAATAGCTCCCGGGGCCGGGAGACAGCGTCTGCGACCCGGAAGCGCCCGATACGTTGCCCCCAACCACGCGGCCGGTGCTCGAGCCCCAGCTCAACGAGGCGTTCTGGCCCGAGTAGATGCTGCTGGGGCTGATGCTCACCCACGGGTCCGGGGCCGGAGAGGTCACGTCGAGGAAGGCCTCGCCCGTCACGGTCTCCGAGCCTTCGCAGCCTTTGACCTGAATGTAATAGCGATGGCGGCCGCACGAGGAAGGGGTCACGCTCTGCGTTCCGCTGATTCCAGACAGGTTGCCGCCGACCACGTTGCCGGTCGTGCCTCCCCAGGTCACGGTCGCGCTTTGCCCCAGATTGATCGTGGCCGGGCTGATCGAGACGGTCGGCACCGGCGCGTCGCAGTTTCCGGCTTGGATCGAATTACCGCCGCTCAGCGTATCCGCGCCGGCCCGACGGGAGACGAACAACGCGATACCGATCGCGGCTGCGCCCAAGGCGACGGACCAACGCGACAGTGACCTTCGGGTTCTCAATGACATCGGCCCCCCGGCGTCTTCTCATATACTCCGCAGATAGGAAAAAGTTACACTGGAATTCACCCGTATTTAACAGGAGAATCCAGGAATGTCAAGACGTCGATCCTCCCGAAAGCGCTGGGTCTCGGCAAGCGCCGCGGCCGGCGCCGCGATCGTCGTCTGGTGGGCCCTTTTGCCGGGACCGATCACCCCGGAAGACCGGCTCGCGGCGGCCCGCGCCGCGCGGGCGGCGCTCAGCTCGGGGACGTTCCCGGCGGACGGTCCGCGCGCCTGGAGGCGGAAGACGCCTTCGGTCGCCGCCGTCACCGCCTACGGACCGGGAGGGTTCTCGAGGACCGAGACGGGCGATGGAGAGACGCCCTGGGTCGCCGTCCGCGCCGCCTCGCTGCGGCTGGCCGCGCGGGGCCCGCTCGAGGAGGTCTCCCGGGTCCAGATCGAATGGTCGACCGCCGCCCCGGCGGCCCTCGACCCGGCCGCGGCGCAAGCGCCGGCCTGGAGCGCCGTCGCGCTCGGGCATTTCGCCGTGCTTGCCGAGGCCGCGCCCGCCGGCGCCTGGCGCAAGACGGTGTTCCCGGGCGCCTGGGTCCAGTCGGGCTGGGCGAGCGAGAACCGGCCGCTGCGAGAGCTCCTGCGCGATTGGGCGCGCTTCGAGGGCAGCCCCGCGCCCGGGGGCGACGTGCTGACCTTCGCCGCGTTCCCGGCGGCGGGCCTCGTCGAGTCCGCCGATCGCGCGGGGACCTGGACGCTCTCCGGAGGCCGCCCGACGCTCGTCGCCCGCGGCCGAGACGCGCTGCTCCAAGGGGCCGACGCCGCGGGGCGCTGGCTCTCCGACGCCCAGCTGCCGACCGGCCGGTTCCATTACCGCTACGACGCCCTGACCGACGAGTTCGACGACGGCCGCTACAACCTGCCTCGCCACTCGGGAACCGCCTACGCGTTGTTTCAGCTATTTGCGGCGCGAGGCGGGGGCCACCTCGCGGAGGCCGGGACGGCGGCGATGGCGTTCGTGAAGCCGCTGCTCACGCCCGGCCGGACGCCCGGCGCCCGCTTCGTCCGGGAGCGGCCGGGAGGAGGCAGCCTGGGGAGCTCCGCGCTCGCGCTGGTCGCCCACGCCGAAGGGCTCCTGGCCGGAGCGCTCGCCGACGCCGACGCGTCGCGGCGCGCGGACGCGCTCGCGCGCTGGATCGTCGAGATGCAGAGGCCCGACGGGTCCTTCCGCACGCAGTTCGGGCCGGGCGCCGACGAGAAGTCCTCCGACGAGCAGTCGTACTACCCCGGCGAAGCGCTCTTCGGGCTGCTGCGCTATCACCGCACGGCGAAGACGCCGCGGTGGCTGGACGCCGCCAGGCTCGGCGCGCGCCATCGCCTGCGCCGCCAGCGCGAGAGCGGCGCGCCCGTGTACGACACGTGGTTCATCCACGCCCTGCGCGAGCTGAACCTCGTTGAGCCGTCGCCGGAGTACGTGGAGCACGCCGCGGTCATCGCGCGCCGCATGGTGGAGACCCTGCGCTCCGACGCGTCCGGGCCCTTCGCGCCGGTCAGCCTCGGCGCCCTCTGCTCTCGCGTGGAGGGCGTGTTGAGCGCGGTGGGACTCTTCCGCGACGCGGGCCGGACGCCCCCCGCCGACCTGACCTCCTTCCTCCGGACCGCCGCGCCCGTGATCCTCGACGCGCAGTTCAACCTCGAGAACGGTTACTACCTCCGCGACCCCGCGCGCGCCGCGGGCGCGTTCATGGGCACCACGCTCAATCACAAGACGCGGGTCGACGTCGTCCACCACTGCCTGTCGGCCGAGCTCGGCCTCGCCGGCGAGCTGTAACTACCGGCGGATCCAGTCGTTGCGCACGAACGGCCGGTAGGTGGGAGGCCGCGCGCAGAAATCGCGTTCGTCCACGACCACCGCCGGCTCAACGGCGCCGTCGAGGCGTTGGAGGAAGCGCACGCCGACGCGGTCGGGACCCCAGCGCCGGCAGAGCTCCCGGACGTAGAGGTAGAGGAGATACGGCTGCGCGGTGGCCGCCGTCGTCTCGGTGAAGAAGGCCGGCTCGACGAGGATCACGTCTTCGTCCCGCAGCTGCGTCGGCCGGTCGAAGGTCTCCACCAGCCGCCCGTCCTCGAAAAACCGCGTCGTCATCGACGGCGGCCGGCCCTTCTCGATGGAGCCGTCGCGCAGCACGGTGGAGCGCGTCCACGGCCAGTCCACGTCGAGCTCGATCCGCCGGCCGCCCTTGGCCAGCTCGAGCTCCGCCCGCGAGGCGCGGTTGACCTCGAACATGAAGAGCCCGAGGAGCCGGCCCTCTCCGGTCGATCGCACGTCGCCCGGGATCACGAACGGCCAGACCCCCGCAACCGCCGCGACGGCCAGCAGCGCCCACCCGCGGGCGTGTCCGCGCGCGTAGCGGTAGCCGTGCTGCAGCGGCCGCTCGAAGCGCCAGAAGGCGGCGAGGAGAACCGGGAGCATCAGCGCCGGGTAGCGGTAGCCGACGAGCGTCGCCGAGAACGCGTGGAAAGCGGCGAAGGCCGCGACCGAGCCCTGCCGGAGGCGCGCCGAAGACGAGAGCCACAGCGCGGGTCCGCCCAGCTCCCAGGCGAGCAGCGCCGCGCCGGCGAAGGCCGCGGCCGCGTCGGAGCGCGGAAGGAGCGGCACGCCGCCGGCCAGCGAGCTCAGATACTCGCCGCGGACCCAAGAGGGGCTGAGCTTGGCGACCGCGGCCAAGGCATAGCCGGCGCCCAAGGCGACTCGCACGAAGAACAGCTTCGCGGGGCAGGCGAGGAAGACGACGCTCAAGAACAGGTGCGTGTGGTGGTAGTTCGTCGCGAGCCGGACGTCGCCGAGATAGACGTAGAGCTTCGCGGCGGACAGCCCCGCGAGGATCGTCAGCGCGGCGTCGAAGCGCGCGAGGAAGAGGAGCCCGACGCCCCACAGCGCGGACAGAGCCGCGGCCGCCAAGAACAGCCGCGCCGTGAGGATCTCGCCGAAGGAGGGCGCGCCGAGCACGTCGAACAGCCACGTCGGCGCGCGGACGAGCCCCGGGGCGCCGGCGACGAGCAGCGGCTCGCCGTACCAGTTCGCGAACGTCCAGTAGTGGAAGAAGAGGAGCGCGGCGGCGATCCAACGCAGCCGCGGCTCGCGCTCGAGCTCGTCGGCGCGGAGGAGACGGCCGCTCGCCGCGACGGCGGCGAACACCCTATTGCGGCTTCGGTCGAGGCCCGGTATAGCGGAAGGACGCGAGGAGACGCTCGAAGGCCGGCAGGTACCGCTCGTACTCGGCGACCGGCGCCGAGTAGCGCAGCAGCCGGAAGCCGTCCTTGCGGCCGAACGGGATGGCGAAGTAGGCGGTGCGGAGCCCGGCCTCCGCCGCGGTCGCCTCGAAGCGGCGGCCGGCGATGGACTGCTTGCCGATCTTCGCCTCCTGGACGGCCGAGACCGTCGTGCCCTTCTCGGCCTTGAGGCGGCTCAGCAGGCCGTCGACGGAGGAGTACTCCGGATGCCCGGTGCGGAACATCTCGACCGCCAGCACCGCGCTCGCGCCGCCGTCGAGCTCCTTGATCGCCTTGAGCGGGTGCTCCTCCACGGCGCCGGACGCCGCGCCCGCGTAGGCGGAGCGCTCGACCTCCCAGCCCTTCGGGACCTCGCAGGCGAAGTCCCAGAACCGGGCGGCCTCGGCGACGAAGCCGGACGCCTCGGCCCGAGCCGCCTTCGGCTCGCCCTTCTTGTTCGCCGCGAAAGCCGCCGGCGTCAGCGACGCCACGATCGTCCCTACGAGTAACACGCGGGTCATCATGCCTCCGTCTTTTAGCAATTTTACCACCAGCGGTAGAACGCGGGCGCGTCCGGCCCCGGCAGCAGGATCCAGTCGTTGTGCCGGAAGGCGCTATAGCGCGGGTTCAGCCCGCAGAAGTCCGGGATGTCCATGAGCTTCACTCGCTCCTGATGCCCGTCGAGCTGCTGCCAGAGCTCGAGCTGCAGCCGGTCGGGCCGGTAGCTCCGGCAGAGCTGTTTCCCGTAAAAGTAATAGAGGTAGGGATCCCCGTTCGTCCGGTAGGCGGCAAGCTCGAAGAGCTTCGGGTTGATCAGGATCGTCTGTCCGTCGAGGACCACCGTCTCGGCGTCCAGGCGCTGCTCGAGCCGGCCGCCTCGGTAGATCTCGACGCCGATGCGCGGCCGCCCGCCGCTCTCGAGCGTGCCGTCGTCGAGGATCGCGCCGTCCCTCCACGGCCGGTCGATCTGGAACACCACCGCCTTGTCTGCTTTCTCGATGCGGGCCCGGAAGCTGACCGCGCGGTTGGCGTCGAACATGAATAGCCCGAAGTAGCGCCCTTCCGCGGTCAGCCGGACGTCGCCGGGGATGGCGAAGGGCAGCAGCCCGCCCAAGAGCAGCAGGGCGAGGAAGGCCCAGCTCGGGACGTGGCGCCGCGCGAACCGGTACCCTTCCTGGATCGGCCCGTCGAACCGGAGGAACGCGGGGATGAGCACGGGGAGCATGAGCGACGGGTACTTGTGCCCGACGATGACGCCGGAGTAGGCATGGAACAGCAGCAGGACGCCGAAGGAGGCCAGCCGGGCGAAGCGGCTCTTCGAGAACCAGAGCGCGGGCGCGACGAACTCGACGACGATCAGGGCCTGCTGCAGGAGCGTGACGACCCACGGCGTCCTCGGCAGGAGCGGCAGCTTGTCGGGGACGGAGTTGAAGTACTCCCCCCACAGCCAGGACGGCGTGAGCTTGGTCAGGCCGGAGAGCCAATAGCACGCGAGCAGCGCGAGGCGGAAAAAGAAGAGCTTCTCGCGGGAGACGAGGAACGCGAACGTGAGGATGAGGTGGATGTGGTGGAAGTTCGCCATCAGCCTCAGATCGCTCAGGTAGAAGAACAGCTTGTTCACGAAGAGGAACGCGAGGATCAGCATCGGAGCCAGGCAGTCCTTCCGGTAGAAGAGCCAAAATAGCCCCAGGAGCGCCGACATGAAGAGCCCGTAGAAGTAGGTCTTCGCCCAGAAGCGGCTCAGGAAGATCAGCCAGCGCGCGTCCTCGAAGAGCCAGACGGGAACATAGTTGAACGTGTGCGTCCCCGCCGTGCAGAGCCCCGGCCGGTCATACCACGAGGTGAACGTCGAGAACATGTAGAACAGCAGCGCCGCGAGCAGCATCCGGAGCCGCACGTCCTGCTCGACCTCGCGGGCGGAGAGGAGCTCGGAAAGACGGGAGGCCAGCCTACTCATAGGTGACGGGGCTCGCGCCGAGCTTGTCTAAGCCGAGCGCCGCCGTGTCCAGCAGCCCGTGCGGATCGACGTGGACTCGGTGCATGAGCCCTTCGGGAACGACGCGCGTCAGGATGATGCGGAAGTGGCGCGGGAAGGCCGTGATCGTGACCTTCTCGGAGGCCCGCGCTCCCTGGAGGATCACTCGCCGGCCGCGCTCGTCGTAGCAGTCGAGCCGCACGACGTAGAACGCCTGCCAATGAGGCTTCACGGGCCGCTCGCGGTAGTCGGACTCGGTCAGGTGGAACGCGACGGGAAGCCGGTCGGGGTCGATGTTCTCCCACGCCTTGGCCGCCAGGACCTGGTGCGGCCTCCCCGTCGTCTCCGACGGCCTGAAGAGCACGAGGGTCAAGCGATTGCGCTTCGTGAGCTCGCTGCGCAACGCCGGCGCCACCTCGATCCAGCCGTTCGAGAGGGACTCGGGCGGCGTCTTCAGATCCCCCGCGAGGAGACGCTTGGTCCAAAACGAGGCCAAGACCAGGTCCGCCCGCTCGCCGGCCCGGACGGGGAAGGGCTTCCCCGCCTTGCCCCAGGCCTCGCCGCCGACCTGGTGCTCCCGTGCTTCGTAAGCCGCCTTTCCCGGCTGGGCGTAGAACGCCTCCACGTAGAAGTCGCTCGTGTCCATCTCGCGGCGGCCCAGAGGGCTGACGAGGTCGCGCACGCGGATCTCGTAGGCCAGCGGAAACCGCACGTTTTGGTACAGCTTGAAGGTGTTGGGCCTGCGGAGCCCCAGGTTCATGACGCGCAGATGCATCGTGCCGCCAGGCTTCACGAAGCGCTCGAACTCCGGGTGCACGGTCACCGTCCCGTGGACGAGGACGCGATCCAGCTCGGGCTTCGCCGCGACGTCCTCGAGGTCGACGTACTCGGGCTCGAGCCCTTCCGGGCGCGCCGGGCCGAGCCCCGCCCTCGCGGCGACGGCGAGCGCGGCCGCGAGCCTAGAGAAGCGCCGGGTCACCATGCCCGATGTTGATCCAGTCATTGTGCCAAAACGGGTTGTAGCGCGGCGACGCGCCGCAGAAATCGGGGAGATCCAGCACGACGTGGGTCTCCTCCCGCCCGTCGAGCTTCGACTCGAGCCGGACGGCCAGACGGTCCGGGCGGTAGCGGCGGCACAGCTCCTTCGCCCAGAAGTAATACAGGTAAGGGTCGCCGAAGCAGCGCGAGCCTCCGGTCGTAAACAGCGCGGGGTTCCACACGACCACGCCTCGATCGCGCACGATCTGGCCGGTCTTGAACCGCTCGAGCAGCATCCCGCCCTCGTAGAGCTCGGCGACGGTCTTGCCCCGCCGCTGCTCCTCGAAACCGCCGAAGTCGTCGACGCCGACGCTCCTCCACGGCCGGTCAGCGCGCAAGAGCAGCCGGCGGTCGCCGGTCACGAGCTCGGCGCGAAAGCGCACCGCCCGGTTCGCGTCGAACATGAAGAGGCCCAGATAGCGGCCCTCCGAGGTCAAACGGCCGTCCCCCGGGATCAAAAACGACGCGAGCCCGCCGGCGTAGAGGAGGCCGGCCCCGATCCAGCCCGCGAGGTCCGCGGTCCTGAACCGGTGTCCCTTCCCCAGCGGGGCGTCGAACCAGAGCGTCGCGGAGAGGAGCGCGGGCAGCATGATCGCCGGATAGCGATACCCGACGAGGACGACGGAGTAGAGATGGAACGCGACGAATACCCAGACCGAGGCCCGCCTCACGGCCGCGCTCCGCGCCGCCCACAAGAGCGGGCCCGCGAGCTCCCACGCGATGAGAGCGCGGCAGGCCAGCCGGACGCCCCCCTCGGTGCTCGCGAGGAACGGCAGCTTGTCGGGCACCGAGTTGAAGGCCTCCCCCATGAGCCACGACGGCGTCATCTTCGTGAACGCGGCAAGGTGGTAGCACAGCACGAGCCCGACGCGGGTGAAGAAGAGCCGCGACCGCGTGAAGAGGAAGAAGAACGTGAGGATCAGGTGGATGTGGTGGTAGTTCGTGACCAGCCGCAGGTCGCTCAGGTAGAAGAACAGCTTGGCGAAGAACAGGACGTGCAGGACCAGGAGCGCGCCGACGGCTTCCTCGGCGAGCGCCAGCAGGCAGCCGAAGAGCGCCAGCACGCTCAGGCCCGCCATCAGCAGCTTCGTGGCGGACTGATCCAGGAAGATGAGCCCGCGGAGGTGCTCGAACACCCAGGTCGGGACGTAATTGAACGTCGCCGTGCCCTCGGTCGAGAGCGCCGGATTCCCGTACCACTGCGTGAACGTCACGTAGCCGTAGAAGCACAAAAAGCCGCACAGCATCCGGAGGCGAACGTCGGTCCCGAGCTCGGCCGCGCCGAGCGGGCCCTCGAGCCGCCGCCAGAGCTCGCCCCGGGTCATGAGCCAGGAGTGTAGCCGCCCGGAGAGTTTCCGACAAGGCTTGTCCATTGACTTCCCCGGCGGCCCTCCCTACACTTCACGGAGGTGGCCACCTCCGAGCAGCGCGCCCAGGCGCTCTATTTCGTCAATGCGCCGGTCGATTTCCTCCTGATCGGCGGGCTCTCCATCGCGGCCTTCCTCTACCTCCGGCTCTTCTACTCGGGCGAGCGCACCGGCGACATCCTGACCCTCGCGCTGCAGCTCTCTTGGATCGGGAACTGGCCGCACGCGGCCGCGACGAATTACCGGCTGTACCGGTCGACCGAGAACATCCGCCAGTACCCCCTGACCGCGCTCGTGATCCCCTGGGTCATGGTCGCGGGCATCGCCGGCTCCTTCGCCTCGCCGGAGCTCTTCGCGCCGGCGTTCGTCAAGGTCGCGATCCTTTGGGCCCCCTACCATTTCGCGGGTCAGTCGATCGGCATCAGCCTGATCTACGCGCGGCGCGCCGGCTTCGACTTCGGCGCGGTGGGACGCTGGGCCCTTTCGGCGTTCCTATACGGTCTCTTCGTCGCGCAGGCCGTCCGCTACGAGGCGGGGCTCCAGCGGTTCGACCATTACGGGCTTTCCTACGCGAGCCTAGGCATCCCGGAGCGGTTCGGGACGATCGCCGGCGCCTGGGTCGCGCTGAGCGGCCTCGCCTTCCTCGCCTGCGTGGCGCTCCGCTGCCGCGCGGAGCGCCGGCTCGTCCCGCCCATCGTGCTGTTCCCGGTCCTCACGCATTTCGTGTGGTTCGTCCCGGGCGCCCGGTGGGCGTCCTTCGGGGAGTTCGTGCCGTTCTTCCACGGGCTGCAGTACCTGCTGATCGCGTGGTCGATGCAGCTCAAGGAGAAGCTCGACCGCGAAGGGCTCGAGCCGTCGCGCGGCTACGTCCTCTCGGAGACGGGGCGCTGGGGAGCGATGAACTTCGTAGTGGGCGCGGCGCTCTTCTACGGCCTCCCGGAGCTGCTGGCCCGCTTCGGAGCGCCGCTCGCCTTCACCACGGGCATCATCGCCTCCGCGGTCCAGATCCACCACTACTTCGTCGACGGCGTGATCTGGAAGCTCCGGCAGAAGTCCGTGTCTTCCCCGCTGATGGCGGGGCTCGACGATCTCCTCCGCCCGCCCGCCCGTCCGACGACGGCCGCCGCATGACGCTCGCCCTGCTCGTGGCCGCCGCCGTCGCGGCGCCGACGGAGCCGCGCCGGCCGAACGCCGAAGGAGACCGGGTCCTCCTGCGCACCATCGGGGGCGATATCGTGCTCGGGCTCTACCCGGGTGCGGCCCCGGAGCACGTCGCGCGGCTGCTGCGCCTCGCGAGGCTCGGAGCCTACGATTCGACTCATTTCGACGTCGTCGTGCCCGGCATGCACGCCCGGCTCTCGCCGGTCTCCGAGCGCGCGCTGCGGCTCGACCCCGCCGTCGAGGGGGCGCTCGAGCCTCCGCCCGACGAGTACACCGGCATGCGTCCCCTCCGCGGGCATCTGTTTCTGGCCCGCGACCCCAACCGCCCGGACGAATCGAAGACGGCGTTCTCGATCCTCCTCGGCGACGGGCCCGACCGTCCCGGCCGCTATACCGTGTTCGGGCATGTCGAGTCGGGGATGGAGGTCGTCGACGGTTTCGCGGCGGTGCCGCGGGACCGGCGAGGTCGCCCGGTCGTCCGCCTGGAGGTGTTGGCCGCCGAGGTCGTGGCGCCCGCGGAGCTCGCGCGGCGCAGGCTCGCCCCGGCCCGGACGGTCGCTCAGGCCGCGGCGTCCGAGCTGCGCGCCGCGAGGTTCGCGCTCGCCGTCCTAACCGTCCTCGCCGCGATCGGCTGGTTCTTCCGCACCCGCCTCCCCCGCGCCGCCGGATCGCTCTCGCTGATCGCCGTCTTCATCGGCGTCTTCATGCTGGTGACGCTCGCGGGGCCGTCGGCCCCGCTGGACTCCTTCGGCGCTTCGGCGCTGTTTCTCGCGCTGCTCGGCGCGATCAAGCTCATGAGCCGCTTCGAGAGCCCCGAGTAATCAGCGGCCGATCCACTCGTTTCGCCCGAACGCCTTGTAGCCCGGGAGGAGGCAGGCGTCCTCGACGTCGAGGACCCTCAGCGGTTCCGCCGCGCCGTCGCGTTCGACCGTCAAGCGCAGGCCGACCCGGTCCGGCCGGACGAGCCGGCAGATGCGGCGCGCGTGGGTGTAGAGCGCGTAGGGGTCGAGCATCCGCTGCGGGTCGCTGAGGAAGGGCTCGGGGTTCCAGAGCGCCCGCCCTCCGGCGCGCACGACCATCCCGCGCGGGAGGCTCTCCACCCGGCGGCCCCCTTCATAGATCTCCGCCGCGTACTCCACGGGACCGCCGTACCACGACAGCCACAGCGCGAGGCGCCGCTCCTTCGAGACGATGTCGATGGCCGCCGTCCTGCGGCGGACGCGGTCGGCCGGGGTCAAGGCGGTCCAACGCCCCTCGCCGGTGACCCGGACGTCGCCGGGGATCGCGAAATGCCACAAGGCGGCGAGCAGGGCGAGAGCCGTCGCGAGCGCCGGCGCCGCGTCCCGGCGAGACAGCCCGGCCCTCCCCGGCACGCCGCCTTCGAAGCCCCAGAAGGCCGCGAGCAGCGGCAGCATCAGGTACATGCCGTCCGGCGAGCCCAAGCCGGAGAAGTGCAGGTGGGCCAGCCCGACGGCCGCCAGGCCCGCGAGGCGGACCGGCCTCCAAGGCGCGAACCACGCCGGCGGAGCGAGCAAGAATACCAGGTAGCCGCGCCATTCCAGAGGGGCCGCCCCGCCGAACCGCGTCGCGCCGGCGGCGAGGTGCCAGGCGGCCAACGCGCCGTAGACGTGCCATAGCCTTCCGCGCGACAACAGGAGAACGGCGGAGAGCGCGAGCTGGATGCGCTGCCAATCGTCGAGCAGACGCACGTCGACGGCGCCGTACCACGCCTCTTGGAGCGCGACGAAGGCGAGGACCCCGTAGGGCCGCCGGTCGTCCGCGCGAAAGAGGGCGAGCACGGCGCCGATCGCCAGCAAAAACAGCAGGCTGAGCCAGAGCTCGTTCCAGAAGAGGCCGAGGACGGGCGGCCCGCCGAGCCGCTCGAACCAAGGCGCCGGGAGCGCGAGCAGCGCGTCGCGGCCTTCCGAGGCGAGCGAGGGGAAGGAGCGCCAGAGCTTGAACGATTGGCAGGCGTGCATGAGGAGTACCGCGCACACAAGCCGGCTCCGAACCTCTTCCCGCGGCCCGCTCATAACGGAGGTGCCTTGATCCACGAGTTCCGCCAGAACGGGTTGTACGACGGGTTTAGGCCGCAGAAATCGTAGATCGCGAGGACCGGGTAGATCGTCTCCTTGCGGTTTAGCGTGCTCTCGAGCGTCAGGCTGAGGCGGTCCGGCTGGTACCGGCGGCACAGCTCCTTGCCGTAGAAGTAGTAGAGGTAGGGATCGCCGAAGACGACGGTGTCGCCTCCGCTGAAGAGCTGCGGGTTCCAGACGACCACGTCCCCGTCGCGCACGACGCGGTAGGCGTCCAGGGGGCGGGGCTCCTCGCCGGCTTGATGGATCGTGCCGCTCATGCGGCCCCACGCCTTCCGGCCTTCCACATCATCCACCGCCGTCATCCGCGGGTAGCGCTCGACCTCGAACTGCATGCGCGTGGGTCCCTTCTCGACGACGGCCTGAAACCGCACGCCGCGGTTGGCCTCGAACATAAAGAGGCCGAAATACTTCCCCTCCGCCGTCAGCAGCACGCTGCCGGGGATGAGGATCGACCAGAGCCCGCCGACCACGAGCAGGGCCGCATACGCCCAACTGGCCAGATGGCGGCGCTCGAACCGGTAGCCGGCGTGGAGGGGCCGGTCGAAGCCCAGGAACGCCGGCACGAGCATCGTGAACATGATCGTCGGGTAGAGAAAGCCCACGATCACGACGGAGTAGAGATGGAAGACCAGGAAGGCCGCGACCGACGCCAGCCGCAGCGCGCGGCTGCGCGCGAACCACACGAACGGCCCCAACAGCTCGAGCGCGATCAGCGCGCGGCCGGCCAGCACGACCAACCCGTCGGACTTGGGCAGGAGCGGCAGCTTATCCGGGACCGAGTTGAACGCGTCGCCCGCCAGCCACGAAGGCGTCAGCTTCGCGAAGCCGGCGTCGAGGTAGCAGCAGAGGAGCCCGACGCGCATGAAGAAGAGCTTCTGCCTCGAGATCAGGAACATGAGCGTCAGCATGAGGTGGATGTGGTAGTAGTTGTGCACCACCCGCAGCTCGCTCAGGTAGAAGTACAGCTCGTTCGGGAAGAGGAAGGCGAGGAGCCCCATCGCGGCGAGCGTCCGGCCCGCCAGCGCCGCGAGCACCCCGCCGAGCGCGAGCGTCGCGAGGACGCTCAGGTAGAGGTCCGTCCAGGGCTGGCTCATGAAGATGAGCCCGCGCAGGTCCTCGAACGGCCACGTGGGGATGTAGTTGAAGGCGGCCGTGCCGGCGGTGGAGAACGCCGGGATGCCGTGGAAGTTCCGGAACGTGACGTGGAAGTAGAAGAGGAGCCCGGCCAGGAGCATCTTGAGCCGGGCGTCCCGGTCGATCTCGTCGACGCCGAGGAAGGACGACAGAGACGAGAGCGGACGCCGGATCATGCGGTCCGGCGTCTGCCCTGCAACGGGGAGGCCTGGAGGAGAGTTTATTTCCCCTTCTTGGCTCCCTTCTTGGGCTGCAGCATCCGGGTATTCGGGCCGATCCCGAGGTTGCCGTTGATGAGCGTGAACTTCGCGACCGTCTCGGGCTTGCCCTTCGCCTTCACCGCGAAGCCCCGGAGCATGCCGGTCGCCGGATCGACGGCCAGGATCTTGTCTCCCGGCTTCACCTTCTCGATCGGGATGCGCTTGCCGTCGGCCATCGTGATGAGCGTGCCGGTCACGAGGCCCTCGCCCGGCTGAAACGAGTCCTCGTTCTTGTTATGCGTCACGACCGGCGGCTCGCCGGCCAGGAACGTCCCGGGCGGATAGGCGACCCGGATCGGGTGAACCGTGATCGGGCCGGGCTTGGCCTCGATCGAGGTGATCTTGATGACCTCCCCGTTGGCGCCGATCAGCTCGTCACCAACCTTCAGCTCGCCGGCCGTCTTCCACTGGCCGTTCACGTAGAACTTGTGGCCGACCGTCACGCCCTTGTTCCCGTTGATCTTCACGTAGTCGCCGCCTTCCTTCGTGGAGGCTTCCGTGACCGCGACGTTGACGTACTTGCCGGTGGCGTAGTCGTAGGAGCGCACCATGTCGCCGACCTTCAGGTCCTCGACGTTCTTCGTCGTCCCGTCGGCCATGGTGATCTTCGTGCCCGTCGCGAAGCAGTCCATGCTCGGGGGCGGCGGCGGATAGTCGACGCTCAGAGAGGCGGAGGCCGATCGGGCCTCCCCGGTGCAGGCGCTGACCAGCCGGTGGGTCCAGCTGTGGCTTCCCGCCCCGGGATACTGCCAACCGCCCCCGGAAAGGCTGGTAAAGCTGCCTCCCGACGGATTGCCGCCGGAGTTCGAGCCCCAGCTCAGATACGCGCCGTCCCCGACATAGATGCTGCTGGTATTCAAGCTGACCCACGGGCTCGGGACCGGCGAGGTCACGGTCAGGGTCGCCGAGCCGGACTCCCGCACCTCGTCTCCGGGACAGCTCGGCTCGTTCGCGAGCTCGACCGTGTAGGTGTGGCCGCCGCAGGAACCCGGCGAGATCGTCTGCCAGGTGTCCCGGTCCACGGTGATGTTGCCGCCGACGCGGCGCCCGGCCGGCGAGGACCATTTCACGCGAGTGCTCTCGCCCAGATTGATGGTCGAACGTTCGAACGTGATCGTGGGGGCGACCGCGCCGCAGTTCACCGCCTGAATCCCGCCGTCGGTGCCGGACAGCGTGCCGGCTCCGGCCCTCCGGTCCGCCGCCACCGCCAGCGCCAAGAGCGGCAGCAGCCACAAGGCCAGACCTCGCGTCAACGGCTTTCTTCGGATCTCAGGCATCGGCCCTCCACGCTAGTCTCATTTACTCCTGGGATTACAAAAGGTTACATCTAAAATCGCAATAGACTATCACCGCGATCCGGGCGTGTCAAGACGCGAAGACCCGGACTTCGCACCCGGAAGGCCCACGTTCTTTTCGTCTCGCGGGGGATATGCTACGCTCGGCCGCATGACCCTGCCCGGGGCCTGGACCGCCGCGCTGTCGTTGATCGTCTCCGCCCCCCCGGCGACCGTTTTCGTCGAGCCCCGGCATGAGCTCGCGTGCACCTTCGCCGGCGTCCTGGAGGTGATGGGCCAAAGCCCCCGGCCGGAGCTGCCGCTCCCGGCGCTTCGCCTGCAGCACCGCACCCCCCTGTCGGAGTTCCAAGACGCGGTCGAGCCCCAGTGGAACCTGCGCCCGGACGTGTTCCTAAACGCCTACGCCGCCGCCCGCAACGAGGTGTTCATCCTGACGGAGGCCGACTACTATGCGCGGCTGAGCCGGTTCGTCGACGACTCGATCGCGCACGAGCTCGCGCATTACGTCCAGGTGCGCTACCGGAACATCCCGATCGAGCACCTCGACGACAGCCTCGAGGCCGAGGCGATCCACGTCCAGACTGAGTTCCGCGAGCGCTTCCTCAAGACCGGCGTCTCGCCTTGCGCGCCTCGGTGAGCTCGAGCGCCGGCGCCTTCCTCCTGGCCGCGTGCCTCCTCGGCGACGGCGCGCTCGCGCAGGAGCGTCCGTCTCGCCCGCTCGAGCGGCGCGCCCATAAGGTGGAGCGGCATCTCGAGCCGGACGAGCGCCGCGTCTTCCAGGCCCTCCTCCGGAAGGCGAATGGGGACCCGGGCGCTCTGGAGGTCGTTATCGCCTTGCACGAGCACGTCCTCAACCTGCGCGATCTTCGCGAGCATCCCTTCGTCTTGCCGCCGGACGAGCACCGCGCGCGCCGCG
>JACQPK010000449.1 GCA_016207565.1 Elusimicrobiota bacterium
CCTTCGGACTGCTGCGCCAGTGGGGGATGCCCCTGTATCTTTGCCTGACGCCCGACGGCTACAAGCACGTCGAAGCGGCCTGGCTGAGCCCCGACGCGCTCATGCGGCGGCTCTCGTTCGCGACGGCGCTCGGCTCCGCCCGCCTCGATCTCGCGACGGGCGAGTCCAAGGCTGGGGGGGAGCCGCTCGACGCACAGGCGCTCGAACGCGCCTTGGGCGGGCTCTCGCGCAAGACGCGCGCCGCCGTCGACGAGGCGCCGAAGCGGCTGCGCGCGGCGCTCGTTCTCGGCAGCCCGGAGTTCATGAGGTACTGATGCTCTCTCGACGACATTTCCTGAAGCGGGCGGCGAGCCTCGCGGCATGGGCGGCGCTCCCGTGGAGCACGGTCGCGTGGGCGGCCCCAGGCGCCGGGCGCCGGCGGAAGCGGCTCGTGACGATCTTGCTGCGCGGCGCCGTCGACGGGCTCAACGTCGTCGTGCCGCACCGCGAGAAGGCGTACTATGAAGGGCGGCCCGGCGTGGCGATCCCGCCTCCGGGCTCGCCGGGAGGCGCGATCGACCTCGCCGACGGCTTCGGCCTGCACCCGGCGCTCGAGCCCCTGCTGCCGTTCTGGCGCGACGGCACGCTCGCGTTCGTGCACGCGAGCGGCTCGCCGGACTCGAGCCGCTCCCACTTCGACGCGCAGGATTTCATGGAGTCCGGCACTCCCGGCAAGAAGAGCACGCCCGACGGGTGGATGAACCGGCTCCTCGGCGCGCTCCCCGGGCCCGGCGGCCCCACGCGCGCGGTGAACTTCGGTCCGACGATGCCGCGCATCTTCGCCGGCCCTCACTCCGTCGCGAGCCAGCCGCTCGGCAAGTCCGCAGGCAAAGGCATGCCGCTCGACCGGCCCAAGGTGAGCGAGGCGTTCGACCGGCTCTACGACGAAGACGACGCGCTGAGCCGCGCGTACCGCGAAGGCCGGCAGGCGCGCGCGAAGCTGATGGAGGACCTCGCCCGTGACATGCAAGAGGCGGACAACGGAGCGCCCGGGCCCGACGGATTCTCGCTCGAGGCCGCCCAGCTCGCGCGCCTCGTCGCCAAGGACGACGGCCTTCAGCTCGCGTTCCTCGGGATCGGCGGTTGGGACACGCACGTCAACCAGGGCGCGGCCGAGGGCCAGCTCGCGAACCGGTTGAAGACGCTCGGCGCGGGGCTCGCGGCGTTCGCCTCCGGGCTGGGTCCCGCGCTCGAGGACACCCTCGTGATCGTCCTCTCCGAGTTCGGCCGCACCGCGCGCGAGAACGGCAACGGCGGCACCGACCACGGGCACGGAAACGTGGCGTGGCTGCTCGGCGGAGGCGTGCGCGGCGGACGGATCCTCGGGCGCTGGCCGGGGCTCGAGGAGGAGAAGCTCTACGAAGGCCGCGACCTCGAGGTGACCACCGATTTCCGCGCGGTCGTCAGCGAGACGCTCGCGCGCCACATGGGCTTGCCCGCCGACGCGGTGAGGTCGGTGCTGCCGCATTTTCGGCCGTCCGCCTCGATGGGCCTGTTTCGGGCTTGACCGCGCAATAGGGGCTCTCTTGGCCCGGCTCCGATCTTCGTAATTCGCCGAAAAATGTCGTAAAACGCTACATTTTTCGTTTGCGGGGATTCAGGGTTTCTTCGTGATTGGTCCCGCCATCCGGCTACACTTTTCTCGTGGCCCGGATCCTGCGGATTCTCTCGACTCTCGCGATGGTTTCCGCGTTTTCCGCGCAGGCTTTCGCCGAAGGGACGGGCCACCTCGCCGGCGAGCTCTACACGCAGGGCTCGGCGGCGCGCGGGCTCGGCATGGCGGGCGCGCAGACCGCCGCGGTCAACGACGTCTCCTCGCTCTACTACAACCCGGCGGGCCTCGGTCTCCTCGGCGGCCGCCAGTTCAACCTGACGCAGGCGTCGCTGTATGAGGGCACGGCCTTCCAGTACCTCGGCTACGCGCAGAACATGAAGAAGCGCCCCGGCGGCTGGGGCCTCGAGATGATCCGCCTCGGCGCGACCGGCGGCAAGGGCCGCGATCAGAACAACCTCGACACCGGCGGCTTCGGCTACAACGAGATGTCGGTCGGCTTCGGCATGGGATATCGCGGCGTGCTCCACCCGAACCTCTCGGCGGGATTTAAGGGCAAGCGGCTGGTGCGGACCCTCGGCCCCTCCTCCGACACGATGATGGGCTTCGACCTCGGCGCGCAGTTCGGCCCGATCAACGACAAGCTGACCTTCGGCGTGACGATGCTCAACGCCTTCACCCAGGTGAAGGGCGACACCGACGACCGGCTCCTCCCGCAGATCCGCTTCGGCGCGGCGTACAAGGTCGGCGGCGCGATGATGATCGCCGCCGACGCCTCCTCGGCCTCCGACTTCCGGATCGGCACCGAGTACGCGCTGTCGAACTTCTTCCTCCGAGCGGGCATGCAGAACTTCGGCTTCTCCTTCGGCACGGGCTTCGTCTTCCGCCAGGCCTACACGCTCGACATCGCGCTCGTGAACAACCCGACCTTCGGCATGGCGCCGCGGGTGTCCCTCGGCTACAAGTTCCAGCCGAAGAGCGGCACGGGCAACAAGATGGAGGCCTTCGCCAACGAGTACCTCAACAACGCGCTCCTCGAGCTCCAGAAGCGCGACTACCTCCAGGCGGTGAAGTCCTTCCAGCAGGCGCAGGGCGTCAACTCGAAGGCCGGCGGCGCGGAGTGGCGCGAGAAGTTCAAGCGGCTCGGCGCGCTGCTCGAGAAGGTCGAGCTCCAGGCGGACGAGGCGCTCCTCCTCAAGCAGCCCTCCGCCCAAGCCGCCCTCGCCCAGGCCGCGATCATGTCGTACCTCGAGGAGGACCACGACAAGGCGATCCTCTTCGCCCATGCCGCCCTCGGCCAGGACGTCCGCAACGCGACCTACAACAAGTTCCTCCGGTCGGTCTCGGCGGTGACGGGGCGCCCGGTGAACCGCGAGGACGTCCTCCCGGTCCCGGCCCTGATCTCCCTCCGCCTCAAGCAGGCGGTCGACTCGGTCTTCGCGCAGAAGTTCGACCGCGGCATCGCGGCGTGCAAGGACGCCCTCGCGCTCGACCCTCAGAACGCCACCGCGTGGATGCGGCTCGGCTCGGCCTACTTCGCCTCCGGCGACAAGGCGAACGCCGTGCAGGCCTACAAGAACGCGCTCCAGCTCGATCCGACCAACGAGAAACTCCGCCAGTTCATGGCGCAACAGGGGATGGACAAATAACAACATGCTCGAGCTCACGATGATCGGGGTCGTCCCGCTCCTCTTCTTCCTGCTGGCGCCCATCATGATGGTCGTCAGCGAGGTGGCCGGCTACTTTACCTACAAGCGCATGGCGGCCCGCCAGCGCGCCGCGAACAAGGTCATCTCGGGCTTCATCGGCCGCATGCAGGTGGCGCAGTTCCAGCTCGCGCGCCGCAGCCGGCAGCTCCAGGCGCTCTCGCGCAACCTCGCGGCCTCCAACCAGGAGCTTGGGCAGCTCAACACTCTGAAGACCCGGTTCTTGTCGATGGCCGCGCACGACATGCGGACCCCGCTCGCGTCGATCCAGGGCTTCGCGGAGACGATCGCCGCCAACCGGCGGCTCGACCCGAAGAACCGCAGAGCCGTGACGAACATCCTGTCGGCGACCGACCAGATGGGCCGCCTGACCCGGGACCTCACCGACCTCGCCATCATCGAGGCGGGCAAGCTCAAGATGGAGCCCCAGGAGTTCTACCTCCCCGACCTCCTGGGCGAGCTGCTCCCGCAGTTCGCGCTCCTGGCCTCCAAGCGCGGGCTCGACCTCGTGGAGGACGGCACGAGCCAGGCGATCCGGCTCCTGGGCGACCGCTTCCGGCTCGGGCAGGTGCTCTCGAACCTGCTCGCCAACGCGATCAAGTTCACGCCCGCCGGCGGCCGGGTGACCCTGCGGGTGCGCGTCGCCGCCGAAGGCGTCTTCTTCGTCGTCGCCGACACGGGGCCCGGCATCGATCCGGCCGAGCGCGAGAAGGTGTTCTTGAAGTTCTACCAATCCAAATGGACGTCGAACGCCGGCAAGCTGGGCTGGGGCCTGGGCTTGTCCATCGCGCAGGAGATCGTCCGCGCGCACGCGGGCGAGATCGGCGTCGAGTCGGCCGGGCTCGGGAAGGGCGCCCGGTTCTGGTTCTTCATCCCCTTCGGCCCGAAGGCGAAGGCCCCGAGCAAGTCCTCGAAGGCGGCCGCGCTCGCCTCTTTCCTTATAGTAGCCTTGGGCCTGGCGACCGGGGTCCGCGCCCAGACGCTGCCGATCGAGGACAAGAACAAGTACGACAAGTCCCTCGAGGAGAAGGCCGACGGCGTCGTCCTCAAGATCCTCGGGCCCAACAAGGCGAAGGTCGTGGTGGACGCCACCCTGGATTTTACCCGCATCGACCGCTTGGAGCTCGTCAGCGGCGCGGGCAAGGAGGGGGAGAAGGGCCAGGCCCCGGCGCTGTTCGCCTGGCAGCAGATGTCGGCCCAGTCCGCCGGCCCCTCCGAGTTCTTGCCCGGCATCCCGCTCAACAACCCCAACGCCAGCGGCATGACCCCGCCCCAATCCTACGAGCGGAAATCGGGCTTCGCCCCGTCGTTCGTGAAGCGGCTCGCCGTCACCATCATCTTCGACAAATCCGTCCCGGCCCAGCAGCAGGACACGATCCGGAACATCCTGACCGAGCTCCTCGAGATCGACCCGGAGCGCGACACCCTCAACGTCGTGACGGCACAGTTCGCGCCGCTCTGGAAGACGATCTGGTACTCGCCGGACTCCTTCAGCATGATCCTGCGCTATCTGCTCATGTCGCTGATGGCGCTCGTCACGCTGGGCGTGGTCGCCTTCTGCTTCATCAAGCTCGCCAACGCCATGGAGGCGATGGCGAACGCCCAGACCGACTACTCGATGGACATGGGCGGTGAGGACAAGGGCCTGGAAGGCGCCGAGCAGGCGCTGCTCGAGGCCGAGGAGGAGAAGGGCGAGGAAGAGGGGGAGGAGGAGAAGAAGAAGGAGGAGCCGGAGATCGTCATCGAGGTCAAGGAGAACCAGGTGCCGATCCTCCTCAACATGATCAAGGCCGAGAGCGCGGAAAACATCGCCTTGGTCCTGACGCACCTGACGGAGGAACGCCGGAAGCAGATCCTCTCGAAGCTTCCCCGCGACATCGAGGCCCAGGTCCTGGTGTGGTTCTCCGAGGTGAAGTTCGTCGAGCCGGAGCTCATCCAGGCGATCAAAGAGGAGATCGAGAAGCGCCTCTCGCAGGCCGTCGGCGGCATGGAGCGCGTCTTCGAGATCATCGACGCGGCCGACCCGCCGACGAAGAAGGAGATTCTCGAGGCGCTCAAGATCTCGAACCCGGAGCTCGCCCAGGTCGTGCGGTCGCGCGTGCTCTTCATCGAGGACCTGGTCAAGCTGGGCGCCCAGGACTGGGCGCTCCTCATGGGCCGCATCCGCCTCGAAGACTGGGCCGTCGCGCTCAAGGACGCGCCGAGCGAGCTGCGCACGATCCTCCGCTCGAACATGATGCCCAAGACCTGGGCGATCCTCGAGCAGACGATGACCGTCGTCGCCTTCGCGCCCGAACGCGTGGCCGAGGCGCACGGCACGATCCTGGGCGAGGTCTGGAAGATGATCCAGAGCGGGCTCATCTCCAACCCGCTCGACAAGCTGGAGGCGCCGGCCCTGCCGGCGCCGACCGAGGCCGTTGAATCGGCGGCCGCATGATGAGGCACCATGGCTGAGGGACCCTCGAAGAAAGCCGCATCGTTCCTGTCGTCGCTCAAGTCCGGCTCGAAGCCCGGCGGCTTCGGCGGCTTGGGAGGCCTGGGGGGAGGCGGCGGCGCTCCCGCGCCCGCCCCCGAGGAGACGATGCGTCCGCTCCAGCGAAGGATCGACGAGCTCGAGAAGAAGCTCGCCGAGGTGAGCAAGGCGACGCTCCCGCCCGAGGAGGGAGAGGCGCCGCGCCCTCCGACCGAGCTCATGATGTACATCCACGCCCGGACCGAGCTCCTCGAGCGCAAGCTCCAGGAGGCGCAGTCCGAGGCCCTGCGCGCGAACATGCTGCTCAGCGAGCGCGAACGGGCGCAGCGGGAGGCCCAGCGCGAGGTCGAGCAGATGTTCCGTACCATGCAGGAGCAGACCCGCGCGGTGCGCTACGACGCCGCGCTGCGCGAGCAGGTGGGCTCGGCGCAGCAGCGCATCTTGGAGCTGGAGGCGAAGCTCCGCGAGGCCGAGCTCCGCGCGCTGCCGGTCGAGGCGGTGGCGCAGGCGCTGCGCGACACCGAGGCCATGGAGCTGCTGAGGCGGGAGATCGAGGAGCGCGTGCGCAGGATCCGGGCTGCCGAGGCCGGCTCCGCCCCGGGCGGCGAGACGCCGCCGGCGCCTCCCGGACCGGCGACGCAAGCCCACGATATCGCCTCCGACACGGGCACGGTCCTCATGCTGACGGCGAAGATCGCCGAGCTCGAGCAGTCGCTGGAAAAGGCCCGCGAGGAGCGCGACGAAGAGCGAAAACGCCGGGCCGAGTGGGAGCGCGACATCGTCGCGAACTTCTCGCAGGCCAACGAACGGTGGCGGAAGGGCGGGGGGGCCGAGGTCGCCGTCGAGGCCGCGCTCGAAACGATGGCGCTCGCGCTGCGGGAGCGGGATGCGGCGGAGGACGAGCTCAAGGACGCCCTCGACCGGGCGCAGGCGCAGCCTCCGGGCGCGGAGCCGGACCCGGTTCTCCGGTCGCGGATCACCGGCGCCCAAAAGCGCTTGGAAGAGCTCCAGGGCGCGCTGGAAAAGCAGCTGGCCCTAGTCCAAGCCTGGATCGCCCAGAGCAAGTGAAGTTAGTGAAGTGGGGACTGTCCCCACTTTACTTGCTTCACCGGGCGGCGGGGGTGCCGGCGAGCGGGATCGTGAACAGGAAGGCGCTGCCTTTGCCCGGCTCCGACTCCACCCAGATCTTGCCTCTGTGCCCCTCGATGATCGTCTTGCAGATCGAGAGGCCGAGGCCCGTGCCCGCGATGTGCATGTCCCGCTGGCGCTGAACGTCCACCTGCTGGAACTTCTGGAAGAGCCGCGGCTGCTCCTCCTTGGGGATGCCGATGCCGGTGTCGCTCACCGAGAAGCGCGCGTACTCGCCGTCGGGCTCCACGACGACGCGGACGGTGCCGCCTCGCGCCGTGAACTTGAGCGCGTTGCCGACGAGGTTGTTGACGACCTGCTCCAGCTTCGCGCCGTCGGCGAATAGCGGCTTCACGCCCGGGGCGATGCGCTGCTCGAGCTTGACGCCTCGCGAGCTCGCGCTGACCGAGAAGAGCTCCGTGATCCGGGGGACGAAGTCTTCCGCCTTCAGCTCCTGCATCACGTACTTGAAGCTGCCCGCGCGGATCTTCGCCGCGTCGAGGATGTTTGCCACGAACGCCGCGAGATGGCGCGCCGAGTCCTTGATCAGCGCCACCAGGCGCCGCTGCTCCTCGCGCATTTCCCCGTAGTCGCCGCGGGCGAGCGTGTCGGTGATCATGGTGATCGCGTCGAGCGGCCCGCGCAGGTCGTGGGAGACGGTCGAGATGAACTCGTCTTTGGCCTGATCGAGCGCGTAGAGCCGGTCGTAGAGCTTCGCGTTCTCGATGGCCTGGGCGATCATCGAGCAGAAGATGGCCGCGTGGCGCAGGTCCTGCGGGAGGAAGTGGCGGCGGCCGGGCTTCCGGTTGGCGCTGAGGATGCCTAGGAGGTCGTCTTTGAGAAGGATGGGGTAGACCAGCGAGAACCGCACGCCCTGGCGGCTCGGCAGGTCGGCGAAGCGGGGGTCCGACTGGAGCGGGCCGTTGATCGTCACGCCCGTCCTCCATTGGGCTACGCGACCGGCCACGCCGGTGCCGAGCTGGGTCTTCACGCTGCCCCACTCGCGCGGGTCCAGGCCCGTGGAGGCGGCGACGGTCAGGTCCTTCTTCTCGTCGAGGAGCATGACGCTGACGTCGTCGGCCGCGAGCACCTTGCGGGCCAGCACCATGAGGTCGGGCAGCAGGTCGTCCAGCTTGATATTCTTGTAGACGGAGCGCGTCGCCTCATACAGCGCGACGAGCGCCTTGAGGCCGATCTTCTCGGTCAGTCCGGGGAGCAGCGCCTCGAGCTCGAGCAGGTCGAAGGGTTTGATGAGAACGGCGTAGGCCCCGTGGGCGATGGCCTCCTCGGCGGGCTTTCCCGAGGTGTCCGCGGTGGCGATGATGACCTCGAGGTCCACGTCGACCTTCTTGAGCTCCTCCATGAGCTCGATGCCGTTCTTGCCGGGCATGTGGAAGTCGATCACGGCCACGTCGAACTTGCGCTTGCCGACCTCCGCGAGCGCGGGCGCGGGGCGCTCGAGCGCCACGACCTCGTAGCCGCGCATCTTCAGGCCGGTGTCCATCAGCTCCCGCCAGTTCTCGTCGTCGTCGATGAGCAGGATCCGGCAGGGCTCGACGCGCTCCGGGGGCGGCGTCTTGACGTCGGGCATGCTCATCGCTTGTCCGGCAGCATCTCGGCGACGGCGGTCTCGAGGGCGGGGAGATCGATCGGCTTCGCGAGCAGCCTCGTCAGAGGCGTGACCGGCACGACCTTCCTCGCCTGCTCCAGGTTGACCGAGGTCATGAAGAGGATCGGGACCTTCGCGGTCACGCCGGCCGACTCGAGGCTCTTGTAGGCCGTCGTGCCGTAGGCGCCGGGCATCTGGATGTCCATGATGATGAGGTCCGGCTGCAGGTCCTGGCCCTGCACGGTGGCCGCCACGCCGTCGTGAACGACCGCGACCTGATGGCCGCGCGAGCGCAGATACTCGGCCACGAGGAGGGCGATGGGGACGCTGTCGTCGGCGACGAGGATGCGCGCCATGGGGAGCCGCGCAGCCTGTCAGCCACGCCGTCGTAGTTTAGCATTCGGCCTGGGGGTGTCAAGTCCCGCATTCTGATATAATCGCGGCCGCGATGAGAATCAGCGGCGTCGTCACCGCGCTCAACGAGGCCGCCACGATCGCCGAGGTGATCCGGGCGGCGAAGCCGTTCGTCGACGAGGTGATCGTCGTCGACGGCCACTCGACGGACGGGACCGCCGAGATCGCCGCGAAGGAAGGCGCCCGCGTCGTGCAGGACAACCGCCGGGGCAAAGGCGACGCCACCCGCGTCGGGATCGAGGCGGCCAAGGGCGAGGTCCTGCTCATCATGACCGCGGACGGGTCCGACGACTACGCCCGCTGCCGCGAGGTCACGGAGCCGGTGGTCAAGGGCCAGGCCGACCTCGTGATCGGGAGCCGCTTCCAAGGCGGCAGCGAGGAGTTCAGCGCGACGCTCACGCAGCTGATCCGGACCGCCGGGAACATCTCCCTCAACGTCCTCATCAATTGGCGCTGGGGGACCGAGCTCACCGACGTCCTCAACGCGTTTAGGGCGATCCGCCGCGACACGGCGATGAGCCTCGGTCTCAACACCGACTCCGCAGCGATCGAGACGGAGATGGTCGTCAAAGCGCTGAAGAAGGGCCTCAGAGTCGTCAACGTGCCCACGCACGAGTTCGCCCGCAAGGTCGGCGACACCCGCCTGACCGTTTGGAAAGAAGGCCTGAAGATCTACTGGAGTGTCTTCCGCCACCTCGTCTGAAGCCGATCTGAGCCGGGCCGCCGTCGGGGCCGTCGGGCTGCTGGTCGCGTTTACGCTGCTTTTGCCGGGGCTCTTGATGTCGCGCCACCGGCGGTTCCAAGAGCGCCGGTCCCCGGAGTACGTCCGGAGCTGGACGCTCAACGGCTCCTACACTCCGCTCGGCTACCTCGACGGCATCGGGGGCAGCGTCGACGATCACGCGTACGCCGCGAGGTCGAGGGCCGCGGCGGGCTCTTTTCTCCCCGGGGATCCGTACGCGCCCGAGAACAAGAGCTCCGCGCTGCTGACGACCGATACGCTCTGCTTCATGGCCGTCGGCCTCGTCCATCGGATCACCGGGGACATCCACCGCACCTGGACCTGGACGCGGTTCGTCTTCGGCTTCCTGTGGTTCGCTCTGCTCTACCGGCTGTTTCGGGACGCCGGGAAGACGCGCCTCCTGTCGGCCGCGTCCGGCGCGAGCGCCACGCTGTTCGCGGACCTGTTTTTCGGGTTCCCTTACCTGGAGCCCCAGTCCGTCAAGCATGCGCTCCGGACCCTGTTCTGGATCCTGGGCAACGACACCGGCACGCTCGGCCCGACGCGGATCATCTCGCGCGCCGTTACGTTTCCTCCGTTCTGGCTCGCCTGCGTCCTTGCGGTCCGCGCCGTCAAGGGGGGGCGGCCGGCCCTCGCGGCCTGGGCCGGGCTCGCCGTGGGCGCCTGCATGTACGTCCACTTGGACGTCGGGTCGGTCGTCTTAGGGGCGGCGGGCTTGGTTGCGCTCGCGCTGACGGTCCGCCGGGAGCCTGCCGCCCGGGAGGCCTGGATCCTGGCCGCCGTCGCGGGCCTCGTCAGCATCCCATGGATCGCCACCCATTTTCCGACGGACCCCAGCATGCTCGAGCGGGTCGGCGCGTTCAAGTCGCGGGCGCCGTCGGCGCGATCCCTCCTGTACTTGGCGGCGATGGCGTTGGCCTGGCGGCGGGCGCGCGGCGACGCGTCCTTGCTTTGGTGCGGAGCGCTGCTCGGCGCCGTCTTCGCGTGCCTGAACGTCCAGATCGCGACGGGCTATTACGTGTATCCGATCTACTGGCAGTATATCGGGAACTTCTGCCTGGCGATCCTCGCCGTCCTCCTGTTGCCGGCGAACGCCGCCGCCTCGCCGCGCTGGGGCTACGCCTTGCTCGCGGCCTTCCTCATCGCGTTCGGCCGGGCGACGACGTACGCGGCGCTGCATTACCAGTTCGCCGCCCTGCCGCGGGACGTCGAGGAGGCGATCAGGTGGCTCGACAAGAACGCCGAGCCCGGCGCCGTCGTCGCCACCCTGAGCCCCACCTCCACGACGCTCCTGGGCTCGCTCTCCCGTCAGCGCCCGATCGCCGCCTATCTCCACCCGATCGTGACGGACATCTCGCGGGAAGAGAACGCGCGCCGGCTCGCCGCCGCCGCCAAGCTGTTCCGCGTGGATAAGGCCACGCTCCTAGCCGATGCCTTCGATTGCCCCCGCGTCGAAGCGGCCCGCGCCGAGCACAACAAGCTCCAGTGGGAGCACGCGGTGAACCCGGGGCTCGAAGAGGAGGCCGCGATGGTCGGGGCCTTCTTCCACGGAACGCCGTGCCCGAAGGCGAGGGAGTTCCTGTCGGCCGAGTGGGACCGCCCCGATGCTCCCCGCGCGGACTACCTGTGGTACGGGGACTTGGAGCGGCGGCTCTCCAAGGGCAGGGCCCCTGCGGGGATCGAGGTCTATCGGAACGCCTCGGTGGCGCTTTTTAAGCCGAAACCCTAGCGGGGCGGAGCCCCGCTGTGCCGGCGTTCGCTGGGGCTATGAGGGTCGCCGGCCTAGCTTGCCTTAATATGATGCGGCGCTTGACAGTCTTTTCGTCGGCTGTTAACCTTCCCCCGTCATGGATCTGACATCGGTCCTAGGCGTTGTCGGGGTTCTCGGGCTGGTCGTGGCGGCGGTCGCCACCGGCCAGGTATCATCGGCCTTCCTTAATGCCCACGGCTTCCTCATCGTCATCGGCGGCGTCGCCGTCTCGATGATGATCAATACCCCTTCGAGGCTGCTCCTGGCCTCGATGAAGTCGATCTTCGTCATGTTCCGCGGCGCCTCCGTGACCGATCCGAAGGACATCGTCCCGCTCCTCATCACGGCCTCCCAGAACGTCCACGCTCGGGGCATGAACGCGCTGGGCGGCATGGACCAGAAGGTGGCCGGCGGGTTTTTGGCCCGCGCCGCCCAGATCGGGATGGAGTTCAAGGACCCGAAATACGTGCAGGAGGTGCTGGAATCCGAGCTCCGCCTCGAGTTCGAGCACCATAACGAGATCGTCAACGTCTACCGCACGATGAGCATTCTCTTCCCCATGTTCGGGCTGATCGGGACGCTGCTCGGCATCGTGGACGTGCTCAAGCACATCTCGCAGCCGGAGTCCGTCGGCCCCGCCATGGCCGTGGCCATCACGTCGGCCTTCTACGGGATCTCGCTCGCGAACCTGTTCGCCACGCCGATCGCCGGGAAGCTGCGCCTCAAGTTCTTGGAGGAGTACGTGTCGAAGGCGGTCATCGTCGAGGGCATCACCGAGATCTTGAAGGGCACCGTGCCGGTCCTCGTCGAGCGCCGCCTCGAGGCGTACGTCCTCGAGAAGAAGGGCTGACCCCGACCCCCGAAGCCGATCAAGAAGGCCGCCGAAGG
>JACQPK010000053.1 GCA_016207565.1 Elusimicrobiota bacterium
GTGAGCATGATGACGGGCGTCGTGAAGAGGGTCTTGGAGGCGCGGATCTCCTTGCACAGGTCGAGGCCGGAGCCGTCGGGAAGCTCGATGTCGAGCACCGCCACCGCGGGCTTGGCGGTCCGGAGGAGATGGCGCGCGGCGTCCAGGCGGTCGGCCTCGGCCACCAGGTACCCCGCCGCCGAGAGCGCCTCGCGCAGAGGGATGCGGACGCCCGGGTCGTCCTCAAGGAGGAAGATCGTGGTCTGCGGTCCCGCCATCGGGGCCCATCCTACCGCATTGCCGATGCGGGATTCAACGAGCATGGCTGAGGGTCTTCACCGCCGAGGCCACGGCCGCGCGGAAGGCCGCCATGCCCGCCACCTTGTCCACGATGCCGCGGACGTTCGGCTTCGAGGAGAAGCTGGATCGAGCGGAGCCGGCCAGGCTCAGGGAGCTGACCACGAGGACCGGGACCCTGCGCGTCGCGTCGTCGTTGGCGAGGGCCCCGACGATCGCGAGGCCGCCCATGCGCGGGATGCAGACGTCGACTAAGATCAGATCGGGCGTCTCGCGGCGGCAGGCCCCAAGACCTTCCTCGAAGTCGGAGGCGGCCGCCACCTCGAACTCGGCCGAGAAGGCCTCGAGGACCAGCGCGCGGAACCGGGGGTCGTCGTCGATCACGAGCAATCTCTTTTTCATCGGTTTCCTCACCGCATGAGCTGGATCAGCATGTCGATGGCGATCGCCGTGATGAAGAAGAACGTCGCCCCGCCGAACCAGAACAAGAGAGTCAGTCCGAATCCCAAAAACGGGGCGGGCGCCTGGGGCGGCCGCAGCTCCTCGAGTTCCGGCTCGGCCTCGAGCCGCCGGGGCGCCGGGGTCGGCTCGGCCGCCTCCGGGGCCGGGGTCGGCCACGGGAACCGGGCCGCCTCGGCTTCGTCGAAGAGGGTGATCAGCTGCGGCATGCCTTCAGGGTAAGGGAATCGGCCGATCCACGCCAATTAGGTTATTTTTATGCAAATTCTGCTGGACAATACGTTATGATTTTGAGGCGGACAATAGCTGTTCTATCTGGGTCCAGAGCCTGTCCCAGTCGAGCGGCTTCGAATGGACCTGCCGCGTGGGGGTGGCCGGGAACCACTGCGCGAGGGCCTTCTCGGGCATCCCGCTGATGAAGATGATCGGGATCTTGGCCAGGCTCGGCTGGGCGTCGATCGTCTGAATGACCATGGGCGCCCCCCCGGCCGGGGTCTGGACATCGACGATCATGAGATCGGGAGGCTGAGCGCGCGTCTGGGCGAGCCCGACTTGCGCGTCCGCCGCCTCGACGGCCTGGTGGCCCCGGGTCCCGAGCATCATCGCGATGCCCCGGCGGAGCGAGTCGTCGTCCTCGATGACCAGGATGCGCGACATCCTCGCCATCCTATCATCGTCGAGCGCGCCTTGACAATCGGCGGGACCGACGCCACACTAGCCGCGATGTCGGGTCTGGTCATCCTGCTGCTCGCCGCGGAGCCGGCGCTCGCCCGCCCCCGCGCCGCCGCCCCGCAAGTCCAGCTCTCGGTCTCGACCGAAACGGAGTCGGCGGCGGGCACGCCGGCGGAGCTGGCCCCGCAGCTCCACGCCGTCATGGCCGAGACGGAGCCGATGTTCTCCGAGCTGGCCGAGCTCGAGAAGCGCTATCAGCAGCCGCGCTCCATCGGCTCGCTCCGGGAGGAGCGCGCGGCGCTGCGCAAGAAGATCGAGCGACAGATCGAGCACTTCGTGAACCTCTTCGAGCAATTCGAGGACCGGCGCCGGCTCAACGAGACCATGAAGATCCAAGGCGTCCTGATGCAGTTCATGGGCGGCAAGATCCCTTCCGACCCGATGGGCATGTACGAACGGCTCAAGCGGAACACCGACCTCGCGCACCTGTATCACCAGTGGCAGACCAAGGCCCAGGGCCGGCTGGACACGGAGGCGCTCGCCTTCCAGTCGGCCGAACGGCTGGCCTGGATCCACCTCGGCCTGGCGATCGCGGCCGTCTCGCTCGCCATCGGGCTGGTCGGAGCCGTCCTGTACGGGCGCTTCCATGCCAAAAAAAGCGCGCGGCTCGAGACCGACATCTCGCGGTTGGCCGCCGCCTCGGGCTCCGTCTATCAAGGGATCGGGACCGCCCCCGCGACCGCGCCGGCCGCTGCCGGCCCGATCGCGACCGTCCTCGGCGGCAACTACGCGGTCGAGCGCGAGCTCGGCCGAGGCGGCATGGGCGTCGTCTTCGAGGCCCTCGACTTGAGCCTCCGCCGGAAGGTCGCGGTGAAGAAGCTGCGCGAGGAGCTCCACGAGCGCGTCCAGGAGCTCGAGACGCTGCTGGCCGAGGCGAGGCTCGTCGCGGACCTCAGGCATCCGAACATCGTCGAGATCTACTCCATCTTCAAGGAGCAGGGCCGCATCTTCCTCGTGTTCGAGCTCGTCTCGGGGCGCTCGCTCGCGGAGGTGCTCGACCAGCACGGACTCCTCACGCTCCGGCAGGCCAAGGGCGTCCTGCGACAGATCGGCTCGGCCCTCGACTACGCGCACAGCAAGAAGGTGATCCACCGCGACCTCAAGCCCGCGAACATCATGGTGACCGGCGAGGGCGCCGTGAAGGTGATGGACTTCGGCATCGCCCACCGCGCGAAGGTGACCGTCGCGAAGCTCACCCAGCAAGAGGCCTGGGGCACGCCTCCCTATATGGCCCCGGAGCAGGAACTGGGACACGTCTCGCGGGAGTCGGACCTCTTCGCCCTCGGCGCGATGTTCTACGAGATGCTGATCGGGAAGCTCCCCTTCGAAGGCCCGAACTTCCTCGCGCAGAAGCAGTCGATGGACTACGTGAAGCCCTGCAAGGCGAGGGGCGACCTGCCTCCGGCGATCGACGCGATCATCGGAAAGGCGCTCGCGCCCGACCCCGCGCTCCGGTTCCACTCGGCGGCCGAGTTCTACGCCGCGCTGGAGACCGTACCCGACGGCAAGTAGCCCTCCAAGTTTCCCCGGTGCCCTGGGAACGGAGTAA
>JACQPK010000497.1 GCA_016207565.1 Elusimicrobiota bacterium
CGCCCGCGGGACGTGGATCTACCCTCCGGCCGCGAGCCTGCGGCTCTGCACGGACGTCATCGAGTTCACCAGCCGGAAGATGCCCCAGTGGCATCCGATCTCGATCTCGGGCTACCACATCCGCGAGGCGGGCTCCTCCGCGGTGCAGGAGCTCGCGTTCACGTTCGCCAACGCCGAGGTCTACGTACGCAGCCTGCTCGAGCGCGGGCTCTCCGTCGACGAGTTCGGCCCCCGGCTCGCGTTCTTCTTCGGCTGCCACAACCACCTCCTCGAGGAGGTCGCCAAGTTCCGCGCGGCGCGCCGCATCTGGGCGCGGCTGATGAAGGACGAGTACAAGGCCTCGGACCCGAAGACGCTCGCGCTCAAGTTCCACGTCCAGACCTGCGGCTCGACCTTGACCGGCCAGCAGCCGGTCAACAACGTCATGCGGGTCGCCTGGCAGGCGCTCGCGGCGGTTCTCGGGGGCGCGCAGTCGCTCCACACCATCGCCTACGACGAGGCGCTGGCGCTGCCGTCGGAGGACGCGGCGCAGCTCGCGCTCCGCACGCAGCAGATCCTCGCCTACGAGACGGGCGTCGTCGACTGCGTCGACCCGCTCGGCGGCGCCTACGCCGTCGAGGCGCTGACGGACCAGCTCGAGGCGAAGGTGCTCGAGCTCCGAGCCCGGGTCGCCGAGCGCGGCGGGATGCTGAAGTCCATCGAGCAGGGCTTCGTGCAGGCCGAGATCCAGGAGTCCGCCTACCGCTACCAGAAGGACATCGAGGCGGGCCGGCGCAAGATCGTCGGGGTCAACGCGTTCGTCCACGAAGAGAAGGCCGCGGCGAAGGGCCTGCTGAAGGTGTCGCCGGAGCTCGAGGCCAAGCAGGTCGAAAGGCTGAAGCGGTTCAAGAAGGATCGATCGGAAGACCAGGTGAGACGGAGTCTGGAAGCATTGACCCCGGCGGCCAAGGCGCCCCGCGAGAATACCTTCCCTCACATCCTGGCCGCCGTGGAATCCGGCGCGACGCTCGGAGAGGTCTGCGGCGTCCTCCGCGGGGTCTTCGGAGAACACCATGGCGGTTAAGGGCCTGCAGCGGCGGAAAACGGTCTTCGAGGTCCTCCAGGAGCGCAATCTCCTCCCGGAGGACAAGCTGAAGGCCGCGGACGAGGACTCGCGCAAGACGGGCCGGTCGATCCAGCAGTCGATCGTCGAGCTCGGCTTCATGGGCAAGCCCCCGCTGCTCAAGGCGCTCTCCGAGGAGTGGCGGGTCAAGGCCGTCGACTTGAGCCAGATGGACATCGACAAGGAGGTCGTGTCGATCATCCCCGAGGCGGTCGCCCGCCGGCACCTCGCCGTGCCGTTCGCGAAAGAGGAGTCGGTCCTATTCATCGCGATGGCCGACCCCCGCGACTTTTTCGTCTCCGAGGACATCCACCTGCGGACCGGCCTCGAGGTGCAGGCCTACCTCGCGCTGCCGCAGGACATCCTCGGGGCGCTCGACGTCGCCTACGGCAAAGGCACCGGCGCCGCGGTCTCCAAGCTCGTCGAACAGATCAACGCCGGCCCGACGATCCCCGGCGACGCCCCGGGCCTCGAGGTCAAGAAAGACGAGCCGAAGGCTGACATCGCGGAGGTCGACGCCTCCGCGCCCGAGGTCGAGAAGTTCACGAACGCGATCATCCTCACGGCCCTGACGATGAAGGCCTCGGACATCCACATCGAGCCCTGCGAGGACCCGACCGGCAAGGACTCGAAGATCCTCCTGCGCTACCGCGTCGACGGCATGCTCCGCGCCGGCACGTTCTCCGTGCCGTGGGCGTACCGCTCGGCGCTCCTGGCGAAGATCAAGATCATGTCGAACTCGATGAACATCACGGAGCGCCGGATCCCGCAGTCGGGGCGCATCCAGGTCATCGCCGGCGGCAATCCCATCGAGTTCCGCGTCGAGATCGTGCCCACCGTCTACGGCGAGAGCTGCGTCATGCGTATCCTAGACCGCGGCTCCGTCCGCGTCGACATCAAGACCATGGGTTTCTTGGACGATACGCTCCAAGGCATCCTTGGGCTCCTGGGCGGCATCGGCGGCAAGAAGAACTACGGCCTGATCATCGTCTGCGGTCCCACCGGCTCCGGAAAATCCACGACGCTGTACGGCTGCCTCAACTACGCGAACCGGCCGGACATCAAGATCCTCACCGCCGAGAACCCCGTCGAGTACAACATCGACGGCATCGTGCAGGTCCCGGTCAACCCGGAGCTCAAGCTCGGCGGCGACAAGTGCTTCAACTTCGCGTCCGCCTTGCGCTCCTTCCTCCGGTTGGACCCCGACGTGATCATGATCGGCGAGATCCGCGACGAGGAAACGGCGCATATCGCCATGGAAGCCGCCATGACCGGCCACTTGGTGTTCTCCACGATCCACACCAACGACGCGCCTTCCGCCATCTCCCGTATCGCGGAGATGGGCGTCCCGGCCTACATGGTGGCCTCTACGATGAAGGCGGTGCTCGCCCAGCGGCTGGCCCGCCGTCTCTGCAAGGACTGCAAGAAGCAGGTGGACTGCACGCCCGTGGACCTCCAGGTATTTAAGTCGCTCAACGTGCAGCCGCCGGCGGACGGAAAAATCTGGGCTCCGGTCGGCTGCGAGGTCTGCAAGAACATCGGCTATAAAGGCCGGGTCGGCATCCATGAGCTCTTGATCCTCTCCCCATCGCTCCGGGCGAAGGCCCTCGAGACGCTGGCCGCCGACGTCCTTAGGGAGTTGGCGCTGAAGGAGGGTTTCCGGACCATCCAAATGGACGGCCTCGAGAAAGTGAAGCAGGGGCACACGACGATCTCGGAAGTGCTGGGCGGCGGGGCCCTTCCCGACACGAAAAAATGACCATGGCAGAACAAAACGGCGGCGGCCCGGTGGAGCAGAGCGGCGGAAACGGAGGGGGTGGGGGCCTCAATGCGGCGGTCGCGCTCGATCTCTTCTCGATCGCGGGCTCGCTCAACTCGACGCTCGACCTCGACTTCCTCCTGCAAAAGATCGGCCTCGCGGCCGAGCGGCTCCTCGACAGCGAGGCGAGCTCGATCATGCTCGTCACCGACGACAAGAGGAGCCTCTACTTCCGCGTCGCCTCCGGCGGCGGCTCGGCGGCGCTCAAGAAGATGACGCTCCCCATCGGCAAGGGCATCGCGGGCTGGGTCGCGCAGAACCGCAAGCCCGAGGTCGTCAACGACACCCGCTCGGACCCCCGGTTCGCCGGCCAGTTCGACAAGGCCTCCGGATTCATCACCCGGTCCCTGTTGGCCGTTCCGATGCTGTTCCGCGGCGAGCTCGTGGGCGTCGCCGAGGTGCTCAACAAGCGCAAGGGCGGCTACAGCCCCGACGACATCGGTCTGTTGTCCAGCCTCGCGAACCTCGCCTCCGTCGCGATCACGAACACGAAGATCATCCAGGACCAGAAGAATTTCTTCTCGCACGTCATCGAGCTCCTGACCGCCACCATCGAGACCTCCAAGCCGAGGATGGAGGGGCACCCGCCGCGCGCGGCGCGCCTCGCCTGCGCGATCGGCCGGGCGCTCGAGGTCGAGGAGTACGACTACAAGATGCTCTACTACGCCGGCGTCCTCCACGACATCGGCTACATCGCGTTTAGGAACCCGCGGCTCCTGGCCGAGTTGGGCCTGACCTCGGCCTCCGAGGAGCACCACCCGGTGCTGTCCTACAAGCTCCTCGAGGGCATCACGATGATCGAGGGCGCGGCCCCGATGATCCAGCACCATCACGAGCACTGGGACGGCTCCGGCTTCCCGAACAAGCTCAGGGGCGACGCGATCCCGCTGGGGGCCCGCATCCTCTGCGTGGTGGAGTCGCTCGAGGAACTCTACATGATGGGCCTGCGCAACGAGGACCTTTTCAAGCGCGCGATCGACGAGGTCAAGGCCGGCTCCGGCACTCGATTCGACCCGCAGGTGGCCGAGGCGGCCGTCGCCCTGCTCGAGACCGATCCCGCCGTCTGGGGCTAGCTGCATGAAAACCGCTCGCATCCTCATCGCCAAGCCCGGGCTCGACGGCCACGACCGCGGCGCGAAAGTGATCGTCCGCGCCCTGCGCGACGCCGGCTTCGAGGTGATCTACACCGGCATCCGGCAGACGCCCGAGATGATCGCGCAGACCGCGATCCAAGAGGACGTCGACGCCATCGGGCTCTCGCTCCTCTCCGGCGCGCACATGACCCTGTTCCCGCGGATCGTCGAGCTCCTGCGCGAGAAGGGCCTCTCCGACGTCCTCGTCTTCGGCGGGGGGATCATCCCCGACGAGGACGTGGTGCTGCTCAAGGAGAAGGGCCTAGACGAGATCTTCGGCCCCGGCACGCCGACGGCGGCGATCGTGGACTATCTGAAAAAGCGCCTACATGCGTGAGGGCCCCCCCGCTCCTCGCCCCCCCGCGGGGGGGGCGAGGGACCTCGCGGCTCGCGTGCTGCGCGGCGACCACGCCGCCGTCGGACGCGCGCTCTCGATCGTCACGGACGAGCGCCCCGGCGCCGACGAGCTCGCCCGCTCCTTCTTCGTTCACGCCGGACGGGCGCACAAGGTCGGCGTCAGCGGGCCGCCCGGCTCCGGCAAGTCGAGCCTCATCAACCGCCTCGTCGCGCACTACCGCAAGTCGGGGGAGAAGGTCGGCATCCTCGCCGTCGATCCCACGAGCCCGTGGACCGGCGGCGCGTTCCTGGGCGACCGGCTGCGCGTCCAGCAGCACGCCCTCGACTCCGGCGTGTTCTTCCGCAGCCTCGGCTCGCGCGGCACCGTCGGCGGCCTCACCAGCACCATCTTCGGCGCCATCCACGTCCTCGAGGCGTGGGGCTGCGACCGCATCCTCCTCGAGACCGTCGGCACCGGCCAGGACGAGGTCGAGGTCTCCCACGTCGCCGACACCGTCTGCTACCTGACGACGCCGTCCTTGGGCGACGAGATCCAGGCGATGAAGGCGGGGGCGATGGAGGCCGCCGACATCCTCGTCTTGAACAAGGCCGACATGGCCGAGAAGGAGAAGGCGCTCTCGGCGCTGCAGGAGGCGCTGAGGCTGGGC
>JACQPK010000467.1 GCA_016207565.1 Elusimicrobiota bacterium
GATTCAGATCGCGCACCCGGACTTCCGCGCCCGGCTGCTCGATGAGGCGAAGGAGCTGGCCTACGTGTATCCCGACCAGGTGCCGCTGCCCTCCGGGACGTCCGCCTATCCGGACGAGCATGAGACGTCCGCGAGGCTCTCCGGGATCGGGTCGTTTCGCGTGCGGCCGATCCGCCCGACGGACGAGCGGGCGCTGCGGGATCTCTTCTACTCGCACAGCCCGGAGACGATCTTCCGGCGCTACGGCATCCCGCTGAAGCGGCTTTCGCGGCGGCAGATCCAGGAGTTCGTCACGCTCGACTACGACGAGCAGATGGCGCTCGCCGCCTTCGTCGGCGACCGGACGGGCGAGCGGATGATCGGCGTGGCCCGCTATTACCTGGACCGCGCCACCGGGCTGGCCGAGATCGCGATCACGATCCACGACGACTACCAAGGCAAGCGCCTGGGCACGTTTCTCTTCCGCCAGCTCGCCGCGATCGCGAAGAAGCGCGGCGTCGCGGGCTTCGTCGCGGTCGTTCAGCGCGAGAACAAGCGGATGGTCCATCTCTTCCAGGCGGAGGGCTCGCCGATCGAGAGCCGGCTGTCGGAGGGGACGTACCGCCTGGTCTCCCGTTTCTCCTCCGGAGGCCCGCCGGGCGTGCTATAATCCCGAGGTAGCGCGCCAGGCCTCGATCTATCGGCGTAACGATGAGGCCAGGCACGCACCTCATAGAAACGCAATGCGAGCCGCTCTCCTGATCGTCGCCGCCGTGGCGGTCCTCGGCGTCATGCTGTCACGCACCCGTGGGCCCGTCGTCGTGTCGGGCTCGCCCGCGGCCCCGGCGGTGACTCCGGTCGCGCCGCGGACGGGCGCGCCGGAGCCGGTCGCCGGGTCGGGCTCGCCGGCGGCCGCGCCCGCGACGAACCTGGCGACGCCGACCTTCGGGAAGCCCCTCGTGATCACACCGGTCGCGACGACGAAGCGCCCCGCCTCCCGAGCGCCCATCGCCGGCGCGAAAGGCGAGTAGCCGCCGCGGCATGAAGGTCTTCCTCCACACGTTCGGCTGCCGCGTCAACCAGTACGAGACCGAGCAGCTCCGCGAGCGCCTCTTGGCCGGAGGCGGGACGTCCACGGGCGACTTTTCGACGGCCGATGTCTGCGTCGTCAACACGTGCACCGTCACGCGCGCCGCGGACCAGGACGCGCTCCGGCTCATCCGGCGAATCTCGCGGCGCAATCCGGCGGCGCGTCTCGTCGTGACGGGCTGCCTGGCCTCGCGCTCGCCCGAGGAGATCCTCGCGGCCGCGCCTCACGCGATCGTGAGGGGCAATGACGGCAAGCGCGAGGTCGCCGAGGCGCTCGGCTGCTCTACCGCGCCGGCCGCCGCCGGGATCCGCGGCTTTGCCGACCGCGCGCGCGCGTTCGTGAAGGTGCAGGACGGCTGCAACATGACCTGCACGTACTGCATCATTCCCTCGGTCCGCCCGACGCTGTCGTCGCGACCCGTCGAGGACGTCCTCGCGGAGGTCCGGGGCCTCATCGAGGGCGGCTACCGGGAGGTCGTGCTGTGCGGCATCCGGCTCGGCCGCTATCTCGCGCAGCACGAGGGGCGCCGCGTCGACTTCAACGGCCTCCTGGAGCGGCTCCTCGCTCTGCCCGGCGACTTCCGGATCCGGCTTTCTTCCTTCGAGATCACCGACGTTACGGACCGATTCCTCGGCGTAGCCGAGGAATCGGCCGGAAGGCTCTGTCCTTCGTTTCACCTGCCGTTGCAGTCCGGCTCGGACGCGGTCCTCACGCGCATGGAGCGCTGGTACTCGGCCGGGTTCTACGAGAAGCGCGTGCTCGCGCTCAAGGGGCGCTTCCCTCGCGCGGGCCTCTTCACCGACGTGATGGTCGGCTTCCCCGGCGAGACGGAGGCGGACTTCGAGGCGACGCTGTCGATCCTGGAGCGGATGGGATTTTGCGGGCTGCACATCTTCCCGTTCTCGGCGCGCGAAGGCACGCCGGCGGCGAAGTGGGAGCCCGTCGTCGTGGCGACGGTCGAGCGGCGCATGGCCCGCATCCGCGAGCTCGACGGGCGGCTCCGCCGCGCGTTCGCGGCGCGCGCCGTGGGCGAGCGGCGGCGCGTGCTGGTCGAGGGCGGGGCGGATGGGGCGTGGGGCACCGCGGAGGACTTCCTCAAGATCCGGCTCGATCGCGATCCGGGCCCCGGGTTCGCGTGGGTCACGGTCGGCCACGCCGAAGCGGACGTCGCCGTCGGGACCATTGGGCCCATCGACGCTGCGGGTCGGCGGACCCTTGCGCGAAAACAGCCTTTTTCCTATACTGCCTAGACGTTTCCGCAGCAAAAGCGCAAGCCTTAGCTGCATTTTTCACTAAACCGAAGGGAAAGTTGCCCGACTGCCTTTTTTGCAAGATCGTCGCCGGGGAGGTCCCGGCGAAGAAGGTCTTTGAAAACGACGATTTCGTCGCCTTCAAGGACATCAACCCGCAGGCCCCGACGCATTTGCTGCTCATCCCGACGAAGCACATCCCGGGACTCTCGTCGGCCGAGGACGCCGACGCGGCGATCCTCGGGAGGCTCCAGCTCCTCGCGCGCGATCTCGCGAAGCAGGGCGGCCTCTCCGACGGGTTTAGGCTCGTGACGAACAACGGACGCGGCGCGGGGCAGACCGTCGACCACATCCACTACCACCTTTTGGCGGGCCGCCGGCTCATGTGGCCGCCCGGATGAATTTCGTTATCTTAACGCGTCGGTACGCAGGGCGGGTGAATCACTGAATGGTTTTCGTCAAAGTACGGGAAGGCGAGAGCATCGAGGAAGCGCTGCGCCGTTTCAAGCGCGAGTGCGAGCGCAACGGCATCTTGAAAGAGATCAAGCGCCGCGAGCATTACTTGTCCCCGAGCCTGCGCCGCAAGCTAAAGGCGCAGGAAGCGCGCCGCAAGATGCGCCGCGCGAAGCGACGTCGGACGACGTAACGAGTCATCGGCCGCATCCCGCTGCCCGGCGGGAGCGGGATGCGGCCGCATTTTAATGAGAATCCCAGAAGCCACGGTCGAGTCGATCCGCGAGCGGGTCGACATCGCGGAGCTGATCAAGGAGTACGTGCCCGCGCTCAAGCGCGCGGGGCGTGCCTGGAAGGCCTGCTGCCCGTTCCACCAGGAGCGGACGCCGTCGTTTAACGTCAACGTGGAGCGCCAGATCTTCCACTGCTTCGGATGCCAGAAGGGCGGCGACGCGTTCAAGTTCCTGATGGAGATGGAGCACCTTTCGTTCCCCGAGGCGGTCACGAAGCTGGGGGAGCGCGTCGGCATCCGCGTCGAGCCCCAAGAGCGCGAGCTCTCACCGATCGCCCGCGAGGCGCTCAAGATCCGCGAGGCGCTTGCCTTCGCCCGCGAGTTCTACGGGAAGGTCCTCGAGACCGCGCCCGAGGCCGCCGAGGCGCGGCGTTACCTGGACAAGCGCGGGCTGTCGCCGGAGATGCGCAAGGCGTGGGGCATCGGGTTCGCGCTCGGCGACGGGCACTCGTTCCTTCAGAGCGCCGGCCGCAAGGGCTTCGCGACGGAGGTCCTCGTCAAGGCGGGGCTCGCCGGCTCCCGCGACGGCATGCCGCCGCGCGACTTCTTCCGCTACCGCATCCTCTACCCGATCACGAGCGTGAAAGGAGAGACGATCGGCTTCGGCGCGCGCGCGATGGGCGAGGCGCAGCCCAAGTACCTCAACAGCCCCGACACTCCGGTGTTCTCCAAGAGCCGCGTGCTCTACGGGCTCCACGAGGGGCTCTCCGAGATCCGCAAGGCGCGCCAGGTGCTGCTCCTCGAGGGCTACATGGACGTGCTGGCGGTGCACCAGTACGGGATCAAGACGGCGACCGCCCCGCTCGGCACCGCGGTCACGCCGGACCACGCGGCGCTCATCAAGCGCTACGCCGACTCCGTCGTCTTCGTCTTCGACCCCGACAACGCCGGCGCCTCCGCGGCGCTCCGAGGCGCGGAGCTGCTGCTCGAGCAGGGGCTTTCGGTGCGCATCGCCACGATCCCCGACGGGCTCGACCCCGACGAGCTGCTCCACCGCGACGACCGGCCCGCGTTCGACGCGGTGCTGAAGAAGGCGGTCGACCTCCCCGAATTCCAAACGACGCGCGCGCGGGCGCGCGTCGGCGGAGATATTGGCGCCGAGGAAAAGAGCCAGATCGCGAAGGAAGTCCTCGCGACGATCTCCAAGTCTCAAGACGAGGTTCTCAAGGCGGAGTGGACGCGCCGCCTGGGCGAGCGTCTCGGCGTCGACCTCGGCGCGTTGCTCAAGCAACTCCACAAGGTCGGGGTCGAGGAGCCTCGTTTCCGGCGGCCGGCCGTGCCCGAGCCGCCGCGCGTCGCGAGCCCGTCGATCTCCCCGGTCGAGCGGATGATGCTGCTGGCTCTGCTCGCGTCGCCCGCCTTGGCGGGTGACGCGGCGAAGGTCGTCGAATCCGATTTCGCCTCCTCGGTCTCGCAAAGGATCTTTTGCGCCTTGCGGGACCACGGCGCCCGGGGCGCGATCGCGGCCGTCGACGCGCTCGAGCCCGCCGACGCGGCCGTCGCGCGATCACTGCTGATGGAGGGCGGCGTGGGGGACCCCGCGACCGTGCTCGAGGCGCAGGTGAAGGACCTGCGCGCCGTGAGGCGTTACAAGGAGCTGCACCCGAAGTACCTCCGGATGGCCTCCGGAGAGCTCGCGAAGGACCCGTCGATCATCGAGGAGCACGCCAGGCTGATGAAGGTGCTCAACGACCGCAGACTTTTGAGCCGGATTTGATACATATCAGGGAGCCACTTTCGCGCCTCGTTGAATCGTATCCGTTGAGTCTAGCGTATTAGGGAGAAATAGAAATGGCAACGCCTACGAAGGCAGCCCTCAGGGACCTGATCGAGCTCGGCAAGGAGCACGGTTATCTCACGCTGGAGGAGATCAACCGCTCGCTGACCACCGCCTCGATGTCCTCCGAAGAGATCGATGGGCTGATGACGACGCTCGAGGATCTCGGCATCGAGGTCGTCGACCGCAAGAAGTATAAGATCGTCTCCCCGGCCGAGAAAGAGGCCTACACCGAGGATTGGGACTCGAGCCCCGACGTCTCGAGCTCCATCCGGATGTATCTGTCCGAGATGGGCAAGGTGCCCCTCCTCAACCGCGAGGAAGAGGTCACGCTCGCCCGCAACGTGCGCGAGCGCGAGAAGGAGCTCCGCCTCCTGGTCCTGGAGTCGCCGGTCACGATGCGCGAGATCCGCAACTGGGAAAACCTCATCGCCCAGCAGGAAATGACGCCGAAGGAGCTCATGCCCCGCGGGCGCAAGACCGCCAGCGAGCTGTCCGGCATGCGGCGCAAGATGCGCTCCGTCGCCCAGTTCATCACCAAGAGCGAGAAGGAGATCAACAAGCTCCGCGAGCGTCTGAAGAACTCGAACCTGACGAACGCCCAGCGCAAGGTCCTCAACAAGCGCGTCGAGCAGCGCACGAAGGAGATCGTGAACCGGATCGTCGGCCTGAACCTCAACCAGGACAAGATCAAGCGGCTCACGAACAAGATCAAGAACTTCGCGCAGAAGATCCGCGAGTGCCAAGACGAGCTCGACCGCTACGCGCGGCGCTACAACGCGCCCTACGCCGAGCTCAAGACGATGTTCGGCCAGGTCCAGCGCGGCAGGCTCACCGAGGCGAAGTTCCGGGACCGCACCGGCTACGCCACGACCGCCGTCGAGGCGGCGATGGAGAACATGGCCGTCGTCTTGGACCGCCTCGAGCGGCTCAAGCACTCGCTGCCGATCCCGGTCGAGAAGTTCCTCGAGCTCAACGACAAGATCGTGACCCTCGAGAACCAGATCCTCACCGACAAGCTGAAGCTCATCAAGGCGAACCACCGGCACGTCGAGTCGAACGCCAAAAAGCACATCAA
>JACQPK010000462.1 GCA_016207565.1 Elusimicrobiota bacterium
ACCAGGCAGGTGAAAAGTGTACCGACGAGGCTCCCGACGTGACTGAGGATTTGGGGCCAAGGGCCCCTCTCGACGGGAGCCGGGGCGTTTTGCTACAACGTCCGCTCTGGAGGAAGCAAACTCATGGCAACTTCTGCATTCATGAAGGCCCTCACGCCGTCGGACGAGCTCGCGGAGATCGTCGGCGCCAAGCCGCTGCCCCGCACCGAGGTCGTCAAGAAGCTGTGGGCCTACATCAAGAAGAACGGGCTCCAGGACAAGAAGAACAAGCGGAACATCAACGCCGATGAGAAGCTCGGCAAGGTCTTCGGCGGCAAGAAGACCGTCAACATGTTCCAAATGACTTCTCTCGTCTCGAAGCACCTGAAGTAGAACGGGCTCGTCCCGCTCTGGTAGGAACGCCCGCGGCTTCGGCCGCGGGCTTCTTATTTCCGGGAGAGCCGCTCGAGGAGGCCGCGGAGCCAGGAGGCGTCCGCCCGCGTCATCCGCCAGCCGGCCAGGCCGCGGCGGAAGCGCTCGCGCCGGGCGCCGGGGGCCAGGTGGCGGTTCACCCCGGCCTTGTCCATCGCCCGCATCGCGGCGTCCACCAGGCCCTCCAGATGGCGGCCCTCGGCCGGGGCTTCGCCGGGGCTCGTTACGGACCTCTCGAGCACTGGCCGGGAGAGCTCGTAGGCGACGAGCGCCGCCGCCTGTCCGAGATTCATCGACGGCGCCTCCGCCGCCGTCGGGATGCGGAGCAGCGCCTGGCAGCGGCTCAGCTCGTCGTTGTCGAGCCCGTTGCGCTCGGACCCGAAGAGGACGGCGACGCGTCCGCCTCCGGCCAGCCGCCTCGCCAGCCACGCCCTGAGCGCGGGCAGCGTCACCGTGGGGCGCCGCTGGGCGCGGTTGTGGGCCGACGCCGTTCCCAGGACGAGCCGGCAGTCGCGCACCGCCTCATCTAAGGTGAGCCGGCGCGCGCGCTTGAGGATGCCGGAGCCGTGGGTCGCGGACTTCGCCTCCCGCCAGCGGGGAGCGTAGGGGGAGACGGCGACGAGGTCCTCGAGGCCGAAGTTCGCCATCGCGCGCGCGACGGCGCCGATGTTGAGCCCGTTGCTCGTCCGGACCAAGACGACGCGAAGGGAGATCATCTCCGGAATGTTACTTGCGGGCGTAGTCCGCTTTCAAGCAAACTGGGTCGATGACCGGGCTCGCGGCGATCCTGTGGCTTTGCGGCGCCGCCGCGTCCGCCTCCGAGCGTCCCAAGATCGAGATCCTCAAGCCTCCGCACGCCGTCGACATCAGCACCGTTTCCGCGCCCCGGAAAGGGGAGATCAACGTGCAGCCCGGGCACGGCGGCGAGCCGGTCCTCCGCGACGCCTCGCTTGAGGCGTCCGCGGTCGGGCCCGGCTACACGCTCATCCCGCTGCCGGCGTTCGTGTACAACCCCAACGAGGGAGCCTGGGCGGGGATCCTGACGCCGCTGTTTCGCGCGAACGAGAAGGGGCAGGTCGAGGACATCATCGCGCCTCTGTACCTGCACAACGACCTCATCGGCGAGACGTTCACGCTCAACTATTTCGGCTACCGGCACGGGACGCGGCAGTTCAACGCGATCGTGTCGCAGGCGACGAACGTCGAGCGCGGGCTGGACCTCCAGTACAAGGACATCGCCGTCGGCCGCGACGGGCGCTACATCGTCCACGCCCAGCTCAACGCCGGCAAGAGCGCCTTCAACCGCTTCTACGGGTTCGACAACGCCTCATCGGGGAATCTCGAGACCAACTACACGATGGGGGACTCGAACGCGCGACTGAGCTTCGGCCTCAACCTCAACGACGACGTCGCGGTCGTCGGGACCCAGCGGTTCCGGTACGTCAGCATCGAGAACGGCGTCGCGCGCACGCTGCCGCAGACGCTCAACGCCTTCCCCACCGCGCCGGGGCTCGACGGGGCGCGCGTCTGGTCGCAGGGCGTCGGCGTCCAGTACGACACGCGCGACAACCAGCTGACGCCCCTGAAGGGCACCTTCGCCACCCTCAACACGGACTTCAAGCGAAACTTCCGGCAGTACAACGTCGACGACTGGTGGCGCATCACGGCGGAGGCGCGGCACTTCCTTCCCCACGGCCGCGATCGGGCCGTCTTCGTGGCCCATGGCCTCATCGACGCCCTCCCCGTCGACTCGAAAGGCCTGGTCCGGGAGGGCGTGCCCTTCTACGAGCGGCCGACCCTCGGCGGCGAGACGACGCTGCGCGGCTTCGGCCGGGGCCGCTTCGTCAGCAACTTCGCCGTGCTGGTGAACCTCGAGGAGCGGATCAGCCTGATCCAGCGCTCGATCCTCGGGAACGTCGTGGAGCTGGAGATCGCGCCGCTCGTCGACATCGGGCGCGTCGGCTCCTCGTTCTCCACGAACGAGCTGCTGAAAGACCTGCAGATCAACCCCGGGGTCGGCGTGCGCCTGCTCGCGCGGCCGAACATCGCGAGCCGCCTGGACCTCGGGGCCGGCAAGGACGGCGTCAGCGTGTTCGTCGGGTTGGATTACCCGTTCTAGCGACGTATACTAGAAGTATCGGGTATACGCGGCGCGCCGCCCCGAAAGCGGGCGCCGGGTATGTGCCCACACAATGCAACGTGGTGCCTGGCACCACGTTGCATTATTCTCGTGCGTCCGCAGCGCGCTCACGACGCGAGTCTACAATAGTAGAATCGACGCGTGATCCGCGTCGCCGCCGGCATCATCGTGAAGTCAGGGATGGTGCTCCTCGCGCGCCGCGGGCCCGGAAAGGCGCTCGCGGGCAAATGGGAGTTCCCGGGGGGGAAGATCGAGCCGGGAGAGTCGCCCGAAACGGCCCTCGCGCGGGAGCTCAAGGAGGAGTTCGGCATCGACGCGGAGGTGGGCCCCGAGCTCGCCCGCGCCCGGCACGCCTACGACTTCGGAGAGATCGAGCTGATCGGGCTGCTCGTGCCGAAATACTCCGGCGAGCTCAAGGCGGCCGAGCACGACGCCCTCAAGTGGGTCGAGGGCCGGCGGGTCCTGGAGTACGACCTGGCCCCGGCGGACGTGCCGATCGCCGAGGCGGTCGCCGCGCACCGCCGCCGCGATCGCTACCGGGGCACGCACCCCCGGCGGTTCGGCGAGAAGTACAAGGAGCTCTCAGGAGATCCCGCGGCGCTGGCGTAGGCCAAGGAGCGGGGCTGCACGCCGGCGGGCGCCCACCTGCCGGTCATGCTCGACGAGGTGCTCGAGGCCCTCGCTCCGCTCGAGGGGGCGACGGTGCTCGACTGCACGCTGGGCTTCGGAGGGCACGCGGAGGCGCTCGCCCGGCTCGCCGGGCGTCTCGTCGCCCTCGACCGCGATGCCGAGGAGCTCGAGCGCACGGCGGCGCGGCTGCGCGCGCGCGGCGCGGCCGTCGATGCCCGGCACGCCGATTACGCGGAGGCGGCCCGCGTCCTGCGGGAGCTCGGGCTGGACGGCGTCGACGCCGTGCTCGCGGATCTCGGCGTGTCCTCGATGCAGCTCGACCGTCCCGAGCGCGGGATGTCTTTTAAGGCCGACGGGCCGCTCGACATGCGCATGGACCGCTCGACGGGGAAGACGGCCGCCGAGTGGCTCGCCTCCGCGTCGGAGGCCGAGCTCGCCGAGGCGTTGTCCGCCTTCGGCGACGAGCCGGACGCGGCGAAGATCGCGGCGCGCCTCGCGGCCCTCGTCCGGTGCGGCCGCGCGCCCAAGACGACCCGCGAGCTCGCCCGCCTGGTGGCGGAGGCCAAAGGGCTCGGGCCCGGCCGCGTCGTGAAGAAAGACGCCTTCGCCGCTCACCCGGCCGCGCGGACCTTCCAAGCCCTGCGCATCGCGGTCAACCGCGAGCGGGACTCCCTCGCCGTCTTGCTCGAGGCGCTGCCGGGGCTGCTCCGGCCGGGCGGAAGGGCGGCGGTCCTTACGTTTCACTCCGGCGAGGAGCGGCTCGTTGGAGACGCGCTTCGCCGCCAGGCGGCCGCCGGCCTCTGGCGGGTCCCGCTGGAGGAGCCGCGGCCCGCCTCGGCCGCCGAGGTCCGCGAGAACCCGCGCGCCCGCTCGGCCCGCCTCTGGCGCGCCGTCCGCGAAACCTGACATTGGGGACTGTGCTTTCCGGGTGTCGAGGCCGCGTCGGAAGAGTATAATCGTCGTGACGATGCGGCCAGCGAGAGAGAACGGCAGGCGCGGCGCGCTTTGGTGCGGCGCGCTCCTCCTCGCCGGGGCGCTGCCGGCCGGGGCGTACGCTCCCTCGGGCTATCCGGGCTCGGCGTGGGCGCGTGGCTCGCGCAACTTCGACGGGATCGAGGGCACGGGCACGCAAGGCTGGGTGCGCCAGGGCGTGCGTTGGCTGAGGTTCGGGCGGCTCGACCTCAATACCTACGCCGGCTACGCGTGGCGCTTTCGGACTCAAGAACGGCTCTACTACAACGTGCATGGGCCGCTGATCAGCGCGGTCCTCGAGCACGGTCCGATCAGTGCGGGGGCCGAGTACACGCAGCAGCGCTATCCCGAGCTCCGCGAGACCCAGAGCGATGTCTCCGTCTTCGGGTCCTGGTATTGGTCCTTGGATCTGCGCTCCCGGGCGAGCCGGCACGACTCCGGCCGCCGCGTGCCGTTGGGCCTGCCCTTCAGCACCTGGGGCCGGGTCGACACGCATCCCCAGGGCATCGAAGGCAACGGCACGATGGGCTGGGTCAGGCAGGGCGTGGACTGGTTCACCGTCTTCGGCTGGACCTGCGGCACCTACGGCATGTACAACTGGCGCCTCCGAACCCAGAACCAGCTCTACTACAACGCGATCGGTCCTTCGGCGGGCGTGTCGCTCGCGCGAGGCGGGCTCGAGATCGGGATCGAGCATCTCTGGCAGCGCCACACCGAGCTGCGGAGGTCGGATAAGACCTTCAACCTGTATTTGTCGTGGTTCTACGGCTGGGAGCTGAAGCGCCCCGCGGCCGCGGCGGCCGATGCAAACAAATCCGAAACAAAATCCGAGGCCGCCGCGCCTACCCTTAAGACCGACGCGGCCAAGCCGGCCGTCAAAACCGGCCCGGCCAAGCCCGCCGTGAAAAAGGATGCGCCAAAACCCGTCAGGAAGAGGCGTTCAGGGCCGTAGCGGAATGCGGGCGCTTTTCGTCGCCCTCCTGCTCCTCGCCCCCGCGTCGGCGCAGGCGGATTTCCTGAAGATGCCGCTGGGGAAATTTACCGCGGTGAGACGGGTGGACCTCCGCTGCACGTCCGGGTCCTACGGCATGTCGCTTGCGATCCCGGACCGCTGGGCCGTCAAGAGCGCGACGATCACGTTCAGCTACGTGAACTCGACCGCGCTCTTGCCGGAGAACTCCAGGCTGATGGCCAAGATCAACGGCGATGCGATCGCCCAGCGCAAGCTCTCGCCCGTGGCGCCGGAGGGCGTGATGAGGGTCTCGATCCCGCCCGCGGCGCTGAAGCCCGGCTACAACGAGCTGGTCTTCGAGGTCCACCAGCACTACGCGACGGGCTGCGAATTCCCGTGCCAGCCGGAGCTCTGGACGACGTTGAAGCTGACCGACGACGACGCGCTGATCGAAATCGAGTACGAGCCCAAGAAGGTCCCGCTGCGGCTCTCCAGCGTCTCCCGGTTCCTCTTCGACCCCAAGGTCACGCCTAGAGGCGAGATCAACATCGTCATCCCGGACCGGGAACCCGGCACGATCGCCGTCGCGAGCGTGCTGGCCTCGGGTATCGCGAAGAAGTTCGATTATCGCGAGGTGGTCTTCTCGGTGTCGAACGATATCGTGCCCGGATACGACAATATCGTGGTGGGCGACAAGGAGTTCGCCGCCCGCTTCCTGGCGCCGTCGGGCTCCGACCTCGAGGAGATCAAGGGCCCGTTCCTCAAGATCCAGGCGCTGCCTCGCCTGGACGCGGAGGGCGCCGCGGCCGCGGAGGATCCCTACCACGCGATGATCGTCGTGTCCGGGTTGAACAAGGACCACCTCAAGCTCGCGGCGGAGACGTTGGCCGTGATGTCGTCGCCTTTCCCCGAGACCCAACAGATGACGGTGACCGGCATCACCATCCCGGACATCCCGATCTACGGCGGCAAGGGCGTGATCAAGGCGGGGACGCCGTACACCTTCAAGGCTCTGAACTTCCCGACCCACAGCTTCGCGGGCGGCAGCGCCAACGCCGCGGAGATCAACTTCCGGCTGCCGGCGGACTTCCTCGTGAAGCAGAACCTGTACGCCAAGCTCTCGCTCAACTACTCCTACGGCGCCGGGCACCGTCCCGACTCCGTCCTCAACATCTCGCTGAACGGCCAGCTCATCCGCGGCATCAACCTCGACGACGGGCGAGGCGGCCTGATCGAGGGCTATAAGCTGGACATCCCCTCGTATTTGTTCCGCCGCGGCGACAACACCCTGCGCTTCGAGCCGGTCCTCGCGCCGCTCGTCTCGAAGAACTGCGAGTACATCCAGACGCAGAACCTGTTTTTGACCATCATGGACGTCTCCACCCTCGAGTTCCCGCCGATGCCGCACTTCGTGGACATGCCGCGGCTCGAGCTCTTCATGCTCAACGGTTTCCCGATCACCCGCTGGCCCGACGGACACGGCGCGAGGGTCTACCTCGCGAACACGAACCGCGAGACCATCGAGTCGGCCCTAAACATCGTCGGCATGATCACGCAGAAGAACGGCCACCCCCTGCTCGATCTTCAGTACGTCGCGGGCCAGCCCAAGCACCTCGACGGCGACTTGATCGTGCTGGGCGACATCGACTCCCTGCCGGCGAAGATACGGAGCGCCGCGCCGCTGTCCTTGAACAAGGAGATGGCCGTGCCCTATCCCGTGGTGCAGGGCTGGGCCGAGGATGCGCGGTACGCCTTCAGCAAGCAGATCAGCGGCCTGACCAAGGGAACCGGGGCGCTGATGCAGTTCGAGTCGCCGTACGACCCGGGCCACAGCGTGGTCCTGCTCGCCGCGACCTCCGCGCCGGAGCTCCTCGCCTTGTCCTTGTCGCTGCTCAACCCCGGCGCGCAGGCGAGCGTGAAGGGCGATCTCGTCCTGCTCAACCTGAGCGCGCCCGAGAAGGACATCATCGCGGTGGCCATCGGGAAGAAGTACTTCTCAGGCAAGGCGGGAGCGGTCTCGCGGCTGGACGCCTATCTCTACCGCTATCCCTGGCTGTACCACGCGCTGCTGGCCGCCGCCGTCTTGCTCCTGAGCCTCGCGATCTTTTACTTCCTCGTTCGCTACCGAAAAAAGAGAATATTGGGCGAGTGAGACGCTTCGGTCTGCCGGCGTTGGCGGTTCTCGCCGCCTTGTTCGCGTACCGGACACGGTCCCCGCGCGCGCCCGCGCCGCCTCCGCCCGCGCCGCCGCGGCCGCCGGGCGTCCTCGAGCTGGTCCGTCCGGCCGACCTGCTCGACCCGGCGTCCTTTCTCGCCGGCGGCTACGGCGCCGCCCGCGCGGTCTCGGCGGGCGGCGGCGTGCCCTTCGAACGCGCTGTGCGGCTCGAGACCCGGTCCCGGCCGCCGAACCCCTACGACGCGCAGCTGCGCGTCCCGACGCGCGCGGCGATCCGGGCGGGTGACGCGCTGCTCGCGCGCTTCTACCTCCGCGCCGGCTCGCCCGCCGCCCGGGTGGATTTCGTCTTCGAGCGCTCGCGCGGAGACTTCCGCAAGACCGTCGTCGTCCCCCTCGACGCCGGCCCCCGCTGGCGGCGGGTGGAGGTCCCCTTCCGCGCCGACGCGGATTATCCCGCCGGCGGGGCGCAGGCGACGTTCCGGGTGGGGTTCGAGCCGCAGGCGATCGAGCTCGGGGGCTTCGAGCTCCGCCGCGGGCCGGCTCCCGGCGTCCCGCAAGCGATCGGACGCTACGAGGGACGCGAGCGCGGGGCGGCCTGGCGGAAGGCGGCGGAGGCGCGGATCGAGCGCGTGCGTAAGGCGGAGCTGGTCGTCCGCGCGGTCGGCCCCGACGGACGGCCGCTCAAGGGCGCGCGCGTCCGCGCGCGGCTCGCGCGCCACGCCTTCGCCTTCGGCGCCGCGGTTGACCCGCGTCATCTCACCGGCGCGGGCGCGGACGCGGAGCGTTACCGGGCGACCTTCCTCCGCCTTTTCAACTCCGCCACGATCGAGAACGATCTCAAGTGGCCCTTCTGGGAAGGCGACGGCCGGGAGCGGGCCGACCGGGCGGTCGCATGGCTCGCCGAGCGCGGCGTCCGCCTGCGCGGCCACGCGCTGGTGTGGCCGGGCTTAGAGCACGTGCCGGAGGCCGCGAGAGCCCTCGCCTCCGAGCCGGAGCGGCTGCGCGCCGCCGTGCGCGAGCACGTCTCGGCGGAGGCGGCCGCCTACCGGGGCCGGATGGCGCAGTGGGACGTGCTCAACGAGCCCCTGCACCAGGCCGACCTCCTGCGCGTCCTGGGAGCCGGAGAGGCGGCCGAGTGGTTCCGGCTCGCTCGCGCGGCGGACCCGGACGCCCGGCTCTTCGTCAACGAGTACGGGCTCCTGGACGGCTACGGCGAGGACCGCGAGACGCGCCGGGACTTCGCGGCGCTCGCGCGCCGCCTGCTCGAAGACGGCGCGCCGCTCGACGGGCTCGGGCTGCAATGCCATTTCCAGTCGCACCTGACGCCCCCCGCGCGCCTCGTGGGCGCGCTCGACGAGCTGGCCGCCCTCGGGAAGCCGATCGAGGCGACCGAGCTCGACGTCGACGTGCCCGACGAGGTTCTCAAGGCCGACTACCTCCGCGACTTCATGATCGCGCTCTTCAGCCATCCGGCGG
>JACQPK010000451.1 GCA_016207565.1 Elusimicrobiota bacterium
AACCAGGACGGCATCCCCGAGCTCGGAATCACGGCGGTCGTCGCCTGCCTGGTCGTGTTCGCGGTGCAGGTGCTGCTGGCGGGCTGGGTCGCGCTGCCGCGCGAGCGCCTGCGCGCGTCCCTCCGCGGCCGCTAGGCCAACCCCTCCCCCTGCCAAGTAACACCGTGTGGGAAGTGTGTCTTCAAGCCGGTCGTGTTCTTCTTGACTTGCATTGGCATTACACGATACTCCAACGATGTCGTCAGGTCCAGGTGTCACGATGACGATGGAGGAGTTGAAAACGGAGGGCGGGGGGCATGCTCCCTATGCTCGGATGAGCACCAGCAGGGTCTAAGGCTGCGCTGGCACGCTTGTCCAGTTCACCCTCCGCACAGAGGGGGCACCCCAGGTACATCTGGGGTGCCCCCCGGTCTACTGGGCATCGCCGTCCTGACGCTGGACGTTCGTTCTCCCAGCAGCTTCGGGCTCCGGGTCCGCCGGAGCGAGCTTGTAGTAGCCGTACCGGGGGCTGATCACTTCGCCTGCCTGCCGTATCCGCTTCAAGTTCGCCTCAACCGCCTTCGGCGAAGGCGCCCATCCTCGACCGAGGATCTCGCGCTTGAGCTCGATCACTCTCCACGTGTAGCCAGGTCGCTCGCGCATCACGCGCAATACCGCAGCGCGTCCGCGCGGTCCGTTCGGATCGTGCGCCTGCGCGACGAAGATCGTCCCGTTCTGCTCGACGAACCGAGGCTCCGTGATCCCCTCCGCGTAGCCATTGAGGGCACGGATACCGGCGATGATCTGCCTGAGAGCACGCGCCTTCGCCTCGTGATCGGCGGCGGCGCGCTCCATCTCCGGCAGGCTGGAAGTCAAATCAGGGGTGACGGTCATCGCGCTCACCATCCGTGGTGGTGTCGGTCTTGCGTTTTCACAGCGCACATCTTTGCCGACGCGTCGGATGTTGCTAGGCATGGAGGTCCGCCATTCCGCCTAGACATAGGGCGGATCTCTCCGGTAGCTCTGCCCAAGCCGCTCTGCGCCCTCGTCCTTCGCGGGTCCGCCGCTTGTGGGCTGCATCCGCCCTCATCGGCTGAATCTGCCCTACAGTGCGTAGGCGATGCCGGTCAAGAACAGGCAGCACGTGGTGGTGGAGCACCTGAGCCGCTACCTAGACAGGCTGTTCACCCGCCTAGAGGAGCGGGTCGAAACTCGGGTGGTCGAGCGCGTGGAGGCGACGCTGGACGTGCTAACCGATCCGGCGCTTATGGCGGATCTCCGCCGCGCGGACGCACAACCGGACGAGGACGCGCGCCCCTTCGAGGAGATCGGGCGCGATCTCGGGCGTGCCAGCGCTTAGACTCAAGCGCGTCGCAGAAGAACAGCTCGCAGCCCTTCCCGATCACGTTCGGGAGGACGTGCGGCTCGCGCTGCTGCGGATTCAAGCTAATCCGACTGAAGAAGGCACGCCGCTTCTCGGGAAGCTGGCGGGACGCTGGAGAAGGCGGGTCGGCGGCTACCGGATCGTGTACCGGATCCTTGAGAACGGCGGACTCGTCATCGTGGACGCGATCCGCACGCGCGGTCAGTCCTACTAACGAGTCCGCCTGCTCTCGCGCGGCCCTCACTTGCCTCAACAATCGCCTTTGCAACGGTCTTCGGGGCAGCAGGCCATTTGCACCTCTTACGTGTTGTCAAGGGATACTTTCCACACCGTGTTACTTGGCAGGGAGCCCGAGTAGGCGCGGGACCTCCGCGATCTCGCGCGCGAGGTGGGCGCCGGGCGGCAGCTCGCCCTCACGGGTCCCCGGCATCCAGACGACGGCCGCAAGGCCAGCGCGCAGACCGCCCAGGACGTCGTTCTCGAGCGAGTCGCCGACCATCGCCGTCTCGTCCGCCGCGGTGCCGAGCAGCGCGAGCGCGGCCGCGAACGCGGCCCCGTCCGGCTTCGCCGCCCCGATCTCGCCGGAAATCGCGATCGCGTCGAGCTCCGGCCCGAGCGCCGAGACCTCGAGCTTGCGCCGCTGCAGGAACGATGGCCCGTTCGTCAACACGCCGAGGCGCAGCCCGAGCGCGCGCAGCCCGCGGAGCGTCGCCACCGCGTCCGGGAAGGGGACGAGCTCCTCGATCACGCGCAGCTTCACGTCCGTGTAGCGGGCGAACAGCTCGTCGTCCACGCTCGCCCACGGGCTGAGCGCGTCGGCGAGCCTGCGGCGGCGGAAGGTGTGGAAGTCCACGCGCCCGGCGGTGAGCTCGGAATAGTGGCCCTCCAGCACGTCCAGGTACCGCCGCCGGAGCTCGGCGCGGTCGACGGCGGGAACGTGCTCGGCGATCACGTCGGCGACCGCCTCCCAAATTCGCTCCTCGGAGCCCGACGAGTCGGCGAGCGTGTCGTCGAGGTCGAAGAGGATGCCGCGGAGCGGCGGCGAGACCACTACAGCGGCAACGCGGCGACCGCGTCGCGGGCGACGTCGATCAGCGGCTGCACGAAGAAGAACGAGCCGATCGTGACGGCGAGCGCGAGCCCGACCGCGGCCAGCAGCGCCGGGTCGCGCGGCGG
>JACQPK010000463.1 GCA_016207565.1 Elusimicrobiota bacterium
CGCAGGAGGGCCTCGAGCCGCTCGAGCGCCTCCGCGGGCTCGACGCGCGGAGCGCCGCCCGTCGGCACCGTGAGCTCCCAGTAGCGCTCCAGCCGCAGCCCGTCGGGCCCCACGCGCAGGAGGTGCCCGGGCGGCAGCTTCGCGACCGAGGCGAGCGCCGTGCGAGGCGCGTGCACGAGCCCGTAGGAGATGTAGTCGAGGACGGCCGCCGGGTCCAGCTTTGCCGGCACGCCGCCGGCGACGAGAGCGCGAACCTCCGAGGCGAAGGTGAGCGTGTCGCCGACCAGCGCGTAGTAGAGCGGCTTGACCCCGATCGGGTCACGCGCCAGGATCAGCTCCCGCTTGCGGCCGTCCCACAGACCGACCGCGAACATGCCCTCCAGCCGGTTGAAGGCGCGGGCGCCTTCGCGCGCGTAGAGCCGGAGTATCGTCTCGGTGTCGGAGCGGGTGCGGTAGCGCTCGCCCTTCGCCTCGAGCTCGGCCTTGAGCTGCGGGTGGTTGTAGATCTCGCCGTTGAAGACCCCGACGATGGAGGAGTCGGGGCCTTCCATCGGCTGGTGCCCCCCCTCGAGGTCGAGGATCGACAGGCGCCTGAAGCCGAGCGCGACGGGCCCGGAGGCCCATTCCCCCTCGTCGTCGGGCCCCCGGTGCGCCAGCGCGGCGCGCATGGCGCGGACGGGCTCGAGCGAGGCCGGCGCCCCGTCGAGCCTAAATAAACCCGCGACTCCGCACATGGGGCACCTTGAGCCGGGTCAGGTCCGCGAGCCGCCGGGCGTCCTGCCAGGCCTCCGCGGTCGAGAAATAGGCGTACGTCGGCTTGCCGCGCGCCAGCTCGACCACCTCGCGCAGCTCTGGATCCGTGTAGCGGTGGCCGCGGGAGGGTTTTCGCCCCGGGCCGCCTCCGCGCAACCTGAAGTAGTTCACCGAGCCGGCCGTCGGGGCCCCGACGAGCGGGTCGACGGCGTGGACGAGCTTGAGATCGCGGCAGATCCGCCCGACCACGCCGCGGTCCCAGCCCCAGGACGGCTGCCAGGCGAAGAGGGCCCCTCCGCGGTCGGCCGCCTTGAGGAAGGAGTACAGGTAGCGCAGGTTGTCCGCCTGCGCATAGAACGTCTTGGGCGTCTCGAACACGATAAACGACGCGTCGAGCGCCTCCGCCACGGCCCGCGTGCGCTCCCAGCCCGCCTCGACCGCGCGCTCGGGACGAAAGTGGGCGGCGGTGACCGCGGGATCGCAGACGACTGAGAAGACGAAGTCCCGGGGCGCCTGGACGCGCCAGCGGGCGGCGGTCTGGGCCCGGGGCAGGCGGCTCGCGTACGAGCCCGCCTCGAGGGTGTCGAGGGCGGTGAAGTAGCTGTCGTGCCCGACCGGGAAATAGGAGCAGCCGGCCCGAAGAGCGCTCAATGGTCGCTCAGCAGGAGGGTGCGCCCGGAGCGCGCCCGCGCCGAGCCGGGCCGCGCGGACGCCAAGAAGCGCCCGATCCTTCCCACCGCCTCCTCGATGCGCCGCTCGTCGTCGACGAGCGCGAAGCGCACGTAGCCCTCGCCGTGAGGTCCGAATCCGACTCCGGGCGCCAGGACGACCCCTTGCTCGAGCAGCAGAGACTCGCAGAACGCGAAAGACCCCGCCTTCCGGAACGCCGCGGGCAATCGAGCCCACACATACATCGTGGCCCGGGGCGGCGTCACCGGCCAGCCCGCCTCACGCAAGGCCGCCACGAGCGCGTCGCGCCGCTGCATGTAGATCTCGCGCATCTGGAGGACGTAGTCCTGAGGCCCCGAGAGCGCCGCCGCCGCCGCGGCCTGCACGAAGCCGGGGATCCCGTAGTCCAGAAACGACTTGAACTTGGCCAGGTTGTCGAGGAGCTCGCGGTTGCCGGCGGCGAAGGCGACCCTCCAGCCGGCCATGGAGTACGACTTGGAGAGGGAATGGAACTCGAGGCCGCGCTTCATCGCGCCCGGCACCTGCAGCAAGGACGGAGCGCAGTAGCGCTCGAAGGTGATCTCGGAGTACGCGTTGTCGTGGACGACGATCCCGCCGGAGCGCCGGGCGAAGACCAGCGCGCGAGAGAAGAGGCGCGTGTCGGGCAGCACCGCCCCGGTCGGGTTGTTCGGATAGTTGAGGACCAGCACCTTCGCGCGCCGGGCCACGGAGCTCGGCACCGCGTCCAGGTCGGGCACGAAGGAGTTCTCCTCGGTCAACGGCAGGAGGTGGACCCTCGCCCCCGACAGGAGCGTGCCGTTGTAGTGGACCGGATAGCAC
>JACQPK010000469.1 GCA_016207565.1 Elusimicrobiota bacterium
CCGTCCGCCGCGCCGACCTCGTGGTGGCCGGCCGATACGCGCGGGCCCGCGCCGCCGAGGCGGGGCCGTGGTCCGGGGCGGGCGGCAAGGAGCTGTGGCCGGTCTCGGGGCGGATCGGCCCGGAGGAAAGCCCCGGCTGCCGCGTCGAGGCGCAAATCCGTCCCGACGGCGCTTGGCTCGTCACCGGTTTTCCGGAAGCGGAGTTCTTCGCCGGGGGAACAGCTCCTCCACGCGGCGCCGGCGAGGCTACTTGATATCGAGGCGGAGCCGCGTGCGCTGGTGGTCGAGGTGGGCCTGCGCCTCGTCCGGGCTGCCGCCCTCGGCGACGAGCATGCCGACGCGGTCGTAGCCGGCGGGAGGCACCGCGATGTCGGAGCCGACGAGCTTGAGCGTCAGGAGGTCGTGGAAGCCCTCGTCGTCCCCGTCCTCCATGTGGAAGCGCTCGAGCCTGCCGGACTGGCCGGGGATCAGGAACTCTCCCTCGAGATGCGTCCGCGGCTTGGAGGGTTTGTACGGGACCGCCGGGATCTTCGCCGCCGTCAGGTAGAGCATCTCGGCGAGGTCGACGCCGTGAACGGCCTCGTTCCACGGCACGACGTAGACGCCGCCGGGCCGGGCGTTGATCTCGATGAGCCGCGGGCCCTTCGACGTGACCTTGAACTCGACGTGGAACACGCCATCGCCGAAGGCGAGCGTTTTCAGCGTCTCGCGCGCGAAGGCCAGCACTTGCTTCTGCTCCGCGATCGAGAGCTTGCGGCTCGGCAAGGACGAGCCCGTTGCCAGGAAGAACGGCTCCCGAGTCGGCCAGTTGTCCGTCACCGATTCGTAGACGGCCTTGCCGTCCTGCCAGACGATGTCGGCGTCGCCCTCGCGGCCGTCCAGGTACTCATCGAGGAGGATCTCCCGGCCCTGCTTGAAGATCGCGTCTTTCGCCGGGTCCGTGTCCGCGTAGGCCTTCTCATAGGCCACGTAGGCCTCGAGCATCGACTCGACCTTGTGCACGCCTTGGGCGGCCGCGCCGCGGATCGGCTTGAGCACGGCGGGGAATGGGAAGGGGCTGCCCGTCTCCCGGCCGGTCTTGTCGAGGCCCTCGAGCGTGCCGCGGCTGGCGAGGATGGCGAAGCGGGGGCTCGGGAGCCCGGCTCGCTGCATCATCGCGCGGAGCATGAACTTGTTGCGGGCGGCCTCGGCGGCGGTCTTCGAGTGGAAGGGCAGGCCGAGTTCCTTGGCGAGGTCGGACGTCAGCATCAGGTCGTCTTCCCAGAAGGTGGTGATGCCGTCGAGCTTGCCGTTCTTGCGCGCCGACTTCAGCAGCTTCTTGCGCGCCGCCGCGAGCGCGGTCTTCGGGCTTTCGGTGTCGACGGCGATGTACTCGTCGACCAGCTCCTTCGCCCACGAGTCCGGCTTGTCGACGAGGACGATCTTTACGCCGAGCTCTCTCGCCCGCTCGAAGAAGAGCCTCTTCCCCTTGTAGCCCGCGTTGCCGGGATAGCCCGCGCCCACGAGCACGATCCGCTTGCCCTTGAGGGCGTCGCGCCTCGCGCGCGCCAGCCAGGTGCCGACGAGCGCCGCCGAGTGCTCGTGTCCCTCCTTCAGCGCGAACTCCAGGTTGTACTGGCCTCCCGAGTCGTGGTCGTTGACCTCGATGATGACCGGCTCCAGCGTGCCGTCCGCGCGCCGGGCGATCATCACGTCGAGGCCGATCAGGTCGGTCTGCGCCTGGTACGGCTCCCCGGGTTTGCGGGTCCGCCGGCGCTCGTTCTCGTCGATCGCGGCGAACGCCGCGGGGCCCATCGCGACCACTTTCGCGTTGAGGGCGAAGGCCTCCGCTTGGGTGAGCTGTCCCTTCCGGACCCACTCGGTCAACAGCGCGTCCCACGACTCGACCGTCGCGTTGTCTCTAGGATCCGCGGCTTCGGCCGTCGTGGGCTTGCCCCACGGTCCGACGCGGGCGAAGATGCCCGTGGTCGCGAAGCCGTTCCAGGGCGTGCGGGAAACGAGCACGCGGAGCGTCGTCTCAAGCTTCCGGTCGCGTGTGATCGGCACCGACGGCACGCGCTCGTCGATCAGCACCGCGCCGTCTTGGGTCATCATGCCGTCGGCCGCGAGCGCGGTCGCGTGCTCGATGATCGCCTCGGTCTGATCCTTCGTGAAGAACTTCACGCCGCGCCCGGAGTGGAACTGCGGGCCGGACGGCTTCACCACGATCTCGTCGCCTTGGAAGTGCTCGAGGTACTCGAGGACGGACTCGCGGATCGAATCGGCCGCTTCGATCCGCGCGATCTGGACTCCGCCGCCGATGGCGCTGTGCTGGCCGGCCATCGGATGTCGGGGCATGAGCAGCGCGAGCGTCGCCGGCACGGCCACCCGGCGCGCGGCCATCATCAGGCGCGTGAGCAGCTTGTCGTTGGTGATCGCCTCGAGCTGCAGCGAGCTCGACTGGGGCACGTCGAGGTTCTCCTCGAGCGGCACGCCGTCGGCCCGGTCGTTGGCGCCGAGCGTGTACCAGTTGCCGAAGTACCGCACGCGCCGCGGGGTCTTGTACTCGACGACGACCGCCTGCCCGTCGGCCGTGAAGTGGAGCCCTTTCTTGAGGAATAGGTGGTTCTTGCCGTCTTGCCGGCTCTCTTGGACCAGCCAGGAGGGATCGAGGACGAGGTGGACGTCTCCGGCCGACTGCCGTCCGCCCTCGAGCGCCATCGAGAGCTTGTGCGTGGAGGCCGGCGCGAGGATCGCGACGGTGGGCCGGTCTTCCGAGACCGGCTCCTCCTCCACGCGGGTCGTATGCGGCGCCAGCCCCATCTTCTCGAGGTTGGCGGCGAGCTTCGTGTAGGCCGCCTTCTCGATCTCCGCGGCCTTGGCCGGATCGGGGTCGGCGGAGAACGTTTTCCTGGTGGGCGCCTGGAGCTGGCTCTTCACCCAGCGCAGCCCGCCGAGGTAGACGAGCGACATCCCGGCCAGCACGGCCGTGACCGCCTTCATCGCCGCGTCGGGGCCGAGGACGTTGAAGAGCGCCGAGCCGGGGCCCGCGTGGTGGAAGAGCCACGCGAACGCGAGGCCGCCCGCGCCCGCCGCGATCACCTCGACGAGCGACATCAGGCCGTAGATGTCCTCGGAGCGCTTGTCGGCCTCGGGATCGTTCTTGATCGAGACCTGCAGGAGCGCGCGCATCCGCGAGCGGATCGGCTGGTAGAGGTACTTCATGAGGAAGACGAGCGGCACCGCCATCGCGAGCGTCGGGCTCATCCAGAGGCCGATCGACGGGATGAAGGCCAGCGAGGCGCCGACGGTCAGCACGGCGAGGAACCGGTACGTGCCCATCCGCGCCTGGTGCTCCTTCGAGTGGCTCACCAAGAGCTTGGAGGCGACCAGGCCGCCGAGCGTGATGGCGGAGAGCAGGAGGCCGTTGCCGAAGCCCGCGGTCTTGAGCACCTCGAGGGCGAACGTCGGAAGGACGACGGCGAATAGCGCGTCCTCGACGAAGTTCTCGGCGGTCGCCATCGTCCAGCGCGCGAGCACGGCCTTGTTCCGATAGATTGTGACGAGCGTGTCCCAGTGCAGGAGGACGATCGCGCCGCTGACGCCGAGCAGCGCCGCGGCGGCGATCGCGCCGAGCCCGAGGGGAGAGGCGATGACCGCCGCGCCGAGGACGTGCCACGCGCCGCCGGCGACCGCCCCGGCCGCCGCGAGGAGTCCGAGTCCCCACTTGCGGGCCGGGCCCTTCGTCACGTCGAGCGCCCAGCGGTGCAGGGTCTCGCCGATGATCTGGACCTTGGCCGTGTAGATGTAGGCCACGACGCCCATGATCGCGGCGAAGAGGCCGAACCCCGAGAAGGCGCCGATGCCGGCCCCGAAGCGCTGGTCGACGAGGTCCATGCCGTAGCCGATGATCGGCGGGACCACCAGCATCATGCCGTAGTAGATGAAGTCGTAGAGGTAGCCGGCCCGCTCGATCTTCTCGTCGGAGCCGAAGATCTTCTTCGCGCCGTTGGTGTCGATGTCGACGAGGTGGTTCATCGCCACGACGAGCGCGTTCGCGCCGACGAGCACCAAAAAGACCGGCCAGGGCAGCAGGTGCGTGAAGGCGAGCAGCCCGATGGTGCCGAAGATCAAGGCGCGGGTGGTCGCGGCGCCGCCCAAGATCGTCTTCATCGGCGTGCTCCGGACGATCCGGCCGGAGACGAGGGAGGCGGCCGCGAAGCTCCAGAAGTGCACGGCGCGCGCGACGCCCGTCAGCGCGGGGTCGCCGGTCAGCGCCTTCACCAAGAGCGGCAGCGTCGCGATGTAGA
>JACQPK010000457.1 GCA_016207565.1 Elusimicrobiota bacterium
CTGTGCCGAGGGCCGGACTTGAACCGGCGACACATGGTTCTTCAGACCATTGCTCTACCAGCTGAGCTACCTCGGCATGTTGTGATGCCCGCCGACCGTGCTCCCCTACTCCTTGTGGCCCGCTAGACCATTAGCCATCGACCTCAGCGTCCGAGTCTTGCCCTGACGATGTCCATCCCGCAAGTTGGCGGAGTGCGGCAAGGCCGCGCTGTGCTTGGTCAGCGGCCAAGCCGCGCCATGCGGATGCCGCTAGTTCGTCCATCTCTCGGCGGCGAGCAAGCCACTGACGCTCGCCTCCCTGGAGCTCGTGCGTCAGCGCTTCAGGATCGGGCACGAGGCTGAGGAGCAGCGCAAGGTCACTGCGTTGGTTATCGGGCACGTCATTGACGTCAACTGCGCGGGTCTTGAGGAGGATGGCACCAAGCAAGTCCGGCCGCGGCAGCCGACCCTCGCGACCGCCGATACGCACCTGGACGAACTCGGTCCGGGCGAGCGCCTGTCGTCCGCCGGGGACCTCGACGGTGTGCGCGCCCTCGATCGTCGTCCGTGCGTCTTTCGACCGTGGGCCGAGGTGCTCCGGCGCGAGCAGGTCGATCTCGACGGCGCCTTTCACGAACGCGTGCCCGACACCCATGTAGCTCGGCCCCTGGAGTGCGAAGTCCTCGTCGGCGAGGATCTCCGCGATCCGGCGCACCGCGTTCGGTCGGGTGCGCGCGTCGGCCAGGACGTCAGCGTCAAGGCTTGCGCGCAGGATCGTCCGCCCCTCCTCAGCCGCGTGTAGCTCCACCATGCGCGCGCCGATCAGGGTCCAGTGGTCCGCGCGATCCGCGAGGTCGAGGAGCGCGCGCCACAACGCGGCCTCATCGTCTGAGGTCGTCTCGAGCTCGATCACCGTTCGATCTTCCGGAGGAGTTCCCCACCTGCCCGTCTCGTGCGTTGATCGAGCGACTCGAGCAGATCCACCGCCACTGCCGCCGCCGGCGCGACACGCCGTCCATCGAGGGGCCAGAAGCCCGCCACGCTCCGAAGAATGAGATCGGCGCTCAGTTCGTCCGCGGACTGCAGCGCGAAGCGATACGCAAACCGCTCGACGTCGACCTGAGGGAGGTAGCCCTCGAGCACGCCGGGCGACCGGAGGCTCGCACCCTGCTCCGCCGCCGCGCTGACGCCAGAGCGTACGAACCGAGGGTCGCGTTCGAGCGCCGCGCGCGCGCGCTCACCGGCAACCAAGTAGCGCGCGAGGCCACGCTTCGCAAGCCGGCCGCAGTCATGATCGAGGAGGCCTTCACGGATCCGGCGGCGGAGGCGGGAGCGCTCATCAGGCCGGAGCCAGGACGCAGGCTCGTGTGACGCGAGGAACAGGACGCCCCACGCCGTGCGAGGTTCGTAAGGTCGACCAGACGCCGGGGACTGCACCCTTCTGCGTTGCACGGCACCGGCGTCGAAGAGCCATCGGTTCGCGACCTTCCGGCCAGGCAGCGCGCCGGCGGCGGCCAGCTGCCGGACGCGCGACCCGTTGACCCTAAGTTGGCGGGCAGCCTCATGCGAGACGACCTCGGACGCACTCATAGGCTGAACTCTAGCGTTACAGTTAGGCTTACGTCAACCGAGATCCTCGGCACGTTCCGGGGCGTCGAGATCGTCAGCCCACGGGAGCTCCTCGAGCTCAGCCCGTGGTGACCAGTTCCGGCGCCTGCGGCCCTAGCGCGACCACGACGGGCGCGATGAGCCGTCGATCCCCTCGCCGCGCGTGAGCTTGACCGCGTCGTGGGGCCGGCCGCCGGTGAGCGCGTCGCCGAGCGCCATCGCGTAGAGATCGATCGTCCCGTTGCGCTCGCGCAGGAACGCGAGCCATGTGCCGTCGGGCGAGAGCACGCCGCTCCAGCTCCGGCCGTCGTCGGTGAGCGCGATGTCCGTCTTCGCCACGAGGTCGTAGGCGTGGACGTCGTTGCGACCGTCGCGCCGCAGCGTGTACACGAGCCACCGCCCGTCCGCGGAGTACGACGGCCGGTAGGCGTCGCCCTGCGGCAGACCGGAGAGGCGCTGCGCGGATCCGACGCGGTCGGCCGCCCAGAGCAGGATGCCGGGCGTGTCGGTGTTGTAGGTGGTCACCGCGATGGTGCGGCCGTCGGGCGACCAGGCGGCGTCCGCGAGGTCGGCGCCCTGCGAGAGCACCGCGACCGTCGGGCGCGGCGTCGGCCGCGGCGGGCCAGGGGGGGCGGCGGTCGCCGCCGCGAAGGTCACGACCTCGAGGTCGGCCGCTCCGTCGCCGTCGTCCTCGAACAGCGCCAGGCGCCGACCATCGGCGGAGACGGCGGGGCCGATGTACCACGACACCAGGTGCTGGCCGCCCGCGCTGCGCTGGCGCAGCCCGTTCA
>JACQPK010000016.1 GCA_016207565.1 Elusimicrobiota bacterium
AAGGAGGAGCTGCTCCTCTCCGAGGACGAGCTCAACAAGGTCTGGATCCTGCGGAAGGTGCTCGCGCCGCTCAACTCGATCGAGTCGATGGAGCTCCTCCTGGAAAAGCTCGCCGCGACGAAATCGAACAAGGACTTCCTGAAGTCGATGGAGGTCTCGAGCCTCGCCGCCGGCTAGGCGCGAAGATTCGCCCGCCGGCCGTGTGTGGAGGTGGTATAATAGATTCAGCGGCGGAGTGAAGGTCGTTCACCCGCACGGCTCGTGCCCCGCAGCGGTGCGCCGAGGATAAACGGCGCGAGCGGGGATGAAGAGAAGGGCGTCGCGAGATGGTTGCCTGCGGGCACCCCCCGACGCCCTTCCTCTTTTTCGGTGCTGCTTGGCTCGGGCCCAGCAGCGACCCGAATTCGGGTCGGCACCTCGCGCGCGCAAGGCATAGGCACATGACTTAGGTGGCGCGCGCCGAATCCAGGAAATGCGTTATATTCGCGCGTTACTCCCGGTACCGGGAGTAACGCGCGAATATGACGCATTTCTCGTCGGGGTTTCGCTATGATGCAGGCCTGCCTCGATGTCGACTGAAACGAATAGCCACGAGCTGCTCCGGGTAGCGGGCATCCTTCTCGTCCTGACGGGTCTTCTGGCCCTCATCGCCGCCAACCGGGAGACGCCGATCCTGGGGGCAGGGATGGTGCCCGTCGGGACACTGTTGTTGGTCGCGCGAGCGGGCGCCAAGCGAGCCTGGCGCGGCTTCCCGGCGATCCCGCTCGTCGTCGCGGCGCTCGTCGCCCTGGTGACCGCGTGGGCGTTCCATGGTCACATGGACGAGTTCCGGAAGAGCCGCATCATGCGGCCCTCCCTCTGAGATCACGAGCATCTTGCGAACCGGGCGTCCGCCAGGCATCCTAGCGAGGTGAAGTTCCTCTGGGCGGCGATCAGCCTCGCCCTCGTCATCGCGGTCGGGCTCGGCGCCATGATCAAGCTGCAGAAGGACCCGTGGGGGCCGCCGCCCGCGCCCGCCGCCGAGCAGGCGGACGCGCTGATCGCCCGGTGGAACGCCCAGAAGGTGCCTCAGGACAAGCGCACGGTGACGCTGGTCGTCTACGACCGCACGGCCACGGGCTCTCCCCTCGATCCCCCCGAGGAGTTCGACAAGGTCTCGCGCCCCAACCCGCTGGACCGCCTGACCGGCGGCTCTCGGCCCGACCCGGAGACGACCGCCTTTCTGGGCGCGATGGCCGAGGCGCAGGACGTCATCCTCGTGCGCTACCGGCCGGGGGAGGCCGAGCGCAGGGAGACCGCCAAGACGGTGAAGGAGGCCGTGGTGAAGGCGCACGACGCGGGCGCGGAGATCAACGTCGTGACGCAGGGCGCCGGCGTCGCGCCGGCCGTCCAGGCGATCGCGGAGCTCGAGGGCGCCACGCGCCAGGGCGTCCCCGTAGGCGTCAACAAGCTCGTCGCGCTGGGCATCGAGCGCCCGAAGCTCAAGGCGATCGACCCCTTCTTCCGGTCGGACCCGCGTCCGCGCAACGTCCTCGAGTGGGCGTCGTTCTACCGCGAGCCTGGCAGCGTGCCGCCGAAGACGTTCCTCGAGCTCTCGTCGCGGGGAGGCGCGCCGGTCCACTATTCTGGCGGGCTCTCGAAGACCGTCGGCGCCGACCCCGCCAAGAGCGTCACGGAGCTCCTGGCGGAGGTCCGCCCGATCTCCTCGGCGGCGAACGCGGCCGCGAAGGAGGAGAAGGCCGCGGAACCCGCGGGCTCGGCGGAGCGGCCCTTTCGAGCGCTCGAAGGACAGATGTCGATGAAGGCCTTCAAGGCGGAGCTGCCGTCTAGGCCTCCGAAGCCCACGACCGACTCGATCGGCATGATCCAGGCGCCGCCTCCGGACACCTCCAAGGCCCTCGTCGCCGACAAGGGCGCGTGCGGCGTGGGCTACCTGCCGCTGCCGACGGACACCGACTGGTGCTGCCCCGACAAGCCGCTGGTGAAGTCGCCGGCGCCGTTCGCCGCGGAGCGCCAGTGCGCGTCGAACGGGGGCTGTCTCCCGGCGGGCTACGGCGCCAAGGCGCGCAACTGCCGCCACGCCATCTGGGTCGAGGACAACAACCAGTGGTGGTGCTGCCAAGGCAAGGAGAAGATGGACCGGTTCAACCGCTGCTACGAGGAGGCGCTCTTCCGTTACCGCTCGGCGGCGGGCTGCAAGCTCGCGGCCGGCCTGCTGCTCAAGCCGATCGAGCCGAAGACGCTCCAGCTCCGCGCCATCGAGTAGCCGTCACCGGACCGTCGCCCTCCCGCCGCAGACGCCCCTTATAATCGAGTCGTGCGCCTGTTGATCGTCGATGACGATCCGGACGATCTGTTCCTCCTCGCGGACGCCGTCCGCCGCCAGGTGCCCGGCGCCGAGGTGGAGACCGTGTGCGGCGGCGAGGAGGGGCTGGCCGTCGCGCGGGAGGCGGCCCGCGCCGGCCGGCCGCCGGC
>JACQPK010000051.1 GCA_016207565.1 Elusimicrobiota bacterium
AGGTACTTGAGCTCCAGCGCCTCCTCGCGCGCGCGGTAGGCCGCGTCGAGCTCGGTGCGCGCCTTGAATACCTGGTCGTCGTAGGCGACGATGAGGTCCTTCTCCTTGCGCACGAGCGTCTGGTCGAGCTCCTGCTGGCGGCTTCGGATCGCGTCCTCGAGCATCTGCGCCTTCTGCTGGTAGGCGAGCTCGAGCTCCTGCCGGCGGCCCTGCCACTCCTTCTCTTTGTGCGCCTCCCAGGCCTCGCGCTCCTGGGCGAAGGAATCGCGCTGCTCCTTCAGCCAGGCCGCCTCGCGGTCGGAGAGCGCCTGCTGGAGCTCCGCCTCGCGCTTGATCCACTGCTGCTGGAACTCGGTCTCCTTCTGCGCGAGCTCGGCCTTGCGCGTGTCGAGGATGCTCTTGAGCTGCTCCTCCTTTTGCCGGAACCGCTCCTGGAGCTGGCTCTCGCGGTTCCTCGCGTCGAGGGTGATCTGGATGCGGGTGGCCTCGAGCTCCTCGGCCTGTCGCTGGTAGTCCTCCTCGAGCCGCTGGGCCTTGGCCGCGAACGTGAGCTCGAGGTCCTTGGCCTTGGCCCCGCCTTGCTCCTCGAGCTGCATGCGCAGGTTGTGGAGCATCTGCTCCTTCTGCTTGTAGGCGTTCTCCAGGCGCTCGCGCTCCTGGGCGAGGAGCTGGTCGCGCTGGACGATCCACTCCTGCTCGCGGCGCAGCCAGGCCTCGCGGTTCTCCGCCTCCTGGCCCGCGAGCCGCTCCTTGAGCGTCCGCTCCAGTTGGGAGTGGGACGCCTCGAGCTGCTTGCGCTCGCGCAGGAGCGCCTCCTCGTAGGCCGTCCGGTAGGACTCCTCCTTCTTCGCGATCTCGCCCTTGAGGGCCGCTTCCCGCGCGAAGAACTCGTCGCGGAGCTTGCGGTCCTTCTCGCCGTAGGCCTGCTCGAGGCGGTTCTCGAGCTCCTTGAAGTGGAGCTCGCGCTCGCGCTCGAGCTGGGAGTAGCGGACGCGGGCTTCCTCCTGGATCTTGAGCACCATCTCGCCGCGCTGCGTCTCGATGTCCTTGACCAGGCCCTGGTAGTGCGACTCGAGCGCGCGGCGCTCCTCCGCGAGCACCGAAGTGTGCTGCTGCTCGAGCGCGGCCATCCTCGCGTCGTGCTGCTGGCGGAGCGAGGCTGCCTCCTTGATGGTCCGGTCCTGGAGCTCGCGCCGGAGCTGGTCGAACGTGCCTTCCTGCGCCGAGAGCCATTTCGACTGCTCGGACTGGAGGGTGCGGCGCAGCTCCACCTCCCGAGTCATCGCCGCCTGCGTCAGCTCCTCCTCGCGGCGGGCGGATAGGGTCTCGATCGAACGCCGCTCCTGGTCGACCTGCTGGCGGGCGCGGTCGCGGAGCTCCTCGAGCTGCTTGTGGTGCTCGGCGACGAGGTCCTTCTCGCGGAGCGCCCATTTGTGGTCGGCCTCGGCCTGGACCTGCGCGAACCGCGCGCGCCACGCCTGCTCCTTTTCGAGCGCGCCGGCCTCGACCTCCTGCATGCGCTCCTGGAGCCGCTTCTCGACCTCCTGCTGGGCGCGCGTCTGCGCGGCCTCGGCGGCCTGGAGGCGCTCGTAGAGCTCCTTCTCCTTGCGCTGGTAGCCCTCCTCCTGCTCGGCGCGCTCGGCCTCGAGCTGAGACCGGAAACGGACGAGGTTCTCGTTGAGCTGCTTGCGCTGCTCCTCCCAGGCCTTGCGCTCCTTCTCGGTCCACTCCTGCTGCATCGCCTGGTATTTCTGCGCGAGGTCGTCCTCTTTCCGGCGGTACGACTCCTGGAGCTGCTGGCGGTGGTGGAAGAGCTCAGCCTCTTTGCGCTCGAACTGGTTCTCGATCTCCGCCTGCTGCTGGTAGAGCGCCTCCTCCTTCTTGTGGAAATCGGCCTCGAGCGCCTCGCGGGTGGCGGCGAGCTCGGCGCGGTTCTTCTCGAGGGTCTCGTCGAGCGCCTTCCGGTGGGTCTTCCAGAGCTCCTTCTCCTTCGCGATCAGCTGGTTCTGGATGCCCTGGTACTTCAGGATGAGGGCCTGCTCGGTCTGCTGGTAGTGCTCCTCGATCGCGCGGTTGCGCTCGATGATCTGCTGGTCGAGCCGGGACTCCTTCTCGCGGTAGTGCTCCTCGAGCATCCGCCGCTCGGCCTCGAGGCGCTCCTGGAACCGGCCCCACTCACCTTCGTACTTGTGCTTGTACTGGGCCTCGAGTTCCTCCATCCGCTTCGTGTGCTCGCCGTCGTGCCGGCGGCGGAGCTCCTCGAGCTGACCCTCGCGCTGGCGGAGGTAGGACTCCTGGTGCGAGACCTTCGCCTCGAAGCGCTCCAGGAGCTGGGCTTCCTCGCGCGCGAGGACTTGGCGGTTGTGCTGGAGGAGCTCCTCCTCGAACCGCTGGTACTTGCGCCGGAACTCCATCTCCTTCGCCTTGATCTGCTCGTCGAGCAGGCGCTGCTGGTCCTCGAGGTCCTTCTCCTTGCCGTGCAGGGACTCGGCCTGGATGCGCAGCCGCTCCAAGAGGGAGGTCTTTGTCTCCTCGAGGGCCTTCTCCTGATGGCGGAGGAGGTGCTGCGTCTCGACCTCCATCTCCTTGCGCGTGTCCTTGACCGCGTCGATGAGGTCCCGGCGGAGCTGCCCGATCTGCGCCTCGCGGGCGGCGACCTCGCGCTTCATCGCGTCGACCTGGAGGAAGAGCTGCGCCTTCTCTTCCTTGTGGCGGATATCCTCTTCCGCCAGGAGCTCCTTACGGAGGCGCTCCTTGATCTGCTCCTCCATCGCCTGGTGGTCCTTGATGTTGGTTTCCCAGGCCTTGATGGTGCTCTGCCAGCGGCGGAGCTGATCGTCCTTCTGGGTGAGCTGATCCGTCAGGATGCGGATCTTGTCGAGCGCGCTCTGGGCCGTCTCCTTGGCCTTGGCGCTCTCGTCTTGGAGCAGATGGATGCGTTCGAGCGCCCAGCGCAAAGCCAGGCGGGCCGTCTCGATGTCCGTGACGGCCGTCGGGTCGATATGCCGCTCTTCTTCCATTAAGGGTCCGGCTCGGCGCGAGTAACCCTATAAGGGTAAGGGGGACGTGTTAAATTTTCAATAACTCCCTTGAGCGGTGCCGATCGCTTGATGAGCCATGGGGCGGATGCCTCAGGCTCTCCCACCGCGGAATTTCCTATTCTCGCGCGATGCGCGTCGTCCTCGTCCCCCTTGTGGCGATCCTGGCCGGCCCGATCCAGGCGCAGGATTCGCCGATTCCGGCGGAAGTCGAGGCGTACGTGCGGATGCTGTCGGACTTCTCCGAGCGCATCTCCGACGGACTGCCTCCCGAGTTGCCGGCCCACTACGGCGTCGAGGATTTCCTGGATTTTGAGCGAATCGAAGGCCTGAGGCGTCCGGTCGCGTCGCAGATCACGTTCGACGGCGCCCGCCCGGACCCTGCCCGGCTGGACGCCGTGCTGCGCGACGAGCACGGGATCCTCCTGCCGCCGGGAGGCCGGATCCGGCGGCTCTCGCCGGACACCCCCGACGAGTCGTGGGAGTACCCGGCCGGGACGCGGCTCACGCACCGGTTCTACTGGGCGGACACCGCCTCGACCGTCTTCGAGCTGCGCCTCATCGAGCGTCGCGCCGACGGACGCTGGGCCTTCGGCAGCTACCTGCGGACGGCCGACGGCAAGCTCCGGCTGCTGCAGCGGCAGGAGACCGCGGCGTTCGCGCTGGAATTGGAGGGCCGCGCGGTCCAGGTCGCGCTGACGCGCCTTCCACCGGAGTCGTGCCGGCGCTGCCACGCGGCGGCGAGCCCTAACCGCTATCGCGACGTGGAGAGGGCGGGTCCTTGCGGGTTCGGCCCCGCCAACGCCGCCTTGCTTCGCGGCTGGGCCGACCGGTTTCGCGCCGCGCGCGGCTACGAGCCCTTCGAGTAGCGCTCCCGCGGATAATCCGCCGCGAGAAGCCTTCACGCCGGGCGCTCACGATGCTAGGATGCCCTGCGTGAGGTGCGATACGGCCATGACCAAGGCCCAAGCGAAGAAGGACCTCGAGCGCATCCGCGCCGGCATCGACGCCGTCGACAACGGGATCGTGAAGTTGCTGGCAGAGCGGCGCGCGTGGGTGCTCAAGCTCGCGAAGGTGAAGGGGGTGCTGGGCATCCCGATCTACGACCGGGCGCGCGAGCAGGCGCTGATCGACCGGGTGAAGGGCTGGGGGGCCGAGCACAAGCTCAACGAGGAGTTCGTGGAGGTCGTCTTCCGGCTCATCGTCATGAACTCCAAGGAGATGCAGTATCACGAGGCTCTCTGAGCGGGCGCGCTCGGCCGTAGAGTCCGAGACGCTCCGCTTGTCGCAGGAGGCGGCTCGCCTCCGACGGGCCGGCCGCGACGTGATCGGCCTGCTCGAAGGAGAGCCGGACCTCCCGCTCCCCGCGGGGGTGGCCCGCGCGCTGTCCGCCGCGCTCCGGGCGGGCAAGACGCGCTACTCGAGCTCGTCCGGCCTCCCCGAGCTTCGGGCCGCGGTCGCCGCCCGGCTTCGCCGCAGGAACCGCCTGGCGGTCGGTCCGGAGGGAGTGCTGATCACTAACGGCGCCAAGCAGGCGATCTACGAGGCGCTCCAGGCCGTCGCTGGGCCGGGCGACGACGTGCTCATCCCGAGCCCGTGCTGGGTGACGTTCCCCGAGTCGGTCCGCCTGGCGGGCGCCCGCCCCGTGCTCGTCCCCATGCCCTCCGGCTCGCTCGACGTCGGACGCCTAGCGCGCGCCCTGACGGGCCGCGCGCGCGCGGTCGTGATCAACACGCCGAACAACCCTACCGGCGCGGTCTATCCCGAAGGCGTCCTGAGAGAGCTCGTGCGGTTCGCGGCTAGGGCTGGGCTGTTCATCGTCTCCGACGAGGCGTACGAGGCGCTCATCTACGACGGCGCCCGCCACGTGAGCGCCGGGGCCCTGGGCCCGGAGGCGGCTCGCCGGACGCTGACGGTCGGCACCTTCTCGAAGACCTACTCCATGACCGGTCTCCGGGTCGGCTATCTCGCGGGCCCCGCCGAGGTCGTCGCTGCGACCGGACGGATCCACGGCCACCTCACGGGGAACGTGAATACGCTCGCCCAGTGGGCGGCGCTCGCGGCTCTCGACGTCCCCGAGGCGGAACTGGCGCGCCGGCGTGCCGCGCTCCAACGGCGCCGCGACCTGGCGTGGAGTTTGGCCTCGCGCCTGTTCCCGTGCGACAAGCCCCAAGGCGGACTCTTCGTGTTCGCCGATGCCCGGGCGTGGCTCCACCCCGGCCTGCGCGATTCGGCGACCCTCGCGCGGTTCCTCTTGGAAAAGGCCCGCGTGGCCGTCGTCCCCGGCTCCGCCTGCGGGCGCGAGGGGTGGCTGCGGTTCAGCTTCAGCGGTCCCGAGAGACTAATCCGCGAGGGGTTCGCGCGGATCGCCCGCGTCACGCAGGGCTGAGCGCTGGCGAGCGGGTCACTCCCAGTTTCCGAAGTAGATCGCCCCGCCGTTGCCGGGTCCGTGGCGCCGGACGCTCCGGTGGATCTCCTCGCAATGTTTCCGATACACCGACCGGGACGTCCACATGATGCACGAACCCGGGCTGGATCACCAGCGATATCCGCAGAGCAGCAGCGCGATCAGCCCCACCGCGACCATTCGCCGCTCGTTCATCGGATCATGCGCAACCCGTCGGTCTCGGCGTCGAGCCGGGCCAGCGCGTCGCTATCGCCTGCCGTGAACCGGAAGCGCCCGGCCTCCCAGTGGCCGGAGTCATCGTAGGCCCATACCGTGAGAGTGTGGGGACCATCGTAGAGGCCGGCCAAGTCGAGCTCGAGCGACCAGCCGCCCCGCGGGTCCAGCGGCAGCGCCTGCACGCCTTGCTCGTCGATCCTATACGCGGCGGCGGTCAATCGCGTGTCCGCCCCTTCGATGCCGGCGGTTCCGCTGACCGCGACGGCCCCCGGTCGCGTGGAGTTGGCGTGCATACCTAGGAACTCGACTCGAACCGGCGTTTCCTCGAGCGGCGCGAAAGCGAGCGTTTCCACGCCAAAACGGACGTTCTCGTCGTCGACCATGGAATAATCGATGCGGAAAAAGCCTCGCTCGCCCCAGCCTTCGCCCCAACTGTTCTTGACGATGAACGCCGAGGCTCGGTCGTCATAGCCGACGACCAGGACCGCGTGCCAGCCTTCCAGCCGCCCGTGGGAGTAGGTGTATACGCCGCTACCGTAATAAAAGAAGTCCGTGTAGACGGCGAAGATGGTCGGCAAGGGTCCATGGCGGCGAAGCGCGGCCTTGATGTCCTCCACCCTCCGTGCCACGTGGACGACGCGGCCGAGGCGCCGGAGCGACGACTGCCAGTCGGACACGGAGGCGGCGCAGGCGGAGTCGGCGCCCGTGTACGGCGAGAGTTGCTCGTCGGCCAGGCCCGTCTTCTCCACGAAGCTGGCTGCCGTCGTGGGCCAGCCGCCGGCGCAGGAGCCCGCGCCGCTGCACGACAAGAGCACCTGCTCGGCCTTGTCGAGCTCTTGGCCGGGGCCGCGCGTCCTAAGGAGATACGACTCGAGCCCGGCCGTCACCGAGAACGCCCAGCAGCTTCCGCAGCCCCCTTGGTTCTTCACCGGAGTGACGTAGCTGTAGCCGTCGAGGTCCCGCCAGTCGAGATGGTCCTCCGGACCGCCGGCCCGGGCGGCCGGAGCTTGCGGGCTGGCTGCCGGCGCGGGAGGCGGACGACGCGGGTCGAATCTGGGGAGCGAGTTCATCTCGGCGGCTGGGAGCCTTCGGGCCCCCAGCCAGCGGCGCCGGTGCCCGGGATCGAGGCGCGCGATTCCATTGGGCCGCGGAGACCAGCGGCGGCGCTTGCGCAGCAGGGCGTCTTGGATTTTCTCCACTTCGGCGCGCAACCGCGCGGCGCCGGCCGACTCGGAGGCGCGCGCTGAAGCGGGGTGAGTCGAGGGCAGCAGCAAGACGACCGCGACGATGGCTGGTCTCAACATGCCTGGAATGTAGCAGGCATGCCGCGCGAGGTCCCGGAAAGACGGGATCAAGGGCCGGAGTCTGGCGCCGCCGCGAAGTCTTTCGACGCTTGCGGCCGGTTGAATCGAGGCTGAGTCCGGAACCGGAGCGACGCCCCGACCAGAGTCGCCGAGGCGTCACCAGGAGAAGGGATCCTCTCCTTCTTCCGGGGGCCACCAGTCGCCCCACGCCTTCGCGGAGGTATCCTTCCCATCGGGATTCAATGCCTTGGCCTGTTCGTAACCGGCCTGGGCATAGGTCCCGTACACGGAGCCGCCCACCAACGTGGCTTTGCCGAAGTGGTCGCGCGCCAGGTCCGCCATGGCTGCGGCCCTCTGGCTATCCCCGAGCGCGACATACTCTTGAGCCATCTTCAGCGCTTCCTTGGCGGCTTCATAGTAAGCTGCGGCGCCGATCCGGGAGTCTTCCGGAGTACCGCGGTTGCGGTACGAAGCATTATCGTAGCAGAGGATGGCGCTCCAGCCCGACTTGCCTCCGCATTCCGAGATCAGTTCGGCGTGCAGTTGGGCATCCGATCTTGGGGCGGGGCTCTGGGGCGCGGTCGTGCTCGGCGTGCTACCCGAGGTGGTGGACTCGGAACTCGTGGTGGTGGTCCCGGCGTTCGTGGTCGAGGTCCCCGGCTGCGTGGTGGTCACGTTTGAGGCCTGCGACGTAGGTCCGACGCTCGGGCCTGGCGAGCCGGACGGGGCGTCTCCCGCGGCGTTGCTGTACTGGAGCCAATAATCGGGGTCGCCGTGGCACTCCTGTTTGGGAGCCTGAGGGTTGTTCGCCTTCCAGAACGCATTGATAACGTTGCCGTCGGCGTCCTTTATCTCGACCCATTCCCAGTTCGGGTTGCAGTACTTCTGGACGACGGCCGGTTCCGGCGCGCATTTCTCATCTTTCACCGCGTTGCACAGCTTGAGACATCTGAGATCGGTAAGATCGGTATCCTCGACGCAGACCTTCCAGGCCGGTTTGGGCAGACCGCCGCAGGACGGCTTTCCCGGAGTCGGATTCCTCTTGCTCGCCTCGCAGGCCATGAGGCACTTGTCGAAAAGGCTCTTGTCGGACGAGCCGGGGTCGTTCATCGCGAAGCAGCCACCCCACACCCCGAAATCCTGTATGAGGTCGCCCATGCCGGAGGTGGAAATCGCCTGCCGCAGCACGTCGAGCCCGAGGTGGCTCAGCCAAGGGTACAATTCGAGTATCTTCTTGATCCGGCCGTCCATCGCGATCTGATCCAGGCTTTGCGAGCGGCCGGCGCTCAGAGCGCCGAGTCCGGCGTGGGCGCCCTTGAGCTTGTCGCTCAGTTCAGGGTCGACGTCGTGGGCGGCGGGACCCTCGGCCGAGCCTCCACCGCCGCCGCCACCGCCTCCTCCTCCGAGATTCACTTTCGAAGGAGGACCGTAGCTATCCGCCTCGGCATCCAGTCGGCTTACCGAGAACCGCCCTGCCGAGGACAGGGGCACTTCCCCTTTCCCTATCAGGTTTACCGAGCTGTCGGGGGACAGCGAAGGGATCTTTTCCTTCGCGTACTTCCGCCACTGCTGGGCGGCCTCCTGGAAGCTCGGAATCCGCGCGACCGAGGCGGGCAGCCCCATCGCGTTCAGCGCCGCCGCTTGGGCGGCCGGACCCCGCGCCCCGGAGAGCACGGCCAGGTGGGCGGCCGGGACGCCCCCAGAGTAGAATCGCTCGGCCAAGCGCCGGAATTCAGGGATCCGCTTGAGTGCGGCATGGAAATCCCGGCGCTCCTGCTTCGTCGGCTTCGGGTGCGCTCGCGCAAAGCGTTCGTAATGGCGGCGGATCGCCGGCTCGGCCTCGAACGCCGTCCGCGCCGTTTCGGCGCGGCGTTGTAGCTCAGGGCTCGCGTCGCTCGCGCTCGGCTTGAGGAGATTCAACAGGGCGTCGATCGTCTCATCCTCGTCCGCGCGCGAGGAAGGCATCCGTTCCTCGGCATCGTCGTCCTTGGGGGGGGGCGGGACGATGAACGGCCTTCCGAGGACGGGAAGGCGCGGTGCCGCTCCAGGGCCCGCGTCACGCTGCCGGTGAAGCAGCCCGGCGGCGACTAGGACGACCGCGAGCGCGGCCAGCACGCCAGCCGAGCGCCAGCGCGAGCGGTTGCCCTTGGGATCGTGCTCGCCGAACGCCTCCTTCAGCCATGACACCGGCACAAGTATAGGGGGATTCCCCATCTTGTCAATCGGTCAAGGGGCACCCGGCGACCCAAATCCTGAGTCACGTCGGGAGCCTCGTCGGTACACTTTTCACCTGCCTGGTGACAATGTCGTTAT
>JACQPK010000454.1 GCA_016207565.1 Elusimicrobiota bacterium
TCTGGAAGAGGTCCTTGCCCAGGGCCACGTTCTCGGCGCCCTTCGTGGCGTGCACGTCCATATGGCACTTCGCGCACGAGGCCTGGATCAACCGGCCGGGCAGCATCGGCTTCTCCCAGTGCTTGACCCTCCCGTGGGCGGCCTCCTTCGTCGTCGCGAGGCCCTGTCCCTCGTGGCACACCGTGCAGCCGTACTTCTGAAAGGGGTGCTTCTTGGCGAGGACGGAGATGTCGGGGTGCCCGGCGAACGGGTGCTCCTTGAACGGGGTCGCCAAAGACGGGTTCGCGAACTCGTCCATGCCGACGTGGCAGGTGATGCACCGGTCGACCCGCCCGAGATCCTTGGCGATGATCTGCCGGATGACCATCGGCTCGCGCCGCGCGGCCTTCGCCCGCTTGCCGAAGTCCTCCTGCTTGCCGGCATCGTCGGTCTCGGCGGCCTCTTTCTCGAGGTACTGCGCCTGGCGCTGCCAGTAGAGCTTCTGAAAGTCCCGCCACTCGGCGGAGTAATCCACGACGACGGACCAGAGGAAGGACACGACCAGGAGGAAGTTCAGCCCGTAAAACAGTTTCCTGTTCATTTAGAAGTTCAGGCTCACGCCGGGGATGGTCAGCACGTACTTGATGTCGAAGCACAATCGAGCGCCCATCTTGAGCAGCACGCCCACCGTCGAGACGACCAAAAACATCGTGACCCCGTACCGGGCCCAGTCGAGGTCCCGGATGTACTTCTGGGGCAGCATGAACCCGAAGTAGTAGCCGAGGGTCACGAAGAAGACCAGGAAGCCGCCCTGGACCCAGCTCATCTTGAAGACGAAGTGAGCGATGATCGCGACGACCGCCGTGAGCCCCGCGCACGCGAGCGTGGAGCCCCACTCGTCGATCTCCTTTTGGATGAGCTTGGGCAGCACCATGGCGCCGCCGAGGCCCGCGCCGAGGACGGGGAGGCCGAGCCAGATGGGCAGGACCGCCTTCTTCGCCTCGATCAGGTCCTTCGGGCCGAAGACGCTCCAGGTGGGCGTCGGGGCGGGGTGCTGGACGAGCCAGGACTCCCACGGCCAGAACCACGCGTAGTTCGGCCCGCGGCAGTAGTAGCCGATGTAGATCAAGATGAACCACATCGCGATCCCGAGCATGAACATGGTGTTCGCGAACCGGCGCTCCTTCCAGGCGTAGTACCCGACGCCCTTGGGGTTCGTGTCGATGTAGGGGATCGCCATCAGGCCGACGATGATCAGGCCCGGGAGGAGGACGCCGGCGATCCACGGATCGAAGTAGACGAGGAGCTCCTGGAGACCGACGAAGTACCACGGGGCCTTCGACGGGTTCGGCGTGACGTTCGGGTTCGCCTCGACCTCGAGGGGCGCGTCCATCAGGATCGACCAGATCCAGATGAAAGCCGTGCACGCCGCCGCGGCGATGTACTCGCGGACGACGAGGTGCGGCCAGACCTCGAGCTTCTGCTCGTTGGGTTCCCGCGGCGCCGCGGAGAACGAGTCCTTGCGGATGCGCCAGAAATGGAGGATCAGGAGCGCGCCGACGACGAGCGGGACCGCCACGCAGTGCATGACGTAGAACCGCAGGAGCGTGTTCTCGCCGACCGTCGTTCCGCCCAGGAGCACGAAGCGGACGTCGTTGTTGATCCGCATCCCGACGAGCGATGCGAACGGGCCCTCGTTGCCCAGAAACGGCGTCGCGCCGGCCATGTTCGTGCCGACCGTGACGGCCCAGATCGCGAGCTGATCCCACGGCAGCAGGTAGCCGGTGAAGGAGAGGAACAGGGTCAGCGTGAGGAGCAGGACGCCGACGCCCCAGTTGAACTCGCGCGGCTTCTTGTAGCCGCCGCGCAGGAACACGCTCACCATGTGCGCGATGACCATGACGACCATGGCCTGCGCCGACCAGCGGTGCATGTTCCGCATGAGCTTCCCGAGCGTGATCGCGAACTCGAGGTCCTTCATGTCGCGGTACGCCAGCTCGACGGTCGGGCGGTAGTAGAACATCAACAAGACGCCCGTGACCGTCAGGATGAGAAACAGCGCGAACGAGATGCCGCCCAGGCCCCAGGTGTAGGTCCACTCGAGGGCGCGGGGCCGGATCCTGACCGGGTGCAAGTGAAGCCAGACGTTGCCGATGATATGGGCCGAGCGGTCGCGCGGGGTGTCCTTCCAGACGCCGCCGCGGAACACGCTCCGCCAGACCTGGGAGTCGATGACCTGCCTTTTGACCTCGTCGATGGACGGGAGCTCGAACTTCGGCGCGGGAGGCGTGGGAGGCGTAGCGGTGGTGTCGGCCATTAGGCGTATTTGGCGAAATAGGGCTCGTTGCCGCGCAGCCCTTCGCGGTTCTCCAGGACCGCCTTGTCGATGATCAGGTCGCCGGTGGTGGCGATCTCGACCTTCGTGCGCCAGAGCGGGATCGGCGCGGGTCCGGCGATGACGTCCCCATCGGGGTTGAAGTTCGAGCCGTGGCACGGGCAGCGGAAGCGGCCCTGGTCGCCGAACCAGTTCGGCGTGCACCCGAGATGCGTGCAGCGGGCCCATAGGGCGTAGAAGCCCTCGTCGGTCCGGACGATCCACACGCGCTGCTCGTTCAGCCAGCGGGTGGAGACGCCCTTGTCGTAGGACTGGGCCGGGCCCGCGTTGAACTTCTGCGAGGGCTCGTAGATGACGTTCGGGAAGAAAAAGCGCGCGGTCGCGGCGGCGGAAGCCCCCAAGAACGACACGAGCGCGCCCCAGCCCAGCCAAAGGAAGTCGCGGCGATTCACGGCGGCGGGTTTCGGAGCGGGAGCGGCGGCGGGCGCCCTAGGGGGCTCTCCGGGGCCTCCGGCCCCGGGTGCGGACGATGGCGGCGTGGTTGTCATCGTGTTTGCGGCGACGAATTTAACACTTCGTACGCAAGTCTGTCAAATCTATGTAGGATTAGGTGATGCGGAAAGCCGAATTTCACGCGCGCCTATGGCCCAAGCTCCTGACTGGGGCTGACTCGCTCTTGCGCCGCGGGGACCGCGTCCTGGTCGCGGTCTCGGGCGGGCCGGACTCGGTCTGCCTGGCGGACTTCCTCGCGCGGCTGCGCGACCGGCGCCGGCTCGAGGTGCGGCTGGCGCACTTCGACCACGGGCTGAGGCGAGGCTCCGCCGGCGACGCCCGGTTCGTCCGCGCGCTGGCGGAGCGCCTCGGCGTCGGCGTCGACGTGAAGCGGCTCGACGTGCGCGGGCTCGCGCGGCGGGAGCGTCGGAGCGTGGAGGACGCCGGCCGCGCGCTGCGCTACCGCGCGCTCGAGCGGCTGGCGCGGCGGCGCCGCTGCAACAAGGTCGCGACGGGGCATCAGAAGGACGACCAGGCCGAGACCGTGCTGCTCCATCTCCTGCGGGGCACGAGCGCCGAGGGGCTCGCGGGCATCCCCGAGCGCCGGCCGCTCGCGCGCGGGATCGAGGTCGTGCGGCCGCTGCTCGCGCTCTCGCGCGCGGAGATCCTCGAGTATCTCCGCTACCGCGGCCTGGACCGGCGGGAGGACCCGACGAACCGCTCGACGGAGTTCCTGCGGAACTGGGTGCGGCACGAGCTGCTGCCGCAGCTCGAGAAGAAGGCGCCCGGGGTCGCCGGGAGGCTTGCCGCTATTTCGACCGCGATTCGATCAGCGCTTCGACGTGCTTCCACGCGCGGGGCCGGAGCACGGGTCCGCGCCCGCAGCCGAGCACGTCGACATCCATCGTCGCGAGCTTCTTGACCGTCTCGAGAGCCGCCGCGCGGTCGGAGGCGTCCCCGTCGGCGATCCGCAGGCGCTCCCCGCGATAAGACAGCGCGTCCCCGCACAGCAGGACGCCTTGCGCCGGGGCGAACA
>JACQPK010000455.1 GCA_016207565.1 Elusimicrobiota bacterium
CCCGAGCCCGCCCGCCCGAAGACGATCCTCCCCGCCCGGCGGGCCGGGGAGGCGTGGAGCGCGGAGGTCCGCGCCGCGTTCGCCTATGAGCCGCCGTCGTGGCTCGTCGTATACCGGATCGCGGCCCAGGACGAGGCGCGCCACGAGCTGGAGTTTTGGCCGGCGGACCCGCGGGAGCTGCCCGGGAGCCCCGCCCACGGCCCGTTCATCGTCGTTTCCCGCTGGGAGCCCGATGGGGAACGCACGCGCGGGCTCTCGCTCCGGATCGCCTTCGACGGGACGCTCGAGCCTCTCGCCCGAGCCGTCGACGCGAACGGCGGGGCGCACGTCCCCGCCTCTCGCGCCGAGCTGGAGGCCGAGCTCGCCTTCTGGGCCGCGCGAAAGTAGAGATAGTGAAGTGGGGACTGTCCCCACTTTACTAACTGACTGAGGGCTCGAGCTTGAGAAGCCGCCGCCAGGCGGTGCCGAGGCTCTGGTACTCGGCCCGGCTCCATTCGGCTTCGGACGCGTGGTCGGCGGCCAAGTCGGAGAAGCCCGGGTTGCCGGGCGCGCCGCAGTAGTCCGGCAGCTCCACCTTGCCGGCCGGCCGCGAGGACGCTCCCGCGGACCTCGCCTTCTCGGCCACCCGGCGGTAGGCCTCCCGGAACGGGACGCCCCGCTCGACCAGCTCGAGGGCCTTCTGCGTGGACAGGAGATCCTCGGTCACCGCTGCCCGGCACCGCTCCGCGTTCACCGACAGGGACCGCGGCATCCGCTCGACCATCTCGAGCATCTCCACGGCCGTGCGGATGCCGTCGAAGAGGGGCCCCTTCGTGAGCTGGTAGTCCCGGTGGTAGCCCGACGGCAGCGCGCCGACGGCGAGGGCCTGATGGAGCCAGCCGGGGAACAGCGCCGCTCGCGCGCGCGTCAGCTCCACCACGTCCGGGTTCCGCTTCTGCGGCATGATCGAGCTGCCCGTCGTAAACGACTCGTCCAGCGAGAAAAACCCGAACTCGGCGGTCGTGAACAGGCACATGTCCTCGGACAAGACGCCGATGTCGCGCGCCAAGATCGCGAGCGCCGACAGCACCGCGGCCTCGAGCCGCGGCCGGCTGGTCTGGACCCGGAGCGTGTTCCGCTGCACTCGCGAGAATCCCAGCACCTGGGAGACGTACTCGCGATCGAGCGGCAGCGAGGCCCCGTAGCCCGCCCCGCTGCCCAACGGGCAGGAGTCGGCCTCGATGAACGCCGCGCGGACGAGCCGGGCGTTTTCCAGGAGCGCCTCGGCGTGGGACGCCGCCCAGTGACCCACCGTCGTGGGCATCGCCCGCTGGAGATGCGTATAGCCGGGCACGAGGACCTCGGCGTGCTTCTTGCCGAACGTGCCCCACGCCCGGGCCGCCTCGCAGGCGAGCCCATGCACCCGCAGGAGCCGTTCCTTGAGGAACAGCCGCACGTCCACCTGGACCTGGTCGTTCCGCGATCGTCCCGCGTGGATCTTCGCGCCCACGTCGCCGAGCTTGGCGGTCAGGTACTGCTCGACCGCGGTGTGGATGTCCTCCTGCTCTCGGGCGATCTTGAAATCGAACTCCTTGAAGAGGAGCTCGCCCAGCGCCTCGCGCACGCGCCGGAATTCGGCCGGAGACAGCACCCCGATGCGGCAGAGTCCGGCCGCGTGTCCGAGGGTGCCGTAGACCTCGTAGGGCAGGAGCTGCAGGTCGTTGTCCGGGTCGTCGCCCACCGTGTAGCGCTCGACGAGCGGGTCGAGCGTCGGGGCGGTCTCCCAGAGCTTCTTGGGCGTGTGCGTGGTGGTCATGGGGTTCCCTCATGGTAAGCGCGGATGAGGCGCTCGTAAAAAGCGACGCCGCCCTCGAGCTCGGAGAGCTCCAGGTACTCGTCCGGCGTGTGCGACCGGCGCGAGTCGCCGGGGCCCGCCTTCACGGCAGGGATGCCCTTCAGGAACGCCCAGTCGGAGGCGGTCGGCGAGCCGAAGGGCTCGCCCCCGCCCGCGGCGACGGCGGCCCGCACGATCGGATGGCCGACCGGCGTATCGACGGACTGCAGCCGCCGGGACCGAATGGAGACCTCGCCGCCGACCGCCCTCTCGACGAGCGCGACGATCTCCTCGGGCGCGTAGTCGGGCGTCGTCCGGATGTCCACGACGAGCCGGCAGCGGTCGGGGATCACGTTGTGGCGCTCCCCTCCCTGGACCTGGGTGACCTGCAGGCTGGGCTTGCCGAGCACCGGATGCTCGCGGTCGAAGCTCACCGCGGCGAGCGCGAGGATGTCTTTCGCCGCCGCGTGCACCGCGTTGACGCCGCCGCCCCAGGCCGCGTGGGCGGAGCGGCCCTTGGCGGTCACCTCCAATAGGAGGAGCCCCTTCTGCGCTACCGCCGGTGCGAGCCCGGTCGGCTCCCCGACGACCGCGGCGTCGGGGGCCGGCAGCTCGGCCATGAGCTCCGTGATGCCTCGGTTCGAGGTCTCCTCCTCGCAGCCGAACGCGAGGCAGACCCTCCCGCCCGGCGCGGTTCGCGCGTACGCGCGGACCGCGCCGGCCAACATTGCCGCGACACAGCCCTTCGCGTCGTTCGCTCCCCGGCCGTAAAGCCTTCCGCCGGTCCGTTCGCCGAGCGGATTCCTCGTCCAGCCCTCGCCCGCGGGCACGGTGTCGAGATGCGAGTTGAGCAGCAGCAGCCCCCCCCCCGAGCCGAGCGTCGCATGGACGCTCCTCCCGACGCGCTTGGGCGCGAGCCCGAGCGCCCGCAGCTCGGCCTCGACCAGATCGGCGGCCGCGTCCTCCCGTCCGCTCTCGGACGGAACGCCGACGAGGCGCTCGAGGAAGGAGGCGGGCTCGCTCACGCGAGGACCGCCTCCGCGGGGACGGCCGTCGGCTCGACGTCCTTCTTCGCCACGATCATGGTGCCGCAGCCCGCGTTCGTGAAGATCTCGGTCAAGAGCGCGCCCGGCCGCGTCCCGTTGATGATGTGCGCCCGCCGGACGCCTCCCTTGATCGCCGCGATCACGCCGTCGACCTTCGGCAACATCCCGCCCGAGAGCCTCCCTTCCGCCTTCAGGGCCTCCACCTCCGAAACGTCCGCGTAGGAGACGAGGCTGAAGGGGTCCTTCGGGTCCTTCAGGATGCCGTCGACGTCCGTCATGACGATGAGCTTCTCGGCCTTGAGCGCGCGGGCCACGGCCTCGGCGATCGAGTCGGCGTTCACGTTGAACACCGTCCCTTGCTCGTCGCAGGCCAAAGGCGAGATCACCGGCACGGCGTCGCCCTTCAGGATGTGCCAGAGCACCTGGGGGTCGACGCTCTCGATGTCGCCGACGAAGCCGAAGTCCACCTCCACCTTGGGCGCGCCCGGGAAGGGCTCGATGAGCTTCTTGTGCCGCCTTTTCGCGGTCAGGAGCTTGCCGTCTACGCCGGAGAGGCCGACCGCCCGCGTCTCGTGCGCGCGAAACGCCGAGAGGAGGTCCACGCTGAGGGAGCCGGCGTACACCATCTTCGCCACCTCGAGCGTCTGGGCGTCGGTGACCCGCCGTCCCGCGACGATCTGCGGCTCGAGACCAAGCCGCTTGGACAGCTCGGTCGCCTGCGGGCCGCCGCCGTGGACCAGCACGATCTCGACGCCGACCTGATGCAGGAGGCAGACCTCCTCCACCAGCGCCTCGAGCGTGTCGCGCTTTTGGAGCACGCGCCCGCCGACCTTCACGACGAAGACCTTCTCCTTATATAGGCGCACGTAGGGGATCGCCTGCTTCAGCGCGCCGATGACGTCGGACATAGTTCCTCCGGGACTTGAGTCGCGAGCAGTTCCAGCAAAACGGCCTTGGCGGTGTGCAGCCGGTTCTCGGCCTGGTCGATCACGACCGAGCTCGGGCCGTCGAGGACCGAGTCCTCGACCTTGAGCCCCCGCCGGACCGGCAGGCAGTGCATGAAGATGGCGTCGTCGGTGAGCGCGAGCTTGGAGGCCGTGACCCTCCAGGGCTCCCGCAGCGCCGCGTCGGGCGCCTGGCCGTAGCGCTCGAGCGAGCCCCACGACTTCGCGTACACGACCCGCGCGCCGGCGTAGCCGGCGCGGATATCGCCGGTGACCTCGAATTTTGCGCCGCTCGCTTCGCAAGCGGCCCTCACGCGACCCATGACCGAAACGTCCAAGTCGTAGCCCTCCGGCCGGAGCACGGTCACGTCCATCCCGGCCAGCGCGGCCATCTCGACGGCGGAGCTCGGCACCGCCTGCGGCGAGGCCTTGATGTGCGGCGCCCACGCGAGCAGGAACTTCTTGCGCCGCGGCTCCATCCGCTCCCGGATGGTCATGAGGTCCGCCAGCGCCTGGCATGGGTGCCCGAGCGCCGATTCGAGGCTGATGACGGGGACGGTCGCGTGGCGCCGGAAGGCGTTGAGCAGGCCGTCTTGCTTGTCGACGGCCCAGTCCTTGCCCTCGGGGAAGCACCGGAGCGCGAGCGCGTCGCACATCCTCGAGAGGACCGGCACGGCCTCTCGGACGTGCTCGGCCGCGAGACCGTCCATGACGACGCCGTCCCGCCACTCGAGGGCGTAGGTCCCCTGCCCGATGAAGAGCGTGATCGGGTGGGCGCCGAGCGCCGCCGCCGCCGCCTCGAAGGAGACCTGCGTCCTGAGGGAGGGGTTCATGAAGCAGAGCGCGACGGTCTTGCCGGCGAGGGGCAGCCCCGCGTTCGGCTTCGCCTTGAGCGCCAGCGCCCGGTCGACGAGCCTCGCCAGCCCTTCGGCGCCCCACTCGTGCAGGTTCGTGAAATGCCGGCTCATGCCGCCCCCCGGGCCGCAAGGCCCGGAGAGCCCCCCGTTCGGGGCGCTCCCTGCCCGGCAAGGCAAGACTCGAGCGCGGCCTTGAGCAGGCCGACCTCGGTCGCGCCGATCGTCAGCGGCGGCAGCAGCCTCAGCACGTTCGGGGCGTCGGAGGTCCCGACGAGGATCCCGGCGTCGAGGAGCGCCTGCTGGACGCCCTTCGCGGGCCGGTCGAGGACCAAGCCGAGCAGGAGCCCGCGGCCCTGAATCCCGACGAGGCCCGGGAACGCGAACGTGGCCCGGATTAGGCGCTCGAGCGCGGCCGCGTTTTCCCACAGCTTCTTCGACGCCACTTCGGCCAGCGTCGCCTCGATCGCGGCGCAGGCCAGCGGCCCGCCCCCGAACGTCGAGCCCAGGTCACCCGGCTTCACCTTCGCGGCGAGGGCGGGCGAGGCCAGCACCGCGCCGCACGGGACGCCGGAGCCCAGGCCCTTCGCGAAGGTCTGAAGCCCGGGCCGCACTCCGTACGCCTGCGCCGCGGACGGGGCGCCGACGCGGCCGAGCCCGGTCTGGACCTCGTCGAAGATGAGCGCGGCGCCGTGCTTGGCGCACGCGGCCTCCAAGGCCTGGAGGTAGCCCGCCGGCGGGCAGAGGGCGCCCGACATGCTCTGGATCGGCTCAAGGAGGAGGCCGGCCGCGTCGCGCGCCAGCGCGGCCTCGGCGGCGGCCGCGTCGCCAAACCCGACGAACGCGACGTCGGTCCCCAGGCCGGCGAGCCCTTTCCGGTACTTGGCGAGCCCCGTGGCGGCGAGCGCGCCGGCCGTCCGTCCGTGGAACGAGCCCTGCGTCGCAACGATCTTCTTCTTGCCGGTCGCGAGCCGGGCGATGCGCATGGCGTTCTCATTGGCCTCGGCGCCCGAGTTGCAGAAGAAGACCTTCGAGCCCGGCTCCCCGCAAAGCCGCGCCAGCGTCCTGGCCGCCTTCGCCCGGATCGGGCTGTAGGCGAGCGTCGAGTAGAACAGGAGCGTCTCGGCCTGCTCCTGCACCGCCTTCACGACGGGCGGCGGGCAATGGCCCAGCAGGGCGACCGCGTGGCCGCCGTAGAAGTCGAGGTAGCGCCGCCCGTCGGAGGCGATCACCCAGGCGCCCTCGGCCCGCGCGGGGACGAAGGGGAACTTGGCGTAGCCGGGCAGGAGCCAGGCGTCTTCTTCCTTCGTCCAGTCGGTCATGGATACGCTCCCGCGGCTTCCAGCCCGAGCGTCTCCTCGAGCCCGAGCATGAGATTGAGGTTCTGCACGGCCTGTCCCGCCGCGCCTTTCACCAGGTTGTCGAGCGCGGCGATGACCACCGTCTCGCCGCCGGCCCGGGCGATGTGGAGATCGCAGTGATTCGAGCCGGAGACCGCCTTGAGGTCGGGCGGCGAGTCGACAAGCCGCACGAACGGCCGGCCCGCGTAGGCCTGGGCGTAGAGCCCCTCCAGGTCGACGGACTCCGGGACCGTCACGTGGCAGATCGCGTAGATCCCCCGCACGAAGGGCCCGGACACCGGCACCATCGCGAGTTCGAACGACGGCTTGCCGGCCGGGCCGGCGACCCCTGTAGCCCCGGCGAGCGCCGGCACGGCGGGGCTCCGCCCCGCCAGCCTTGCGAGGAATGCCTCGATCTCGGGCACGTGCTGGTGCGCGAGCGGCTTGTACGCCTTGAGGCTCCCCTCCCGCGCGGGGTGGTGCGTCGTCGCGGACGGCGACGCGCCGGAGCCGGACGAGCCGGTGACCGCGGTGACGCGCGCCGTGCCGCCGAGGCCCGAGGCCGCCAGCGGCCCGAGCGCGAGCGCGACCGCGGTGGCGAAGCAGCCGGGATTGGCGACCCGGGTAGCCTTCCTGATCGCGGCGCTGTCGAACTCCGGCAGCCCGTAGACGAAGCCGTCCAGGAGCTCGGGCGCCGCGTGCGCCCGGCCGTACCACACCGAATAGAGGGCCGGGTCCTTGAGCCGAAAGTCGGCCGAGAGGTCGACGACCTTCAGCGAGGCTCCCTTCGCGAGCGCGCCGGGCAGCCAGTGCATCGCCTCGCCGTGGCCGCCCGCGAGCAGCACGGCGTCGAGACCCGCCGGGTCGAGCTCCGCGGCGAACTTCAGGCCGTCGAGCCGCCGGAGGTGCGGGTGCGGCTTCGTCACCGCCGAGCCCGCGTGCGACCGGGAGGCGACCCGCGCCAACTCCACGCCGGGATGCCCGGACAAGAGCCGCAAGAGCTCGCCGCCGGTGTAGCCCGCGCCGCCCCAGACGCCGACCTTCGCCTTCGTCATGCCGCCACTCTGGCGCCCGTGCCGTGCTCCTCTGGCGCCGTGCCGGGCGACCTATCGGAGCCCGGCCCGGCAAAAAGCGCCGCCTCGACGGCGGCGCCGAGCTTCTCCCGCTCGAGCCGCGCGTTGACGGCCTTCACGCCGAGCTTGGACTCGATGAAGTCCCGGCCGACGCCGTTGTCGGTCGCGGGGCCCGAGATGATGTCCGGACACTTGCCGTACTTCGCCTTGTAGAGCTCGACCGCGCCCCAGGCCGCGACGGGGTCGTTGGCGCAGAGGACGTGGACCGCGCCCGCCGCCATGAGCTCGGGGTCGGCCAGGATCGCCTGCACGCCGTACTCGCCGAGGATGCCGTCGCCTAGCTCGATGACGAGGCAGTCGGGCTCCTCCGCGTTGAGCGCGTTGAGGATGCCTTTGGCGACCGGCACGGAGACCGCGTCCGTCGTCGAGACGACGCCGGCGTCGCCGAAGAAGAGGCTCTTGAAGGCTCCGAGGTCGGTCATGCTGAGCGTGTCCCGAAGGAGGGAGACGCCGGTCAGCTTCCCGGCGGCCACGCGGCGGCCGCCGCGAACCAGGTGCCGGATGATCTCGCCGCACGCGAACGTCTTGCCGGCGTTCATGCACGTGCCCGCGACGTAGACGACCGGCGCGGAATGCGCCAGGGCGCCGGCCCACTCTATCGCGTTCTGCTTGATCGAGGCCGGGATGCCCACCCGCTCGCCGAGCGTCGGAAACGCCAGGACGCCGCCGAGCACCTCCGCTTTCAGCGGCGGCCCCAGCTCGATGTTGGCCGAGGTGCACTTCCCGATGACGCCGCCGAGGTTCAGGACGTCGAGGAAGTCCCCGGGGGCGACGGAGTCCGGCAGCACGCCGGCGTAGCCCCGCAGGGCCCGCCTCGTGCCGAGCACGCCCGCGATCACGTCGCCGTCGTTGAGCGGGATCATCCGGCCGTGCACGTCCTCGAGGGTGTTGTAGACCGACTTCGCTCCCCGCACCTTGACCGCCACGACTTGGCCCTCGACGACGGGGATATCGTCCGTCAGGAGCGCCTCCCGCGGCACCCGCGCGTTCTTCGTGGCGGACGCGATCTTGTCGAACGTGACCTTCATCGGAGGACCTCCTCGGCCTTCATGGCCAGAGCCATGGGCAGCCCGTGCAGCTTCGAGAACCCGGCGGCCTCGGCGCCGTCCCACAGTCTCGTCGTCTCGCCGTAGGCGGCGGCCTGCGCGGCCATCAGGCTGTGCGGGCTCCGCACGCCGGTGACCTCGAATCGTCCCGGCGAGAGCCTGAGCCGGGCCTCGCCCGTCACGCGGGCCTGGCTCGAGGCGATCATCGCCTCGAGGTCCCGCATCACGGGATCGTAGTAGAGGCCCTCGTGGAGCATCTGCCCGTAGAACTCGCCGATGTGGTTCTTCCAGAAGGACTGCCACCGCGTGAGCACGAGCTTCTCGAGCTCCTGGTGCGCGCCGATGAGCATGAGCGGGGCGGGGGCCTCGAACGCGATCCGCCCTTTGATGCCGAGGATCGTGTCGCCGAGATGCGTCCCCCGGCCGAGGCCGTAGCGCCGGCCGAGCGCGTGGAGCGCGGCGACCAGCGCCGGGCCCGCAAGGGCCTTGCCGTCGAGCGAGACGGGCACGCCCTTCTCGAAACCGACCGTCGCCTCGGCGGGCTCCTGCGCGAGCCCTTCCGGCGGGACCGGGAAGGCCGAGTCCGGGACCGCCTGCCACGGGTCGTGCGTCTCCTTCCCGCCGACCGTCGTGCCCCAGAGCCCGGTGTTGACCGAGTAGGCGGTCGTCTTCGCGGGCACGGTCACGCCGCGCGCCGCGAGCCAGGACGACTCCTGTTGCCGCGACCAACCGAGCGCGCGGATCGGCGCGTGGACGGCGACGCCGGGGAGCAGCGCCCGGAAGGCGCCGTCGAAGCGCACCTGGTCGTTGCCCGCGCCCGTTGAGCCGTGCGCCACCCCGTCGGCTCCCAGTTCACCCGCGAGCCTCGCGACGAGCTCGGCCTGCAGCACTCGCTCGGCCGACACCGACAGCGGGTACGCCCGGCCCCGCAGCACGTTGCCCTGGATGAGCACCGTGACGAAGCGAGAGAAGAGCTCGTCGACGGCGTTGAGCGTGTGGTGCGCCTGGGCGCCGAGCGCGAGCGCCCGCGCCGAGATCGCGGCGACCTCTCCCGGCTCGAACCCGCCGGTGTCGACCGTGGCCGTGACCACGTCGGCGCCGAGCGTCTCCTTCAGCCAGACAAGGCAGAAGGTGGTGTCGAGTCCGCCGGAAAATGCGAGCAGGATCTTGGGTCGTTTCATGGAGTTGGGCTCCCGGTGCGAGAGTTACGCTTGACGCGGCCCGACGGAGCCTGGTCCCGTACGCACCGCGGGGATACGCGACTGAAGGAGGCGGACCAGCCGCGTGTTGTCTGCCGCCGTCGAGACGGCCGCGAATACGGTGTCGTCGCCTGCGAGCGTGCCGACGACGCCGGGAAGGCCCAGCTGGTCGAGCGCCAGCCCGACGCGCGGAGCGGCCCCGGTGTCGCACTTCACCACGACGAGGTTCGGCCCGGCGGCGGCGACGGCCTTCACCAGGGCCGCCAAAGGATCGGCAACGGGGGGCGCGGCCGGGTGTCCGGATACGTACCGCCCCGCCGCCTTCACGAGGCCGAGCTCGCTGATGTCGCGCGAGATCGAGACCTGCGTGGCGTCGATGCCCTTCTTGCGGAGCGCCCGGGCGATGTCCTGCTGCGTCGCGAGCGGCTCGGCCCCGATCGCCTCGAGCACCGCCTGCTGCCGCTGCCGCTTGCGCTCCGCGGGGGCTGTTTGAATATTCATCGTTACTGAATAATTATACATCTTGCGGCCGTCTTGTCAAGGGCCTATACTGCGCCCGTGCAGGCGCTCGCCCTCGCCCTCGCCCTCGCCCTGGCGGCTCACGCCGAGCCTCCGAAGGAAACGGTCGTCCTGCTCCACGGGATGGGCCGCACGACCGCCGCGATGTCGGTGCTGGCCCAGCGTTTCCGCTCGGCGGGCTACGAGACGCTGAACTTCCCCTACTACCAGAAGTCGCCCACGCTCGACGAGCTGTCGGAGAAGCTGCGCCGGTACGTCGCCGACAACGTGAAGACCGAGCGTTACCACTTCGTCTGCCACTCGCTCGGCTGCATCATCATCCGCAACGCGTTCCGCAAGGAGCTGCGGCCCGGGCTGGGGCGGATCGTCATGCTCGCGCCGCCCAACCGGGCCGCGCGCCTCGCCAAGCTGCTCAAAGACAACGGCCTCTACCGCTGGCTCATGGGCGACAGCGGGCAGAAGCTCTCGGACGACGAGTTCTACGCGACGCTGCCCGTGCCGCCGGTAGAGTTCGCCGTGATCGCGGGAGACAAAGGGCAGCGCAAGACGTTCAGTGAGCCCAACGACGGCATCGTGGACGTCGAAGGCACCAAGCTCGCCGGCATGGCGGGTTTCGCGGTGGTCCACCACACGCACACCTTCCTGATGAACGCCCAGGACACGTTCTCGCTCTGCCGCGCGTTTCTCGCCACCGGCAAACTCCCGTAGATCCCCGTCTCGCGGCGGAGACGGAAAAAAGTAAACGTTGGGGACTGTCCCCAGGGTTTACTTTTTTAGATTTCGGTCTTGCGGTGGAGGTAGATGGCCGCCGAGGCGAAGACGAAGTGCGGAGCCCAGGCCGCGAGCGCGGGAGCGAGCCTTCCCGCCACGCCGAGCGTCTTGGACATCTCCATGAACCATACGTAGAGCAGCCCGACCGCGAGCGCGACGCCGGCCGTCGTCGCCCGGTGGGACCGCCGGAGCCGGAGCGCGATCGGCAGCCCCAGCGCGCATAGGATGATGTTCGCGAACGGGTAGCTCAGTTTGGAGTACAGCGCGGTCTGGGCCTCGCGCGGCGACGCCCCGAGGAACCGGACCTGCCGCAGGTAGAGCAACGTCTCGCGAAAGCTCATCTCATCGGGATTCTTGCGGCGCGGGACCAAGATGAGGGGCGGCGTGTCGAGGTCCGTCTCGAGCGCCCTAAACGGCCGCTCGCGCGGAGGCCCCGCCCCGATGAACTCGCGCTCGATCCCACGGCGGAAAACCCAGCGCTTGGCCGGCGCGTCCCACGTCGCCTCCGTCGCGTCGATCTGGCGCACCAGGCGGCCGTCCGCGTAGTAGTCCATCACGGGCCGCTCCATCCGCCCTTCCTTCGGGAAGAAGTTGCGGGAGGTGATGAACTGGCCGGAGCCGCCGGTCAGGATCACGTCGGGATACTTCTCCCACTCCCACTGGGGATGGATGCGGTCGCGCCACAACGACTGCGAACGGGCATAGCAGGCCGGCAGCACGGTCTCCTGGACCACGAAGCTGAACAGGGTCACCGCCGCCGCCATCCAGAGCAGAGGCCGGAGGAACGCGCGCGTCTCGAAGCCCGCCGCCTGCACGGCCGCCCACTCGCCGCTCGCGACGAAGCCCGTCACGGCGATGAGCGTGGCGAGGAGCGTCGCGAGCGGGATCACGCGTACGGCCCAGTACGGCACCTCAAGCCACAGATACTGCAGGATGATGCCGAACGGCGCCGGGCTCTTGAGCAGCCGCGGCAGCTTGTCGAAGAGGTCGCCGAGGAAGATGAGCAGCGCGAAGAGCCCCAGCCCGTACAAGAACGGCTTGAGGAACTGCAGGGCCATGTAGCGGCTGAAGATCTTCACCGCCGCAGCCCTCGGGCCCACAGGAGCGCGGCTCCGGCGAGCCCGGCGACGTTCGGGATCCACGGCGTCCACGGGGCGAGCTCCACATGGCGGCGGCCCAAGGAGATGCCGAAGGCCAGCAGCCCGTAATACAGGAACAAGACGAGCAGGCTCAGGGCGAACCCGGTCGCCTTCGCCCGCTTCTCGAGCCGAAGGCCCAGCGGGCACGCGAGCCAGAACATCACGAACGGGCTCGCCGCCCCGACGGAGCGGACCGCCGCTTCCGTCGCGTACTCCTTCCGGTGCTCCAGGTCCAGCTCGGGGTCCTGGAGCCGCTCGCGCAGGCGCCGGGTGTTCATCTCCTGGAGGTCGAGCCGGCGATCCGCGGGCGCGGCCGCGGCGAACGACATGAAAAGGCGGTAGTGGTCGAAATGCGCGGTGACGAGCCACGCGGGCTCGCGCGCCGGGAGCTGCAGCGTCCCGCGCTTGAGCTCGAGCGTGAGCCCGCGCCCCTTGTCGATGGCGAGCCTTCCCTCCGGCGCCTCGACGCGCAGCCCCGCGTTCGTCCCCTTGTGCTTCACGAGGTAGATCCCGCCGAGGGAGCCCGTCCTCGCCTCGGTCGCCTGGGCGAAGAGCTTCCACTCGCCGAGCTCGACGAAGGTTCTCGGCTCCAGGTCGATGGCCGAGATCTGCCTGACGGCTCCCTCGTAGGACTTCTTGAACGAGTGGTACGCCTCCGGGCTCGCCTTGTGATTGACGTAGAAGAGGAGCAGCGAGAACGAGAGCCCGAGCACGCCGAACGGCCAGAGGATGTCCGCGAACGAGAAGCCGGAGGAACGCAGTGCCATCACCTCGCCGGACTCGGAGAGCTGGCCGAGCACGAGGAGCAGCGCCACGAGGAACGCCATCGGCACGGCGAGGCTGAGGAACCCCGGGAGGAGCCGGGCGAAACAGGCGACGATCCAGACCGGCGAGATCCCCTTAAGCACCGCGATGTTGAAGAGCCGGAGGAAGTGGTTCATCAGCAGCACGGCGGTGCCCACGCCCAGGCAGACGGAAAAGAGCGGGAAAAAAAGACGAAACTGGTAGCGCGCGAAGATCGGCACTGGCCGCGTATTATCCCATTTTCACCGGGCTTGACAGGACGCGGATTGGGGCTACACTACCTCAGGCGTTCCCGGAGGCCCCGATGAACCCCGCCCGCGCCGCCGCGCTGTCGCTATTGCTCCTCACCCCCCTCGCCGCGTCCGCCCAGCCCAACGAGGACTCGATCCGCTCGAAGGCCCGCGCCGCGTTCGGCGAGCTCGACCAGGAGGCAGCGCGGCCGATGCCCGGCTCCGCTCCCTCCACGCAGTCGGTGCCGGCGATCGGAAAGGCGAAGGAGCTCCCCGCGCCGAACGCGCCGGGGCCAAGCGCTCCCGCCGCCGAACCGGCGGAGCCGGCCCTCGCCAACTTCGTCGTCGATCCCAACGGCCTGGCCGCCGGCCTCGTCGTTTCGCGCGGGGCCAAAGGCGAGCTGAAGGTCTTCCTCGGCGGCGACGCGCCGTTCTTGAAGGAGAGCCTGCAGCAGCGCGGGGCCTTGAGCGCCGGCTGGTCCTACGCGAACTGCCTCCGGAGCTCCAAGCTCAAGAACCCGGCGCTCGCCCGCCAGAACCTCGACCTGCGCATCCTGACGACCGCGCGCGACCTCTACCTGACGCAGTTCGCGCTTCGCGAGCACGCCGATCAGCTGTCCGCCCCCGAGGCGCGCGCGGCGGTCGAGCGTTACCGCGACCGCGCCAAGCACGAGGCCGAGCGCATCAACCGCGACTGCGCGAGCCCCGACTCTCCCGGACCCGTCATCCCGCTCCAAGCACGGGAACAGCCGCGGGAGTGATCCGCCCGCTCCCGGAAGCGCCGGTTCTGTAGCTTAAGCCCTCCCTTGCCGCGCCCCCGCGCCGAGCCTATAGGCCTAGCCTTCGGGGACGTCGGGCCCAGGCAGAACCGCGCGCCTTTCCCTATATTCCTGGGTGAGCATGGCCTTGCTGCTTCCACTCCTGCTGCCGGCGGCTTTGCCGGCCTGGACCCAGAACGTCGCGCCCGCGCGCGTGGCCTCGGTGCCGATCGCCGCGGCCGCGCCCTCGCTGCCGCCGGCCCCGCTCCCCCCGCCGCTTCAGCACATCGCGACGACGCCCGGAACCCGTCCGGTCTACGCGGGCCTGCGCTTGGGACGTTCCGCCTTCACGGTGGCGATCGAGGATGGCCCACGGTCGTTCGTCAGGACCGTGCCGGCTCTGCGGGGGCGGGCCGCGACCGAGGCCGCGCTATGGCTGGAGGCGTTCAGCCGCGACCACGGCGTGCACGTCGTCGGCGCGGGGCTCGCCGGGCGCGCACCCCGCTCGCTGAGAAACCGGCTCTGGCTGGGATCCGACATCGTCCCGGTATCCGCTCCCCTGGCGGCGAGCGCCGAGGAGGCGGCCAAACAGGCGGCGGCTCGCTTCGTCGAGGAGGGCGGCGTCGCGCTGGCCGGCGTCCGTATCGACGGCAACGAGGTGCTTCCCTCGGAGCTGACGGGGCTCGGCCCTTACCGGCGTCGCGTCGCGGCCGCCGACTATCGGGCACTGCGAGAGGAAGCCCGGCGCTCGCGAGGCCACATCGCCTTCTTCAGCTCCACGCCTCAAGGCGGCGGAGTCGCGCTGATGCGTCACGCGCTGATCCGCCTCTTTCGCCTCGTCGGCGTCGACGCCGGCTGGTACGTCCTCGATCCCGACCTCGCGGTCTTCGCCGTCACCAAACGCAAGATACACAACGTCCTGCACGGCATCGCTCCGCCCGGAAGCGAGCTGACCGAACAAGACCTCGCCGCGCTTCGGGCGTGGTGGGCGCGCCAGGGGGCGAAGTTCGAGGACGTCTTCCGGCGCGCGGCCACGATCGTCATCGACGATTACCAGCCGTCCGGGCTCATCCCGTTCATCCGGGCGGCCAACCCTTCCGCCCGCATCCTCTACCGCTCGCATATCCAGATCCGGGCCGACCTCGTGGACCAGGCGGGGACGCCCCAGCAGCGGCTCTGGGACCTCTTGTGGGCCAACATCCGGCTTGCCGACCGCTTCATCAGCCACCCGGTCGCGTCCTTCGTGCCGGGCAACGTGCCCCGAGAGAAGGTCGCTTACCTGCCGGCGACGACGGACTTTCTGGATGGCCTGAACAAGCCGCTCTCTCGCGAGCAGACGGCGCGTGGTCTCGACCTCTTCGATCGGCAGCTCGCGGCGCACGGCCAGGACCCGCTGGATCGCTCGAGGCCGCACATCGCGCAGATCGCGCGCTTCGACCCGTCGAAGGGCATCCCGACGGTGCTGGCGGCGTACGCGCGCCTGCGCGAGCGGCTTCGGCGCGAGGGCGTGGCCGACGACCGGACCCCTCAGCTCGTGCTGGCCGGACACGGCGCGGTCGACGATGTGCAAGGCGCCGAGGTCTTCGAGCGCACGCTTGCCGATATCCGGGGCCGCTACCCGCGGTGGGCCGGCGACATCAAGGCCGCTCCCCTTCCGCATTCCGACCAGGCCCTCGGCGCGGTCCTCCAGGAGGCGCTCTTCGCGCTCCAGCTCTCCGACGCCGAAGGCTTCGAGATCAAGGTCACCGAGGCGTTGCTGAAAGGCAAGCCGGTGATCGGCACGCTGACCGGTGGAATTCCCCTCCAAATCGAGTCCGGGCGCAACGGCCTCTTGGTGCCGGCCTCGGACCCTGGAGCCGCCGCCGACGCGATGTATCGCGTCCTCACGGACCCAAAGCTCAGCCGCCGGCTTCGACGCGGCGCCGCTCGGGCGCGACCGCGGCTGTCGACGGTGCATAACGCGCTGCGCTGGCTGCGCGTGATCCGCGGCGCCGATCCCGACTGAGCTCTCGCCACCCGCCTTTCCCGCGCATACACCGAAGCAGCCCCGCATGCCAGAAGACCCCGGTCCCGCTCCAAGCACGGGAATAGCCGCGGGAGTGATCCGCCCGCCTCCGGAAGCGCCGGTTCTGTAGCTTAAGCCCTCCCTTACCGCGCCCCAGCGCCTCAGGCGTCTCATTCGCGGCGCGGGTATCCTCAGGCCATGAACCTCCTGATCATGGCGCTCGCGCTCGGCCCCTCCGCGGCGGCCGCCGCGCAGGCGAAGATGGCCGCGGTCGCGCCGGCGGCTCCCGTGACGATCGGCGCCCAGCCCCTGGCCCCGGCCGCGCCGGCGACTCCGCCCGGACTGCTCCTTAGCGTCGCGGACGCCTACCGCACGACGCTCGTCGCTCTGGCCGCGCCCTACAC
>JACQPK010000456.1 GCA_016207565.1 Elusimicrobiota bacterium
CCCCAGGACCTCCTGCACGACGCCGGCGGCGGCCGAGGACATCGTGGGCCAGCGGGTGACGCGCACGACGACGACCGCGCCGGGTTGGGGCCCGAGGCCCTTCTCGAACCCGAGCACCTCGATCGGGAGGGCGTCCTCCTCTTCCTCGGGCGTCGCGGTCCAGGCGGGGCCGCGCTTGCCGAGGATGCCTACGACCGTGCGCTTGGCGCGCTCGAGCACTCGAGTGATCTCGCCGAGCGAGCGGCCTTCGCGGCCGCGTTGGATCCTGGCCTCGACCGTGTCGCCGTTCATCGCGAGCCGGAGGGTCGGCCCCCGGACCATCAGGTCCTGCTTTCCCGGCACGTTCATGAGGATGAAGGCGAAGCGGCCGTGATGCTCGAGGACGCCGCGCACCATGGGCCCGGAGGGCGGAGGCGCCGGGGCCGGGCCGCGGCGGCGCGGGCGCTCCGGTCGATGCGGCCGGTGGGGGCGCGGCTGGCGGTGCGGGCGAGGCATGGGGCACTTTACTATAATCGGCTCCGATGAGATCGCCTTCCGTCGGCCGGCGGCGCATCGCGGGCCTCGACGTCTTCGAGGTGTCCGACGATGCCCCCGAGCTGACCGTCCTCCTCATGCACGGCTACGGCGCCCCGGGCTCGGACCTCGTGGCGCTCGCGGGCGAGGCGCCTTGCCGCAAGTCCGTCCGCTGGTTGTTCCCGGCGGCCCCGCACCGATTGCCTCACGACCCCTCGGGCATGGCGCGGATGTGGTTCCCGATCGACGAGGACCGGCTCGTCATGGCCCAGCAGACCGGCAGGCCGGTCGATTTCCGCCCGGAGGACCCGGAGGGGCTGGCCAAGTCCCGGGAGCTGATCGCCGCGCTCGTCCGCGAGGCCGGCATCGATTGGGGACGGCTGGTCGTCGGAGGCTTCAGCCAGGGCTCCATGATCGCGACGGACATCGCCCTGAGCTCCGCGAAGGCCCCGGCGGGGCTGGTGATCCTCTCCGGCACGTTGATCGCCGAGGCGCGCTGGCAGGCGGCGGCGAAGGCGAGAGCCGGCCTGCCGTTCTTCCAGAGCCACGGCCGCGCGGATCCGATCCTCGGCTTCCAAGGCGCGCTGCGCCTCGAGACGCTGCTGCGCGACGCCGGCCTGCGGGGCTCGCTCGTGCCCTTCGACGGGGGCCACGGCATCCCGCTCGAGGTGCTCGAGTCCCTGGGCAACTTCCTCGACGAGCGTTAACCTCGGCGACACGAGGCCGCCATGGGCGGCGCGGGCGGTCCGTGGTAAACAGAAGGCGTGGCCGCGATCAACGGGTCCCGGGCGCCCCTCATCGCGTTCCTCATCGTCCTCGCGGGGGTCGGCTACGAGACGTTCCGGATGGCCGCGCCATTCTTGCTCCCGCTCGTCCTGGGCGCGATCTTCGCGGTGATGGCGCGTCCCGCCTACCGGCGGATCCGGGCCAGGGGCCTCGGGCCCCGGACCGCGGCCGTCGCGGTGACGACGGGCGTCTTCTTCCTCGTCGTGGTCCCGTTGAGCCTGGTCGTCGTCCGGGCGGCCGGCCAAGCGGGCCGTGTCTTCTCCGGCCTGCGCGACAGCGGCGAGCTGTCGGTCGCGGGCATGACCGAGCGGCTGCGCGACGTCCCCGTCGCGCGGCGGATGGCCCGAGACCCCGACGAGCTCCGCCGGTACGCCAAGGACTTCGCCGAGCGCTCCTCCGGCGCCGCCGCCGCCGCGGTCGCAAAGGCGGCGAAGGGCATCCCGCGGTTTTTGATCGAGCTGGCGCTGGCGGTGGTGGCGCTCTACTTCTTCCTGGTCGACGGCCCGCGTTTCGTCGACTGGCTCTTGGAGCGCAGCACGCTCGACGCCGAGGTGCGGCAGCGGGTCGTCCGCGACCTCCACGGGACGGCGCTGGCCACCGTGTGGGCGAGCCTCGCGACCGCGACCGCCCAGTCCCTCACGGTCATGCTCGGCTTTTGGGCCACGGGCGTTCCGGCGCCCTTGCTCGCGGGCTGCGCCGCGTTCATCCTGGCCTGGGTGCCCATCATTCACACCACGCCCGTGATCCTGTCGGGGCTGGCGTATCTCTACGTGCAGGGGGAGACCGGCCGCTTGATCGGCCTGCTGTTCGCCGGCGCGATCACCGGCGTGATCGACAACGTCGTCCGGGCGCTGGTCCTCAAGCATCGGCACAACATGCATCCTCTGGTCGGCCTGGTGTCCGTGCTCGGCGGGATGCAGCTCTTCGGGATCGTCGGCGTGTTCCTCGGGCCGATCCTCGCGGCGTTGTTCATCTCGCTTTTGGACCTTTGGCCGACCTTGGCCGCCCGCTCCGGGGTGGAGATCGAGTAGCGGTTAGGACCGGGTAGGCCCTCCGGCCCAGGCGCCGCCCGCCGGGTCGGCGTATCCTGGAAACGTGCTGGCCCTCGCCGTCCTCGCGGCTTCCATCGGCCTCGCCCAGGCCTCCGACGGCTTCGACGCCTCGATGGCGGATCTGCGCGACAGCCTCTCGCCCGCGGCCCGAGCGGTGGGCGCCAACGTGCTGCGTCCGATCCCGCCGCGGCTGACCCCGCGCCCGCACGGCCGCGCGGCGGGGGATCCGTGCCTCGAGAGCAAGGTCCTCGACGGGCTCTCGCTGCGCTGGACCTTCGAGCCGGAGCCACCGGCGTTCTACGTGAAGCTGCCGCCCGTCGTCGTCGATTTCGGCGGCGGCGCGTGCGAGCCCTACCGGCCGCCGCCGGAGGCCCATCACGGGGACCGCGCGCAGGCGATCCGCCGCTTTCCCGGCACGAAGGACTACGACCTCGTGCTCGTGACCGACGCGGGCTCCGACGACACGGGCGTGCTCCTGACGATCAAGGGCGGGATGATCGCGGTCTCCTACGGAGACTTCCCCACCGAGGCGATCGCCGCGGGTGCGCTCGAGCTGCCCAAGCTCCCCGTCGCCCGCAGCCTCACCCACTCCCAGAAGGGGAGGGCTCGGCTCTCGGTCCTACCGAAAGAGCCGCGGTAGCCCCGGCGGCAGGCCGGTCCGCGACTTGAGCTTCTCCTTGAGCTCCTGGAGCTCCCCCAGGCCCAGCCCGCTGAGCGAGGACCCCAGCGTCGCGTCGAGCGAGCCCTGGAGCTTGCCCAGCCTGGCGTCGACGAGCGAGTCGATCTGCCTCTGCGCGTCGGCGAGCCTCGCCTGCGCCTCCCGGCCCACGGCCTTCTTGAGGCCGTCGGCGAGAGCCCTGCCGAGATTCGACCGGAGGGCGAATCTCGGCTCCTCGATCGTTCCTCCCAGAGTCAGCTCGACGTCTAGCTCCTTGATCCCGGAAAACGCGGTGGCCGCCAGCCGCGCGGCCGTGTCTCCCGGGGCCCCGACGGGCGTGAGCGTGACGCCGGACTGGCGGTAGCGCACGGTCCCGGTGAGGGAGGGGCCCGCCAGCACGACCGAACCGCTGACCGCCGCCGGCCCCGGGCTCACGGTCACCGCGAAGCTGCCGGCATCGCCCGCGGTCATGGCCGGCATCGGAAGCCCGGCGTACTCGAAGCGAACCTCGTCGCGGGGGAGCTCTTTCGTGTGATCGAGCAGCGCGGTGAGTTTGACTTTCCGCGAGCCTTCCGCACCCGCGAGCTCGAGCCGGGCCGGCTTGCCGGCGAGCTCGGGCTCCGAGGAAAAGTCCGCGGCCTCGCCGCTGAACTCGAGGGGGCCCCCGAGGTCGGCGGTGCCCGAGAGCGCGGCGCGCCGCAGCCAGAACGCCGGCCAGCTCCGATCCTTGGGGAACGCGAGGGTCGCGCCGCGTCCGGGCGTCGCCTCGCGGGGCGCGCCCTTGGGAGGCATCTTCCTGCGAGCGGCCTCGACGAGCCGGAGGACCTTCTGCAGCCGTGCCGCGGCCTCCGGACCGAGGAGATAGGCGGAGAGCCGCTCGGGGTCGAGGCTCGGGAGCTGCAGCCGCGCCCGCAGGGCGTCGAGGTCCGCCGCCTTCGCCGCCTTGGCCGCGTCGATGTCGGCGCGCGCGCGCGCGGCCTCGGCCTCGAGGTCCCGCCGCAGCTGCTCGCCGGTCCTCTTGAACTCGTCCAACCGCTTGAGCGCGTCGCCGACCTTGGCGGCGCGCGAGAGCGGATCTCCCTGCTGCGCCTCGTCGGCCAGCTTCTGGAGCTCCTGCAGCTTCTTCCCGCCGTCGAAGGCCTGCACGCGGTCCTTCCAGGCGCCGGCGGTCTTGGGCCAGCGCGCCTCGAGCTCCGCGGCGAGCTGGGCGGACCGGAGGTCCTCCGCCTTCACGGTGACGCGCTCTTTCGCCTGGGACTTGGCGTCGGAGAAGGCGTCGAAGGAGACGTCCTTCGAGCGCTTCGCCCACTCCGAGAGCTTACCCCCGAGCCTGGACGGCGGCGCCTGGGGGAGCGCGCCGGAGGTCTTCCGTTGGGTGCCGAACCGCAGGCCGGAGAGCTCGGAGGCCCCGATCACCAGCTTGCGCTCGAGCAGCGGCCTGCCCTCCAGCGCGAAGCGGGCCCGGGAGAACTCGACGAGGTTGCGCATGGGCTCGCCGGGGTCGGCGGCGGCGAAGCCGCTCAGGCTGAGCCGCGGCGGCCAGACGTCGGTGTCGACGGACGCGAGCTCCACTTTCGCGCCGAGCGCCGCGGAGCCCGCGGCCTGGATGCCCCAGCGGATCAGCGGGTCGAGCGCGAACGCCAGTAACGCCCACACGACCGCGAGCAGCGCGAGCCGGGGGAGCACGTACGACTTGCGGATCACCGGAGCCTCTCCAGCTTCGAGGCCACGTCGGCGCCGAGGAGGAGCTGCACGACCTTGAGCTTGCGGAGCCGCTCGCCGTACTTCTCGGAGTACTTCTCGAAGGCCGGGATCATCGCGCGGTAGAGGGGCCACGCGAACGCGCAGGCCAGCACGAACCAGCCGAGCACGACGGTGTTGTTGAACTCGGTCCACGGCACGACCGGCAGGTTGTAGAGCAGCGTCCAGAGCGGCTTCAGGAACTCGCGCGTCAGCAGGAAGTTCCCGATCGGGTGCGCGAGCGGGTCGAGGAGCGAGCCCACGAGCGCAAATAGCGCGGCCGCCACGAATCCGGCCCCGAAGTTCGCCTGCGAGGCCGCGAGCCCGACGAGCAGGAGGTGCGAGAGCAGGCTCGTCTTCGGCACGAGCCCCGCGGCCGCGCCGAGCGCGAAGCCCGCGGCGAGCTGCTTGGGCGAGTCCTGCGCGGCAAGCGCGACCGCGAGCATGCGGAACAATCGCAGCATACCGCGATTATAGCGCGCCGGGGCTCCCTTGGGGCAAGTGAACAGCTAGTGACGCCCGTTGAGGCGGCGCGAGATCGTGCGCGCGAGCTTGGAGGGGAACTTCCGGTCCTCGAGCTGGCGCCAGACCCAGTCGGCGGCGCGCGCGGAGGGCTCGATGAAGCGGAGGTGCATCGGGCGCACGCAGCGTTCGTAGATCGCGAGCGTCTCGTCGAGGTCGACCCGCCGTTCGCGGACGTCGCGCCTCACCCGGCGCAGCAGGCGCACGTCGTCGGGCACCTGGATGTAGACCCCCGCGTCGAGGATGTCGCGCAGCGGCCCGTCGTGGAGGACGAAGAGCCCTTCCACGATGATCAGCTCGGCGGGCCGGACGCGTTGGGTCTGCTTGAGGCGCGCGTGGGTGGCGTAGTCGTAGAGCGGGGCGTCGACCGGCTGGCCCCGCGAGAGCCTTCGGAGGTGGCGGACCAGGAGGCTCGTCTCGATCGAGTCGGGATGGTCGAAGTTGAGCTTCGCCGACTTCTCAGGAGAGGTCCCGGCGTGATCCCGGTAGTACCAGTCCAGGCATACCACCGTCGCCCGGGATCCCAGCTTGCGCTTGAGGTAGGAGGCGAGCCAGGACTTTCCGGAGCCGCTCCCTCCGCCCAGCCCGATGATCACCGAACGTCATTATGCCAAATCGCCGGGCCGCTGTCGCCGCCGCCCCCAGGGAGGCGGCCGCGGCCCAGCCGCAGCCCTCCGGGCAAGACCAGGCCAAGAGCGCGAGCCCGAGCGCGATGGACCAGAGCCCCGGCCCGGACGCGGCGACGAAGCGCCGCCGGGCCTCGAACTCGTCCGCCGCGGCGAAGCCCACCACCGCGAGCCCCGCGACCCCCGTGCCGGAGAGCAGCAGCATCAGGGCGAGTGCCTCCCACGCGGCGCGGTCGAACACCCCCCAATTATACGGTCCGCCCGGCGCCGCGCCTTATGACGGGACGTCAGGGTACGGTGACGGATCGGTGTAGCGTTCCGCCGCTACTTGATCCCGGCGAGGTCCTGGAGGAGCCGCCAGAAGTCGCGGCGCTCGAGCGCGCTTTCCACCATCGCGAGCGTGGCGCTGCACTTGCGCGCCTTCTTGTCGGAGCCCTGGACCCAGAGGTAGGGGACCTTGCCTTCCCGGGCGTCCTTCGGCAGGTCGAGGAACTCGGCGAACGGCACCAACTGTCCCTCGGGGATCTCGCCGTCCTTCAGCGGCTTGAAGTGCTTCGAGAAGCGCCCTTCCGTCGCCGCGAAGTCGGCGAAGGTCATCGGCAGGGTCCTCTTCGCCTTTTGGCCGTTCTCCTCGAGCTCCAGGGTGTAGGTCGGCCAGTCCTCGGTCGCGGCCGGGTTGCCCATCAGCGAGAGCCGGTCCTTCATCTTCGGACCGCCGTCGGGGTTGTAGACGAAGAACGGGAAGGCCCGCCCCTCGAGCGCGAGCTTCGCCTGCGCCGCCGCCATGTCGTCGCCGACGCCGTGCTCCGGCTGGCAGGTCGAGTAGGTCGAGAAGAGCGCCGGGCGGCGGCTGTTGAAGCCCAGGATGAACGCCTTGAGCATGTGGTTGGTGTGGGCGGCCGAGGTCTGCGCGGTGAAGACTCCCCGGTGGGCCATCCCGATGAGGCCGATCTCCTTGCGGGGCTCGAGCTTGCCTTGGTGGCGCTCGCCGAAGTCCGCCATCTCGGAGACCTGGCCGATGAACGCGCTCGTGCACGCCTGTCCGCCCGTGTTCGAGTAGACCTGCGTGTCGACGACGAGGACCTTGATCGGGCGCCCGGAGATCAGCATCCGCGAGAGGTTCTGGAAGCCGATGTCGAGCATCGCCCCGTCGCCCCCGAGGCAGGTCACGGGCGGCGTGAGGAGGAACTCCTCGTCGGAGAAATGCCGCCAGTCGAACAGCTCGAAGAAGCGGTCGTGCTTGGCGGGCTCGTAGGCGTCTTGGACCTCGAGCTCGGCGATCCGGACCGCTCTAAACCCGATCGCCATGTCGCGGCAGTGGCCCTCGAAGACCCCCATCGCGACGGAGGGGGCGTCCTGGAAGAGGTGGTTGGCCCATGGGAAGGGGTAGGGGTTGTACGGGTAGGTGGAGCCCCAGACCGTCGTGCAGCCCGTGGAGTTCACCATGCCCATGGCCGTCCGGCCGCGGCCGGTCGGGCCTTCGGTGTAGCGCCACACGAGCTCCGAGACCGCCTTCTTCGCGGCCTCGAGGCGCGCGCGCCGGGCCGCCGCGTTCGCGGGCAGGCCCTTGAGCTTCTCGTCCACCCTCTCCAGCAACGCGCGCAGCCTCTCGACGTGCTTGGCCACGCGGGGCAGCATGAGCGCCTCCGCCACCGCGCAGAAGAGGTGGATCGGGGTCTTCTCGCCGCAGCCCATGCACGCGCCGTCGCCCCCGACGGTCGAGAGGTAGTTCCGCTTCGTCAGGAGCAGGCTCGACAGCACGCCCTGGGCCACGTCGAGGTCCTTGATCGCGACGTAGGCGGGGTCCGAGTCCGGCAGCGACTTCCAGACGTCCCAGCCGCGGCGCAGGCTCTCCACCGCCGCGGGGTCCTGCTTCTCGGGGACGAGCGCCCCGTCGCCGCAGACCTCGACGCACTCCATGCAGCCCTTGCACGACTCGGGGTTGACCGTGATCGCCAGGAACGCGGGGCCGGCGGCCTTCTTCGACGGCACGTCCCAGAACGGCTGGGTCCGCGCGACGCGGAAGTCCGAGAGCACCCCGCGGACTCGATCGGCCGTCGCGGCCAGCGCTGCGCCCGCGGCGCCCAGGGACTTCGCGACGTCGAGGACGGCGTCCTTCGCCAGGTCTTGCACCGTGGCGCCCTTGCCCGCCGCGTCGGTCTTCTCGCGCAGGCGGGCGGCGACCGCCGCCGCGTGCGTCGAGAGCGGGTCGCCCGCGGCGCCGAGCGCGCGCGCGGCCGACCGGACGAGGGCCTCCGGCTTGACCGCGAGCCCGGGGATCGCGGTGTCCGGGCATTGGGTCCAGCACTTCGCGCAGCCGGTGCACTTCTCGGCGATATACCTCGGGTACTCGAAGCGGATCTGCGTCATGTCCCGGAACGTGCCCGTCACGGCCGGGGTGAGCGAAAGCGCGGCGAAGGGATCGGCCAAGACGGAGTCGCCCTTGCCTTCTCCGTAGAGCTTGCCGACCTGGTCGTAGAACAGGTCGGCGCGCGTCACCGGGGTTTGCGTGTCGGGGGCCGCCTGCTCCGCGGCGCGGGGGAGGCAGCCTTTAGCGCCGGCCTTGGCCTCCGCGGGAGCGACGTCCTGGAGCGCGCGCCAGTCGAGGAGCTTCACCTCATCGTAGCCGCGGCGGACGACGCGCATATTGTCCTCGACCACGCGCCTGCCTTTGCCGCCGAACTTCGCGTTGAGCACGCCCTCGATCGACCCGAAGAGCTTGGCCTCGTCGAGGCCGTAGCGGCCCATGAGCGCGGTCGCGCGGAAGAAGGCGCCTTGGAACACCGTGCCCTGCATGCGCATCTGGAGGTCGGCGGTCGACGCCTCCTGCTTCGAGATCCCGAAGGCGTCCACGTACCAGACCTTCACGTCCTTCTCCGCGACGAGCTTGCGGATCCGCTCCGGGAACTGGCGCCAGACGGAGGCCGGCTCGGCTCCCGAGGCGGTCTGGATCACGAAGGCGCCGCCCGGCTTGAGCCCGGCGAGCGCGTTGGTATGCGCGAATACGTTCGGGTCGGGCGACAGCACGACGTCGACGTGGGAGAGCTCGCAGTTGACCCGGATGCGCTCCGGGGCGAACGCGCCGTAGTACGTGGTCGGAGTCCCCTTCTTCTCGCCGCCGTACTTCGGGTTGCATTTGAGGTGCAGGCCCAGGAGGTCGAAGAGCGTGCCCGAGAGGTTCTTGCCCATCGTGACGGCGCCCCAGCCGCCGATCGAGTGGATGCGGACCGCGATCGCGCCCTCGGGCAGCAGGTTCGGGTCCTCGGAGCCCTCGACGGCGAGCTCGCGCAGCTTCGGGTAGTCCTTGTGCTCGGGGAACTCGACGCCGAGGTAGAAGAAGGGCTTCGCGTGGGCCCCTTGCAGGAGGTTCTCGACGGCCCCCACTAGCTGGCGGGGCTTGAGGTCCCGGCTCCCAAGCCCGTAGCAGCCGCTGGTCAGGATCGGCAGCTCCTCGGCGCGCATCGCGGGGTAGCCCGCGTGCAGGGCGCGGCGCTCCGGGCCCAGGGCCGAGCGGCCGTTCTCGAGGGCCTTCGCGACCGCCCCGCGGATCTCGCGGATGAGCGGAAGGTCTCCGGCGAGCGGGTGGTCGGTGCGCTCGAGGACCACGACGCCCTTACGCCCCTTGAGGACGCGGGCGAGCCTGGCTCCCGGAAACGGCCTGAACCAGACGACCTGCACGACGCCGACCTTGACGCCGCGGGTCGCGCGGAGCCAGTCGGCGGCGGCCTCGGCGTTCTCGGCGCAGGAGCCCATCGCGACGATGAGGTACTCGGCGTCCTCGGTGCGGTATTCGAGGACCGTGTCGTAGCGGCGGCCGGTCAGCTCCGCGTACTCCTCCATCGCCTTCGCCCCGAGCTCGTCGACGTGGTCGTAGAAGTAGGGACGCTGCGCGGCGACGCCCTGGGCGTAGGAGTCCTGGTTCTGGACGACGCCCACCTGCGCGGGGTTGTCGACGTCCCACAGCTTCGGGACGCGGCGGCGGGTCTTGCCGAAGAGCATGCGCTGCGACGGCGTCGGACACTCGATCACGTCGTCCGGCGAGCCGAGGTACTCGCGGATGAGCTCGCGCTCGGGCAGCCGCATGCTCTCGAGGACGTGGCTCGTGAGCCAGCCGTCCATCCCGACCGCGGCGGGCGTGAGCGCCAGCTCGGCGGTCCGCCGGGCGATCAGGTTGAGGTCGGCGACCTGCTGGACGTTTTTGGCCATGACCTGGATGAAGCCCGTGTCCTCGATGCAGTGGTAGTCGTCGTGGCCCGCGTGGACGTTTAGGCTCTGCTTCGTCATCGCCCGGCAGCCGATGCTCAAGACGTAGGGCAGCCGCTTGCCGGCCGCGGCGTAGAGCGACTCGTGCATGTACGCGATGCCCTGGCCGCTCGAGAAGTTGGCGGCGCGCAGCCCCGCCATGGCCATGCCGGCCGTCACTCCCGCGGCCGCGTGCTCGCCCTCCGGCTCGATGAAGATGAGGGGGCGGCCGAACGCGTTGAGCTCGCCGCGGGCGGCGGCGGTCGCGAACCCTTCGCCCATCTGGGACGAGGGGGAGATCGGGTAGGAGCCCGCCGCCTCGGAGGCGGCGGACTCGACGAGGACGACGGCGGTGTTGCCGTCGATGGCCATCAGCGTCCCTGGGTATTTCGCGGCGGGTGGGGCGGCGGTCAGGCCTGTCGTTTCGGGCATGGAAGGGATTATGCCAAAAGGGAGAGTCCGCCGCCATCCGCGCCGTTGGGAGCCCCCGGATATCTTTGGTAGAATCGCCCCCCTCGCGATGCCGACCTTCTCCGCGTCGACGCCCTACGTCAACACGATCCCGGCCGACCGGGAGCCGCCGTACCCCGGCGACCCCCAGATCGAACGGCGGATCCGGAGCCTCGTGCGCTGGAACGCGATGGCGATGGTGGTGCGCGCGAACCGGCTCTCGGACGGCATCGGCGGCCACATCTCGACCTTCGCCTCGGCGGCCACCCTCTACGAGACCGGCTTCAACCACTTCTGGCGGGCCTCCAACGACGAGCAGGCCGGCGACAGCCTCTACATCCAAGGCCACGCCTCACCCGGCATCTACGCGCGGGCGTACCTGGAGGGGCGGCTCCCGCTGCAGCGCCTCGAGAACTTCCGCCGCGAGCTCGCGCCTTCGGGAGGGCTCTCGTCGTACCCGCACCCGTGGCTCATGCCGGATTTCTGGGAGTTCCCGACGGTCTCGATGGGGCTGGCGCCGATCATGGCGATCTACCAGGCCCGTTTCAACCGCTACCTCGAGGATCGCGGCCTGGCCAGCACCCGCGGGCGGAAGGTCTGGGCCTTTCTCGGCGACGGCGAGACCGACGAGCCCGAGACCCTGGGCGCCATCACCCTCGCTTCCCGCGAAAAGCTCGACAACCTCATCTTCGTCATCAACTGCAACCTCCAGCGTCTCGACGGTCCGGTGCGCGGCAACGGCCAGATCATCCAGGAGCTCGAGGCGAGCTTCCGCGGCGCCGGCTGGAACGTGATCAAGGTGCTATGGGGCTCGGACTGGGATCCCCTCTTCGCGGGGGACCCGGAGGGCCGGCTGGCGAAGCGGCTCGGCGAGATCGTCGACGGCCAGATGCAGAAGTTCAGCGTCGCCTCCGGGGCCTACCTCCGCGAGCATATGTACGGGAAGGACCCTCGCCTCCTCGAGCTCGTGCGGGGGATCTCCGACGAGAGGCTCCGCAAGCTCAACCGTGGCGGCCACGACATCCGCAAGGTCTACGCGGCCTACAAGGCGGCGGTCGAGCACGCGGGGGCCCCATCCGTGGTCCTGGCCCACACCATCAAGGGCTACGGCCTGGGAGAAGGCGGCGAGGGGCGGAACATCTCGCACCAGCAGAAGAAGCTCAACGAGGACGAGCTGCGGGAGTTCCGGTCGCGCTTCGCGATCCCGATCTCCGATGAGGACGTCGCCAAGGCCCCGTTCTACAAGCCGCCCGAGGACAGCCCCGAGATGAAGTACCTCCGCGAGCGCCGCGCCGCGCTCGGCGGCTTCCTCCCGCGGCGCAGCCCGAAGGGGAAGCCGTTGCCGGCGGTCGACCCTGCCGCCTACGACGAGTTCCGGCACGGCACCGAGGGCCGGCCGGTCTCGACGACGATGGCGTTCGTGCGGCTCCTGACCAAGCTCCTCAAGGACCCTTCGATCGGCAAGCACATCGTCCCGATCATCCCGGACGAGGCGCGCACCTTCGGCATGGAGGCGCTGTTCCGCCAGTGCGGCATCTACTCGCACGTCGGGCAGCTCTATGAGCCCGTCGACTCGGACTTGCTCATCTACTATCGCGAGGCGACCGACGGGCAGATCCTCGAGGAGGGCATCAC
>JACQPK010000481.1 GCA_016207565.1 Elusimicrobiota bacterium
CGCCTACAGCGTGGGCTACGGCATCAAGGTGACGTCGCGCGCGAGCGTGGGCGCCGCCTTCAAGCTGATCGACCAGAATCTCGACTCCGAGCACGCCACGGCCGCGGCGCTGGACGCGGGACTGCACTGGAGCGGCAACGGCGCGCGGCTGGCGGCCGGCGCGCGGAACCTGGGCACGAAGGTCAAGTTCCGCGACTCCGCGGATCCCCTGCCGGCGGCGTTCTACGCCGGAGCGGCGCTCGGCTGGGGGACGCGCTGGACGCTCGCGTTGGACGTACGGACGTCGCGCGAGGACCGCGCTCAGCTCTCCGCGGGCGGCGAGTACTGCCGGCCGTTCGAGTCCCTCACCGGCTGCCTGCGGGCCGGAGTGAACACGGCGCACATGGACGCGGGAGGCCTGGGGGGCGCGGCGCTGGGAGGAGGGATCGGGACGGGCTCGCTGCGGTTCGACTTCGCGTGGACGCCGTTCGGCGAGCTAGGGAGCGCTTTTCGATACTCGCTGCGCGTTCGCTTTTGAGCGCATCGCCTCGACGACCGACAGGAGCTGCGAGGCGGCGATCGAGCGCTTCAAGAACCGGGAGTTGACGGCGGCCTTGCCGGGCTTCGCGGCCGCCCCGGGGGCGTCGCGCAAGTCCGAGGCTCCGACGGCGATGGGGCCGCGCGCCACGGCCGGCGTGGGCAGGCCGAGCGAATCGGCCGGCGTGGCCGAGCCCTCGTAGTCGACGCGGGCGGCCGCGGCCGAGCCCGCCTTCGGCCGGTGCAGCACGGCCGAGACGACTCCGCCCGAGCGGGGGTCGGCCAGCTGCGTGCGCAGAACGGACTGGGTCAACGGATCGGGGCTCGCGAAGAGGTGGACGTCCGGCACCGGCTTGAGCACGATCTCGGCTTGGGCCTGGGGAACGGCGAGCGCCGCTGCGAGGAAGAGGAGGATGGCCGGGCGCGTCATCCCTGATATAGTAGGCCGGACGGAGGGTCAGGGCGAGTGCCGGAGGGCCTAGAGCCGGGTGCTTGAAGGACCCGGGTCCGTCTGGGACCCAGGGCCTAGGTTACTGCTCGGTCGTCCTTTGGGCGACGCCGAAGCGGTCGTCGGAGGCGCGCGTCTGCAGGTCGGGCGAGGCCTGGCGGGTGGTATTGTCGTAGACGCCCGCGTACCCGGCCAGGCGGCTCTCGGCGCCCGGGCCGAGGAAGGACTGGAGGCGATCCACGAGCGACTTCTGGAGGCTGACGAGGGAGGCCAGCGCGCGGTAGCCGCGCGGCTCCCGGCCGCCGGGCTCGAGCACCGACACCTGGGAGGCGACCGCCGGGGCTACGTAGGCCTGCGCCGGGGCGTCGGTCGAGAAAGAGGAGCTCCGAGGCCCGGCGGCGGCCCCCCCGTCTTGTCCCGGGGACGCGTAGGACTGCCGAGCCGCTTCGACGAGCTGCGGTTTCACGTCTCCGTAGACGATGCCCGTCGCGGGGTCCTTCTCCTGCGTTCCGGCCACGATCTGGGAATCGGGGTCCTCGCGCGCCGGTTCGTCCGCGGCCGTCTCCGCGGGGCGGTCCGCCGGCTTCTCCGCGGGTCCCTCCACCTTGTCCTTGGGCGTTTCCGCGGGGCCTTCCGGCTTTTCCTCCGGCTTGGGAGGGGCCGTGCGGGCGGTCTCGGAAGGGGGGGTGGCCAGGCCGAGCTTTTGGCGGTCCTGGGGCGACATGTCGGACATCGGCTTGGGGATCGTCGACATCCCCTGGACGTTGTCGGTGATCGAGTACTTGACCGCCTGGGAGGCGTCGTCGGTGACGTTCCCCTTGGAGTCGAAGTACACGGCCTCGTAGGGTTGGCTCCCGAGGGCGGCTCCGGCGTCGGGGGTCGCCCCCGTGAGGGGGTCGACGGCGGTCTGAGCCCAGGTCCCGGTCGAGCCGGCCGCGAGCAACGCTAAGGCGACGACGATGGACCGCGAGGACATGGCTTCACTAAGGATAGGGATGGCGGGGGGTGGAAGCCAGGGACGATGGACCCACCGGAATGGGGCCAAAGGGCCTAGATTGTCGCAAAAAGTTTCCTATTGTACCGAATGACACCTTTTGCTATATTCAGCCGCCCAAGACCGACTCTCGCGTGTATTTCGTGTGACGCGGTCTTGATAAAAAATGCCAATCCACTTCGGCACGTCCGGGTGGCGGGCCGTATTCGCGGAGGAGTTCACCTTCGCGAACGTGCGCAAGCTTTCGGCGGCCATAGCCGCGCACGTCAAGGAGCATGCGGAGTTCGGGGCGGAAGCCACCGACTACCGCGCGCTCGTCGGGCAGGCCCCTCCCCTTCCGCTCGTCGTCATCGGCTACGACACGCGCTTCTTGAGCGAGTCCTTCGCTCGCGAGGCGGCCGAGGTGTTCGCGGCCCACAGCATCCGGGTGCTGCTGGCGACCGCCGACGTCCCGACGCCCGCCCTGGCCCACGCCGTCTTGGCCCACAAGGCCGTCGGCGGGGTCGTGATCACGGCCAGCCACAATCCGGCGAAGTACAACGGCTACAAGTGGACGCCGTACTGGGGCGGGCCCGCGACGCCGCCGGTCACCGACGATATCGAGCGGCGGGTGAGCAACCTGGCGCATACGAACGTCACCGCGATGCCGGCCGAGCGCGCCGAGCGCGAGGGCTGGATCGTCGCCCAGGATTTCCGCCCGGCCTACTTCAAGCAGCTCGCCTCCCTGCTCCACGTGCCCAAGCTGAAGTCCTCCAAGCTCAAGATCGGCATCGACGCCTTGGGCGGCGCGGTCCGCGGCTACCTGCGGCCTTTCTGCCAGCAGGTCGGGCTCCAGTGCGAGGGGCTGCATGAGGAGCGCGACGTGCTCTTCGGAGGCGAGTCGACGGAGCCTGCTCCGGAGCGCCTCGTCGAGCTGACCGCCCTCGTCAAGAAGAAGGGGCTCCACCTCGGCGTCGCCTGCGACGGAGACGGCGACCGCTTCGGGATCGTCGACGCCGGGGGCACCTACATCCCGGCCAACGACGTCCTCGCTCTCGCGGTGGATCACCTCGTGCGCAACCGCGGGTTGCGGGGGAAAGTGGCCCGCAGCCTCATGACCTCGCATTTTGTCGACGCGGTCGCGAAGTCCCACGGGCTCGAGGTCCGCGAGACGCCCGTCGGGTTCAAATTCATCGGCGAGTTCCTGCGCGGCGGGCAGTTCCTGTTCGGCGGCGAGGAGTCGGGCGGGCTCTCGATCCAGGGCCACGTGCCGGAGAAGGACGGGCTCCTCGCGTGCCTCCTGATGGCCGAGCTCGTCGCGTTCGACCGGAAGCCGCTCGCCAAGATCCGCGAGCAGCTCTACAAGAAGGTCGGCACGTTCTTCAACGAGCGCCGGAACTACCACCTCGACCGGCCCTCGCTGGTCTCGGACCTCGAGGACCGGCTCCGCACGAAGCCGCCGTTGGCGATCGCGGGGACCTCCGTCTGGCGGATCAACCAGACCGACGGCTTCAAGTTCATCATGAAGGACGGCAGCTGGGTCGGCCTGCGCGCCTCCGGCACCGAGCCGGTCGTCCGCCTCTACGCCGAGGCCTCCACCGACAAGCGCCTCGAAGCCCTCCTCGCTGCCGCCGAAAAGATCATCACAGGCAAAGCCTAGTTAATCAAGTAAATTGGGGACTGTCCCCAATTTACTTTCTCCACTTGAAACGTGGGGTTTTGGGGGTATCCTTCCTGAAATAGGGCCTGTGGGACGGGCGTAGGGAGGGGAGATGGCCGCCTTGGTCGAGGCGTTGTCCCTTCGGCGGGAGTTCGGCGACACCGTCGCCGTCGACGGCGTCAGCTTCGCCGTCGAGGCCGGCGCCGTGTGCGCGTTGGTCGGACCCAACGGCGCGGGGAAGACGACCCTCCTGCGCATGCTCGCGGGGCTGCTCGAGCCCTCCGGCGGAACCGCGATCGTCGACGGCATCGATCTCCGGCACGACGCCCGCGAGGTCCACAGCCGCTTGGGCTTTCTGCCCGACTCC
>JACQPK010000458.1 GCA_016207565.1 Elusimicrobiota bacterium
CTCGAGGACCACGCGCGGCGGGCGTCCGAGGCGCTGCGGCCGCAGGTGAAGGAGAACCCGACCAACAAGGACGTGAGGGACGCCCGCAAGAAACACAACAAGGGGGAGGAGGCGATGGACAGGGGCGCGGGCGAAAAGACGCCCGCGCCCTTGTCCATCGAGGAGATCGCCGACACGCAGCGCCGGCAGATCATGGGCCGGCAGTCGACGCCGTACCAGAACGCCTACCAGCCCGTCGCCCATCTGGCCAACCCGATGGTGACGCATCTCGAGAACGTCTTCCTCAAGAACTCGCGTCCGCGCGACGTCGGCTTCTTCGACGAGGGCAAGCGGCCCCACATGCTCCGGGCGATGAAGCGGGAGGGCGAGGGCGGCGTGCGCCGCGACGTCATGCTGCGGCGCGTGAACGCCACCAAGCGCCGCTATAAGGTGACCCTGCTGGTCGACGAGTCCGGCTCGATGGACGAGTTCCGCCGCGAGGCGATCCAGACCGTCGTGCTCCTGGTCGACGCGCTTTCGCGCCTGAACATCGACGTCGAGGTCATCGGGTTCTCGGAGAAGGCCCGCATCCATAAGAAGTTCTCCGAGCCGCTGACGCCGGCGATCAAGGACCGCCTGGTCGCCGAGCTCCAGGAGTACCTCGGCAACGGGAACACGCACGACGCCGACGCCCTCAAGCTCGCGCTCGAGCGCATCTCGAAAGAGGACGCCGACGAGCGCTACGTGTTCGTGGTGAGCGACGGCCGCGGCAACGGGCCGTCGTCCGTGTCGAGCGTCTTGCCCACGGCCGACAAGCTGGGCGTGAAGGTGATGGGCGTCGGCGTCGGCGAGGGCATGGCCTACGTCCGCGAGGTGTATCCGCGTCACGCGGTCGTCCAAAAGATCACCGAGCTGCCGAAGACGCTCCGCGACAAGCTGGTCGAGTCGATCTCGCGCGCCGAGTCGGCGGCTCGAGGGGCCGCGCAGCGCTTCCTCCCCGGCTCGGGGACGCCGGCCGGCTCAAATCTTTTCGGCAAGGCGCTCGGCCCGTGGTTCTTGCCCGTCTGGGCGCTGGGGGCCGCCTGGACGCTCGGCGTCATGCTCGTCGTCGCGGCGCTGGCCGCGATCGCGCCCGCGCTCGGCTCGCCCTTGGCCGCGATCGCGGTCTTCGGGGGAGGGTTCGCGCTGCTCAAGCTCACAGCCCCCGAGATGGGCGGGGTCGGCTTCGTCTCGTTGATCGCCGCCCTGCTCGCGGGCGCGGGACTCCCTCTGGCCGCCAACGCCGGGCTCGCGGTGGTCCTGGGGGCGTTCTTCGCCGCCGAGCGCGGGGAATCGATCCGCACCCATCTCAACCGGCCGCGGCCCATCGGCGGAGAAGACACCGCCTTGCTGGCCTTCTTCGCGGCGCTGGCCTGGTTTCCCCTCTTCTCGTACGCCGCCGCGTCCGTCCCGCTCCTCGCCGCTCCGTTCGTGACGGCGGCGGTCGTCGTCCCGCTCGTCGCTCTGTGGAAGCGCACCGGAGCCGAGGAGCCTATCCTCTACGCCTACCTCTCGGCCGGGGCGTTCGTGCTCGGGCTGATCGGCGGAGGCTGGCTGGCCGGGGCCGTCATCGGCACCGGGCTGGGATTTAGGGGCCTCTACGGCGCGTTCAAGAACCGGCAGCTCCGCGCCGCCGAAAAGGCCGCGGCGCTCGACGCCGCGGCGGCCCGCCACGAGGAGGCCGCGCGGGAAGGCTCCGAGCTCGCGAAGGCCGCCGCGGCCGCGCGCGCGCCGGTGGACGGGCTGCGCGCCCGCGCGGAGCGCGTCCGCGACGCTCAGCCCGAGGACCTGCCGGGACGCCTGCGGCGAGCGGCGATCGAAGAGGCGCTCGCCTCGCACGCCGAGGCCCCGTCTCCGGTGAACGCCCGCCGGCTCGAGGCCCTGCTCGAGGACCGCGCTACAGGCGGCTCGAACGCGCTCGGCGCGAACGTCGCGCGCTGGCTGGCCCTCCCGGCGCTGGGGGCGTACGTCGCGCTCCAGTTCGCGCTGCCGGCCCTCGGCTTGCCGGGGCTCGTCCTCGCCGTGCTCGCCCATCTCGGCGCTTCGGGGATGTGGGGCTGGCTCGCGTTCAAATGGAACGACAAGACGACGCTTCCGTTCATGCTTCTCTTGTTGGCCGTGGGAGGAGGCGCCTCGGCCACCGGCCTGCTTTCGTGGCAGGCGGCGGTGCCGTGGTTCGCCTCGGCGTTCGCCGTCGCGGGCGCGTCCACCGCGCTCATGATCGACCGGCAGCGGCGCGGCCGCCTGCCGTTCGGCCTGCAGCTCCGGCTGCGGAAGGCCGCGCCGAGCGGGCCGCTCCCCGGCGCCCTCGAGGCCTCCGGCCGAGGTCTTCGCGGCGGCGTCCAGGAGCGCTGGTCCGCGCTTCGCAAGCTGCGCGCCGACGCGGGCCTGTACGCGGGAAGCGCCGAGGTCGAGCGTCTCTTTCCGATGATCGAGCTGCTTGCCGACGAGGATCTCTACAAGGAGCTTCGCAGCGAGGCGATCGGCGCGCTCGCCGCCTATCTGCCGCGGCCTTCGGCTCGCGAGGCGCTGGAGCGAGTCTCCCGCATCAAGAAGCACCCCGGCACGGCCTGGGAAGCGTCGACCGCCGTGTTGAACGAGATGTCGGCCCGCGTCATGGAGGCGGCCGCCGAGCAACAGAGAGCGGAGCAGGCCCGGAACGCGGAGGCGACTCTCGAGTCGCGGGCCGAGGCGGCGCTCGGGGCGATCGAGGGCGACGGTTTGGCGTCGCGCCTGCGCCGCGGCGCGCTCGAGGAGGCGCTCGCGGCGCACCGCGCGGCACCGAGCGCGATCACCGTCCGGCGCCTGGAGGCGCTCCTCGCCGATGACGCGGCCTCGGGCTCGAACTCGCTCGGGGCGTCTCTCGAGCGCTGGCTGTGGCGCCCGTGGCCGATCTCGGCCGCGACGGGGGTGGCGTTTCAGGCCGCGGTCACGGCGCTCGTATTCGCGTTCCCCGCGATCTTCCAGCCGCTCGGGCCGCTGTTCTCGTGGGGGTTCCTCATCCTCTTCTTCGGCCAGAAGGCGTTCCCGGCGCGGGCGTTGCTGCTCGTCCCGTTCTTCCTCTCCGCCGCGATGGCGGTCGCCGGCCTCACGATGGGGCCCATGACCTCCGCGATGCTGTTCCCGTCGGGCGTCGTCGCCGTGCTGTATTTGGTCATCGCCGGCATGCTCGCGCCGAAGATCCGCGAGCGCTTCGGCCTGCTGGCCTCAAAGATCGAGCGCGACGTGCGCGCGGCGGCGCGAGGGCTGACGCTCGACCCCGTGCAGGCCGGCTGGGCCGCCGACCTCGCGCTGCGCCAAGGGCGGCGCCTGAAGGCGCTCGAGGCGATGCGCCGCGACCCCGCTCGCGCGCGCGCGCTCGAACCCGTGCTGCGCCAGCTCTGGGCGACCGGCGACACCCGGACGCTCGGCGCGATCGTGGCCGTCGTCGAGCGCTGGGGCGACGAGAAGGCGCTCGAGACGCTCGATTGGATGGGCGGCTGGATCCACACCGAGAGCGGAGAGCCGACGGCGGGCGCGCGCATGGCGCAGCCGGCCGCCGCCGCGGTGCGCGAGTCGCTCCAGGAGGCGGCGGAGCTCGACCGGCTCGCCGCCGAGGCGGCCGCCTCCAACGCGCGGGACCGGGCGGGCGCGGGCACGGAGCTTCTCGCCGAGGCGCGGGCGATGCTGGAGGGGCTGGGCGACGGACTGTCGGACCGCTTGCGCAAGGGCGCCCTCGACGAGGCGCTCGCCGAGGTCGCGGGCGCCAAGGAGCCGGGCGAGGCCGCGATCGCCGTCCGGCGGCTGCGGGAGCGTCTCGACGCGATCAAGTCCTCGGGAGGCGCTGGGTCGGCCGCGATGGGCAAGACGTCGATCTGGTCCGTGCCGGAGGGGCTCCGACCGAGCCCCGGCCGCTTCGATAAGCCGCTCTCGCAGAAGCTCGTGCTGCTCGTCCGCTGGGAGGCGATCCCGGTGGGGCTGATGCAGTCGTCGTGGATCTTGGGACTGGCCGCCGCGCCGTTCATCGGAGCGAGCGCCTGGCTCGTGTTCGGCGGGCTGCTCGTTCCCGGGCTCCTCTGGCATCTCGTGCAGGTCTTCTGGCCGCGCAAATCGGCCTGGCACGTGGGTCCGACCGCCGAGCTCTATGCCCAGGCGCACGCCGCGTGGGAGAAGTTCTCCCCCGAGCGGCGCGCGGACTTCGAGACCGCCTTTCGGGGGCTCTCGCCGCGATCGAACGGGCAGCTCGACGATCTCGAGCCCTGGCGCGTGAGGGTCGACCATCCGTTCCTGTATCTGGTCCACCCCTACGCTACTCCGCGCCTCGAAGCCTACCGTGCCGCGCAGCCGCTGCTCGAGGCCGAGGCGAAGGCGATGGCGCCGCTGCTCGCCGCGGGGATCGAGGCGCGCGAGCTTGCGACGTCGATGACGAGGCCCGGCGAGTTTCGCACCGTCGCGCAGGACTACGAGGTCCTCTCGAGGCTCGGCCCTCCGGGAGCCCTCCGGCTCCTCGAGCTCGCGAAGCGGCCCGTATCGCGCGGGCCGCTCCAGCAGATCGCCGACGCCGTGCGCGTCGCGGACCTTTCCGGCGTCGAGGCTGACGAGCAGGCGCTCCCGGAGGTCGTTCGGGAGGCGCTGCGCGAGGCCCGGGAGGCGGCCTCGCTCGCCGCGGTCGTGACGCCGCAGCCCGCGTCCGAGCGGGCCGTGCCGGCGCTCGCCGAGGCCCGGCGCCGCCTGTCCGAGCCCGCCGCGGAGGACCTCATGTCGCGCCTGTCGCGCGGGGCGCTCGAGGAGGCGGCCGCCGCGGTCGAGGCGGCGCCCGGCGACCCCGTGCGTGTCGCCCGGCTCGAGGAGATCCTCCGCGTGTCCGCCGCCCGCCCGGCCGGCTCGAACGCCGTCGGCGCCTCGTCGGGCGCGCCCCGCGCCACCGCCGAGTCCGGCCCCGGGAGCCGGGGCGCGGTCCGCGCCTGGGCCACTGCGGCGGTCGGGTCGGCTCTCTCCGCGACGCTCGTGTCCGCGGCGGCGACGCTGGCCGCGCTATGGGCGGTGCTCCCCGCCGCCGCCGTCGCGCTCGGCCTGGCGGCCGGGGCGCTCGGCTTTCAGAGGCTCACGGCCGCCGTGCCGACCTCATCAAGGGAGCTGTCCCACGCGCCGCGCGCCCTCTCCGCCGTCCCCCACGAGTTCCGTCCCGTCGCCCTGACCCTCGGCCGGCTCGTCGAGCGCCTGGGCTCGGCGCTGCCCCAAGCGGCGCTGTATCGGGCCGAGGACCCGGCGGTCGAGCACGGAGGCTGGAACGCGGTCGCTCTCGGGCCGCGCCTCTCGGAGGATGCGACCGTCGGCGTGGGCGAGTCCTGGCTTCATGCCTCGCCCGACGAGCTCGCGGGGGCGTTGGCTCACGAGCTGGCGCACCTGTACTACGGCGACAATCGGCGGCTCGAGGCCTTCCGGCGGGCCGCGACCCTCGCGGTGTGGACCCTCCCCTTCTCGGTCGCCGCGGCCGTTGCGACCGGCGCCTGGACCCTTCCCGCCGCCGCGGCGCTGCTCTGGGCCGCCTCGTTGGTCTCCGGCTCGCGCATGCAGCGCGCCCACGAGCGCCGCGCCGACCGGTTCGCCGCCTGGCTGGCGGGTCCGAAGGCGGCGCGCGCCTACCTGACCCGGTTATTCACGGAAGCCCCGGACGCTGACGGCGGACCGCTGGCGACGCACCCGGCGCCGGCCCGCCGCCTTGCCGAACTCCGCTAGGGCCCGGCCCTAGCGGTGGGAGAGCCGGCCGAGGTCGTGCGCGGCGAGGACGCCGTAGAGGACCATCGTGTAGTAGCGCTGGAAGAGCCAGCCGCGGACGGTCCGGATCGTGGAGGGGGCGTCGGCCGCTTCCTGCTCCGGCGTGCGGGTGAAAGCGGCGGTGACCTCGGGGTACGGGGAGAAGATCAAGTAGGGCTCGCGGTGCACGCGCGCGATGAGGCGCTTGGACGCGGGCATCACGTATTGGAACGTCGAGACGGGCGAGCCGGACCACTCCTCCTCGCGGGCCCACCGGGCCTTCAGCCGCTTGATGAACTCGTCGTTGAAGCGGGTGCTGCCGCCTTCCGCGATGGCCTGGACGTCCAGGTCGGAGCCGGGTCCCGCGGCGCCGTTCGCGAAGCTGCCCAGGAGCAGCGCGCCGACCACGCGCTCGCCCGCGGGAAGGCCCCGGTTCATCTCCGAGAGCACCTCGTTGACCGCGACGTCGAAGGCGGCGAGCACCTTGCCTTGAACGTCGCGCTGGTACGCCTCGAGGCGCGCGCTCTTCTCGGGGCCGAGCTGCTTGTCGAAGAAGGCCGCGACCTCGTCGGGCGGCAGGACCGAGGCCTCCCGGAGCGCGTGGAAGATGGCCTTGCGGAACTGCGTCGAGCGGCGGTTCGGGTTGTAGTGCTGCGCGCGCTGGATCAGCCGCACGAACGCGCGCTTCGCCTCACGGCCCTTCGCGAAGTAGCGGTCGTAGATCTCGACGGCGTCTTTGGCGACGATACGGTTGGACGCGACCCTGAACCCGAGCGGGCTGTAGGAGCCCGTCGAGCCCAGGACGCGGTGGGCGATGAAGAAGCCGCGGATGTCACGGACGGCGCGGGGCCTATCTCCCGCCTCGCGGAGCTTGGCCGCGAGCTCGTCCCAGCGCTCGATGAGCCGCGGGCCGGTGTACCAGTAGAGGGAGGAGAGGACGATCCGAGAGTACGTCCAGGCATCGCGCAGGCGGCCGCTCTTGGCCGGAGGGATGCGCGCTTCGGGATCGAGCCGCGGCTCGGCGGCCGGGGCCCTAAAGGACTCTCCGGGGCCTTCGGCCCCGGGGGCGGCCGCGAGGGCGGCGGCGCGCAGACCGCTCCCGGCGGGGGCCGGGGTGGCGGCGGCCGAGGGCGCGAGGAAGGCCGCGGCTTCGTCGAGCGCGCGCGCGAGCCCGGGGTTCCAGAACCTGCTTTGGGTGAGCGCCGGGCTCGCCGGCGTGGACGGCGCCAGGGCGACGGTCCGCGAGAGGAGAGGCGCCGGAAGCGAAGGCGCGGCCGAGAGCGTGGGCAGCGCTCCCGCGATCGGCGCGACGGAGACGAAGGCGGCGGGAGCCTCGACCGGAGCGAAGCGCGTTTGCGCCAGCGCGTTCGCCTGAGGGCAGAAGAGAGCGAGGACGATCAGCAGGCGTTCGGGCCGGGGCTCCCGTCGCGTCACGGGCGCCATTGTATCACCGCCCCGCCGGGCCGCTATAGGCAAAAGGTCCTAAGAGATCGAAATCTTTGGGCCCAAATCCGCCTCGGGGAAATTCTCAGCCTGCCTCCCGGACGTCCAAGAAAATCCTACGGCTCGGCTCGAGAGCCACGAATTATCGCGTCCACAGCGTCACTTTTCGTGATAGGAATTCTTCGGTGGAGCGTTGTCGATACCGGGGCTACCAACATGGCATGGAGGCGACAACGGGCAGGGACGTTCCGGAGATCCGGGCCCGAGCCTGCCTCCACCGTGGGGGGATTGAATGATGGACTGCAAACGGAATGTCCTGGTCTTGACCATCGCAACGCTCCTCGCTGCGGGCGCAAGGGCCCAGGGCCTCGCGGACCCGGTGCCGGGCACGCTCGTGGAGAACGCGCGGGCGTTGGGCGAGCGGGTCGACGCGCGGCGCGACGCCGAGCGGCGGCAAGAGGGCCGGCGGACGCCGTCCGGCGGACTCGACGCCTTCGCGCCGGACACGGCCGAGCGGGTGCAGGCCGCCGCGCCGATCATGGATGCATTCTTCCTCGGCCTTTCCGACGCAATGGACTTTTTCGGGAACGCCCTGCAGCGCGAGCTCGAACGCGGGCAGAGCCCGAACCCTGCCGAGCTGCAGTCTCGGCTGGTCGCGGCCGCGCAAGAGCCGTCGGCCCGCGATGCCCTTCTGCGGGAGTTCCTGCCGGGCGGACGCACGCCCGTGCGCCCGCTCCCGGAGCGCCTATCCGTGCGCACCAATGACGATACTCTCCTGCCGATCCTGCGCGACCGGTTGTTCATCCGCGTGTACTGGGAGCTGCGCGTGACACACGGACTCACGCCAAGCGAGTACCTCTTCGCCGACCGCTACCTGAAGAGCCTGCTGCCGGGCGCCCGGACCTTGCTGCCGGAGCTCGCGCCGTTGGTCGGGCGGCTGCCCCTGCACCTCTATATCCGGGAGCTCGGGGCCGAGGGACGCGCGGCGCTCATACGGCGTCTCGAGCGCGACCTCGCGGCGGGCCGGGCGAGCGCGCTCCCCGGCGAGCCGGCCAAGCTGGAAAACCTGATCGCGATCCTCAAAAGGGTCGATCGGATGATCGAGGCGTCGCGTCCCTAAGCGACATCCCCGCGTGGCGATCTCCAAGTTTCCCCGGTAGCAGGGAAAACGGAATAACGCAGAGGCACGCAGAGGAAAGTAACGAAAAGGAACGCAGAGGACGGAACTTGTTCGGAGCC
>JACQPK010000482.1 GCA_016207565.1 Elusimicrobiota bacterium
AAAGGCACGCAAAGGACAGAATTATTCATGATTTCTTCCTCTGCGATCCTTTCAGTGAATTCCTTAGCGTACCTTTGCGTTAGTCCGTTTTCCTCGTCGACGGGGCAGTTAACTTAGGAGCCATGACCTTAAAACATGGTCGCGGAAAGCACCGCAAGTACCTGCCGCTGGCGTTCTCTGAGCAGGGTGTCGCGATGCTGTCGAGCGTCTTGCGGAGCGATCGCGCTGCCCTAGTCAACGTTGCGATCATGCGGGAGTTCGTCCGGTTGCGTCGCGGCGTTCTCAAGGGCGGTGCTCTCTATCGCATGATCCGGGAACTGGAGCACAGAGTCGGGGCGCATGACAAAGAGATCGCGGCGCTGTTCGAGGTGATCAAGGCGCTGACCGATGACCCGGCGGAATCGAAAGGGGCGATTGGATTCCGCCCATGAACCTCACCGCCAGGCGATGGGGTTGGTGGCTCGAAAGACTCGGACCGCGGCGATCGCGAGCATGGGTTTGGCGGCGCCGGACGGCGCCGGTCGGGACAGGCGCACGCCGTACGCGATGAGCCCGGCGCGCTGCAGCGCCTCGAGCTCGGCCGTGAGCTGGAGCGCGGCCTGCACCCGGCGGCCCGGTCCGAGCGACTGGCCGCCGAGCTTCTCCAGGAGCTTCAAGAAGTGCTCGACGAGCTCCGCCTCGGCGGCCCCCGCAAGCGGGTCGTGCGCGAAATCGAAGCCGTCCGCGTCGGCGACCACGGCGAGCGCCTCGGCGCCGGTGGAGAGCTTCGCCAGCGCGGGCTGCCCCTTGCGGCCGACGAGGGTCTCCAGCTTTCGCTCGACGCCGCGCTCGTGGCGCGCCTTCATCAGGCGCAGGGCCTGGCTCGAGTACTCCACGGGCCGCTCGTGGACGAGGCGATGGTGCGTCCGGCAGAGGAGGATCAGGTTCGTAACGTCGTCGATGTCGCGGCGCGGGAACGAGGGATCGTGCCTCGGCCCCCCGGGCGTGCTGGAGACGATGTGGCACTCCTCCCCGACGTTCGAGGCGTCGACCCCCACGGCGGACTCGGCGACGACCTGCACGCCGCAGAAGGCGCACTGGCCGCCGGCGCGCGACCACACCAGCCGCCTGACCCGCTCGTCGACCGGCACGGGGAAAGGTTAGCCCCGGTTCGTCCCGGTTTCCAGAGGGTCCAAAGGCCCTATTCGGCGGCGTCCGGCCCATGGCAGAATCCCCGCGATGCTCGCGGCCGCGCTCCTCATCCTATCGGCCCCGGCGCACGCGGCCGGACTCTCCGCCGCGTGGCGCGAAGGCGCGGCGCGGATCGCCTCGCTCGAAGCGGCCCGCGCCGCCCGCGCGCCCGGCCGCGCCCCGACGGCGGAGGAACGAGCGGCGCTCGAGGAGTGGTTCCCGGCCCTCGCGCGGCCCGGCGACTGGCGCGTGACGGCCGAGACCGACCCCGCCTACAACTGCTTCGCGTGGGCGGTGGGCGTCACGGACCGCCGTCTGCACGCCGACGGCGACTACCTCGAGCAGTTCGACGAGTTCTTCCTCGCCTACGGGTTGGCCCCGCTCGGGCCGGGCGAGAGCCTCGAGTTGGCCGAGGTGGCGGCGTACGCGATCGGCGGCGTCATCACCCACGCCGCGCGCCGCGCCTCCGGCGGCCTGTGGGAGAGCAAGATCGGCATCGAGTGGCCGTCGCCCCGCATCCTCCACCGGCTCGACGAGCTCGAGGGCGACAACTACGGCCGGATCGCCCGCTTCTACCGCCGCGTCCATTAGGGCCAGTCCCTTTGTCAGCATTCTCCTCCTCGGCACCTTGAATGGAGAATGCTGACGGGAATGCTGACAAAGGGACTGGCCCTACTGGTAGCGACGAGCGATCTCGGGCTACACTGGCGCCGACCGATGGCTCTCCTCCCCCGCAGGCCGGCACTGCTCCTCTTTCTCGGCGGCCTGAACCTGGCGCTCATCCAGTTCGTCTGGATCCGAAGCCTCTCCTCGGCGCTGATGGGCACGGAGCTCGTCTTGTTCCTGGCCGCCTTCACGTACTTCGCGGGATTCTCCGCCGGCTATCTCGTCTCGGAACGATTGACGCCGCGGGCTCTGGCCGTCTGCGCCGCCGCGCAGTGGGCGACTCACCTGACGCTGCCGTTCTCTCTCCGCTGGGTCGTCGGGACGATGAACGCCTTGGACGTGGGACTGCCCGGCCTCATCCTCCTCGTCGTGGTCGGCGGGTTCTGGGTGTCCTCGTTCTACAGCGTCCTCCTGCCGCGGTTTTTGGGAGAGTCGCGCGACGGCGAAGCGATGGCCCGGCTGTACGCCTGGGAGCTGGGCGGAGCCCTGACCGGCTTCGCGGGGCTGCTCCTGGCGGCCCGGCTCCCGGCCGGCGCGGCCATGACGGCCTACCAAGCGATCCTCGCCGCGATCGTCGCGCGGCTCGTGGCTTCCCGCGCGCTGCGAACCGCGGCGATCCTGGCCGCCGCCGCCTATCCCTTCGTCTACGGCCCGCTCGAGCGGGCGAGCGTCGCCTACCAGCTCCGGCTCACGCGCGGCCGCGACGTCCGCGAGGTGCTCCTGACCGCCGACACGGCGTACCAGCGGGTCGAGATCGTGGAGGACCAAGACGGCAGCCGCCACCTCTACCTCGACGGGATGCGCCATTACGGCTCGGGCTCTCTCGAGGACTTCAACGAGTACATCGCGGGCGTCCCCGCGTCGCTCTTGGAATCCCCCGAGGTCGTCGTCATCGGCAGCGGCTCCTTCGAGGCGGTCCGGCACGCGGCCGAACGGGCGAAAGCGGTCACTTCGGTCGAGCTGGACCCGGTGGTCGCCGAGGCCGGGCGGCGGTTCCTCTCGCGGCCGCTGCCGGAGGCGGCGCGGCGGCGCTGGACGGTCGTCTTCGACGACGCGAAGCACTACCTGGCCGCCCGAGAGGCTCCCGCCGATCTCGTCTCCCTCGACGTCGCGGGCCCGTACTCCCGGCAAGTCGCGTGGCTGTACACGCGGGAGTTCTTCGAGCTCGCCCGTTCCCGGCTCCGCCGGGGAGGCCTGGTGGCCGTCTGCCTCAACGCCGACTTCGAGCTCCGCGACGACCTCGCCCGCCGGATCGTCAAGACGCTCGGCTCCGTGTTCGAGGACGTCTTCGTCGTGACCCGCCTCGACAGCGACAGCAGCTTCGCCTACGCGGGAGACGCCACCGGCCTGACCAAGGCGCGCGTGGCGGGCGCCGGGCGCCGGACGTACCGCGTCTACGACCGCGCCGATCTCTCCCGCCTCTTCGCGGATCCGTCCATCGAGCCGATCGGAGCGGGACGCATGGACGTCGTCGCGTCCTCGGCGTGGCGCCGCGCGAAGCGGAGGTTCCGATGATCCGCGCGGCCTACGCGGGCTGGGCGGGCGTCACGTTCGCGGTGCTCCAGTTCGCCTGCTTCTGCCTCCTCGAGGAGCGCCTCAGTTCCGCCTGGCCGACCTACGCCGCCGTCACCGCCGGCTGGCTCGCCGGGACTATCCTCGGGCTCGCCGCGCCCGGCCGCTCGCGCGGGGACGAGGCGGCCTTCGCCGCGATCGCGGCGGCGGCCTACTACGCGATGTTCCTCGGCGTGCGCCTCTGCCCCTACGACGTCCGGCTGCTGCCGGGCTACGGGCTGCTGCTGCTCGCGATCGGCGGCTTCGCCGGGCGCTTCTTCCGGGAGCGCCTGGAGGCGTGGCGGGATCCGCGCGCCCTCTTCTTTCACGAGAACAACGGCTTTCTCTGCGGGATGCTGCTCTCCTTCGGCCTGTTCTACGCCCGAGCAGGGTGGTTCTTGGCCTTCGCTCCCGCCGCGACGCTGGCCTGCGGGTGGGCGATGCGCCGCGCCGGCTGGGACCGGTAGCAGGCGCGCCGCGGATGTTGCTACAATCCTGCTTCCCGACCCCGTAGCTCAGTGGTAGAGCACCCGCCTTTTAAGCGGGGTGTCCCGGGTTCGAGTCCCGGCGGGGTCAGGTTGACGGCCCTATCGTCTATCGGCTAGGACATCGCCCTTTCAAGGCGGAAAGACGGGTTCGATTCCCGTTAGGGCCACCAACCTGCGCTCCCCTTACCCAATCCTGACGTTCGCGTGACCCGCCGCAGCGATCCAACCGCCATGATCGGAGCGAGGAGGCTCCATGTCCGATCTGGCGAGCGAGTGGTTCCAGCGACGCTGGCGCGAATGGATGGCGCTCGAGAGCGGCCCATGGATCGCCGGGGCGGCCATCGCCGCCGCCGCTTACGCGGTGCTTGCTTGGGCCGCTCGGCCCGCGCCCGGAGCCGCCGGCGCCTTCGCGTGGCCTGGCTCGGCGTCCGCCCCAGAATTGCGACGTCCCATGGAGGCGCCGTCCAGCTCGCGGGACCGGCTCCCGTCCCCCGGCGGCCTCGCGCTGCCGATCGTCGCTCGCTCGAGCCCCGTCGAGAAGGCCCTGGTCCCGACCGAGTCGCCGGCCGCCCCAGAGATCGGTGGCATTCGGGACGCCGACGCCGGCGCGCCCTCCGGCGATCGCGGAGGCATCGCGGGACCGGTCCGCCTCGCTTCGATTTCACCCTTCGCGATCTCCGAACGGTCGGCGGCGGCTCCCGGAGGCCTCACCGCCCCGCTCCCGGCCGCCGGGACGCCTTCCGCCGCGGCAGCGCCGCGCCCGCCCTGGAACCCGGCGGCACCGGGCGCCTCCAGGCTCAGGATGCCCGCGTTGCGCAACGCGCTCGCTTCCCGTATCGCCGGGCGAAGCCCCGGACGCCCGCTCTCCCTCGCGGGCCTCGCCGTAGGCGACCCGAAGTCTCCCTTTCAGACGCGGGGCTCGCTGCCGCCGCCGTTCGCCGCGGCTCCGGAGCTGCCCGTGACGGCCGGTGCCTCGGCCGGCGGACCGGTCGCCGCGGGGCCGCCTCCCGGCTCGCCGCTCCCCCCCTCGGGAGGTCCCGGCCCCGGAAGCCTCCCGGGCGGCGGCTCGAGCGGTCCGCTGCAGCCTCAGGCCGGCGCCGCCGACGTCGCCGCGTGGATCGAGGCGCTCAAACGCCAGCGGGCCGTGCTCGAGCGAGCGCTCGACGGCTCGCAGAGCCTCCTGATACGGACGCTTCGGCGCTACCTCGACGCGCTCGAGGCGGCCGATGCCGAGTTGAGCTCGCTCCAGGCGCGGACTCAGTCCGCGCTGCGGACGTTCTCGGCGCGAGGCCGGGTCCCCGACGCGAAGGTGGCCGAGCACCTGACGTTCGTGCTCGAGTTCCTCGTGACGGGAACCCCGGGCAAGGCCGACGACATGTCGCTCCTCAAGCACGTCCGCAACACCGCCAGCCTCGCGCGTCAAGGACGGAGGAGGTTGAAGCGCGAGTGCTTGGGCGACGACGGCGGCAACGACCCGACGCGCTGCTATGCGGACGCGGTCACCTCGCTCGCGCGCCGAGCGTCCCGCGTACCGGGTCTCTTCGACTCGTTTAGGGCGGGGCTCTCGCTGTGCGAGGCGCCGGAGCTGCGACCGCCGGCGGCGGGCGCGCGGCTGTTCTCCCTCTGGCAGGCGGACTGCCGAGCCCGGCTCGAGGCCGGCATGTCCCGGCTCGCGGCGGACCCGCTCCCCGAGCGGGGACGCTCGCGATCCTCCGATCGTTTCGCTCCCGGCGCGTCGACGGCCGCGAGGCGGGCGGCGGAGTTGCGCTCCTCCGTCGAGTCCAAGGTCCCGCCCGCCGGCGCCCACGCGACGGTCGGGAAAGCGCTCCTCGCGCTCGTGGACGCCGAACGGCTCCTCAACGACGCGGCCGCCTCCTACGCGCGCGCCGCGACCGACGGGCGCGACCGCGCCACCGCCTACGCGAGCGCGTCCCGCGGCGCGGCGGCGGGCTCGGCGAAGCTGAGGGAGGCGCTGAAGCTCCTGCGATCGATCCGCAAGTCCGGAGGAAAGGCATGAACGCTCCCATGATCCGAGCCTGGTCGTTGGCCGCTCTGCTCGCCTACGCGCCCGCCGCCGCGCTCGAGCCGTGGCCCGCGCCTCACGCGCGCGACGCCGACGAGGTGCGGCGCGAGTTGCGCCGAGCCTATGCGGGCGCGAATCCGGAGCTGCCCGTCGAGGAGCCAAGACCCGAGTGGCTCGAGGCCTCGCTGCGCGACGCCGTCGCCGCGGCGAAGAAGCCGCGCGCGAAGTCGATCCGGAAGGGACCCAGGAAGCGGAGCGCCGAGAGAGCCCGCCGCTCGAGAAAGACAAATGCGTCGCCCGGAAAATGACCCTCATCGTGAGCGCCATCCGCCGGTAGCTCGCCTCGTAGTCTCGATCATCGCGTTCGCGGCGCTCGGCTGGGCGCCCGGGGCGCGGGCGGCCGAGGAGGCCGCGACGGCTCCCGCGCAGGAGGCCTCCGGGGCCGTCGCCGTGATCCGGACGGAGCTCGATCGGCTCGCGAAGGCCGCGGGCCGACCCGACCGCGACGCGGCGAGCCTCCGGCGTGACGCCGACGCGCTGGAGGGCCGCCTCCGCGCGGCGCTGCGCTCCGCCCGGTCCGTCGCCGAGCGCGAGGCGCTCGGCGCGCTCTTGGAGCGGCTTCAAGCGCTGCGCGTGGGCCTCCGCCCGCAGCGGCCGTTGCGACCCGAGGCGGCCGAAGCGCCCGCGCTCGTCCGGGACGCGGTCGGCCCGAAGCCGTCGGTAAAGATCGACAACGACTCCTTCTTCGACCAGGGCGCGCGCCGGAACACCGGCGAGCTCTCGGGGGGCGGCGCGGACGCGCCGGGGGGCGGAGCAACCCTGGCGGCTGCGGCGGTCGACGCTCGAGCCGTGATGGAGGCACGCGGCGTGAAGGTCACCGACAAGCCCAAACCCGTGCCGCCCGCTCCCCCGCCCGCGCCGGCGCCATCGCTCGAGGACTCCGACAGTCTGGCCTCCGGGCTCGCGGCGAAGCTGAAGTGGGTTCCCTTTCTCCCGGAGTCACTGCGCAAGAAGCTGGAGACCGCGGCGTATCCGGCCGAGAGACTCCGGCTGGCGGAGGCTCTCGCTCGGGAGACCCTGACCTTGCTGCGGGGATTCACGGGAGAGGCGATCGAGGCCGAGCTCCGCGCCGGCCTCCGCCGTGAGGCGGACGCGTTCGCCCGGCTGCCCACGGACGCGCGGCGGGCGGACGCTTTGAGGCGATGGCAGCGCCGATCGGCCGAGCTGATCGCGCGCCTGTCCGAGATCCCGGAGATCCGCGGTTCCGCCGACGCCATGGCGATGATCGACCGCTGGCTCCGAGCCCGGGCGGATTCGATCGACGTTCACCGCGGCGCGCTCAGGGACGGTCACCGCGTCGAGGCCCGCGACCTGCTCATCGCGAGCGACGCGGTCTGGTTCCGAGAGGCGGGGAGGAAGGGAACCACGCAGGCCGACGCGTCCGGCACGCTGTTTCTCAGCGACGACGGCAACTACATGGAGTTCCATCCGGCGGGCCGACCGGAGAAGCACGTCCGCCGCGGGAAGCCGGGAAAGCTCGGGCCGACCGAGGTCTTCAGCACCGACACGGCGACGCCGTGGACGAAAAAGGTCTACGACGACGATGGGCGCTTGCAGAAGACCGAGCTCCGCGACGGCTCGCTCCTGCTCGACATCTCGTCGGCGACGGCACCGCAAGGGCGGGGCGCCACGCTGGGCTCGGCCGTCGAGGCGGTCGCGGCATCGCTCTTCGCAACGGACCCCCCGCGAAACGCGCGGGAGGCCAAGTCGCGCAAGGCCCTCATCACGAACGCGGTCGGCTCATGGATCCGGCTAGCGGAGACACGCGCGCGGGACCAGGGAGCCGCGGCCCTCCTTGAGATCGGACCCAAGGGATCGCTCACCATCACGCTCGTCTACCGAGCCGGCGGACGCGAGATCCAGCGCGCCGCGTTCGACGACGCTAGCGCGTTCTTCGGCGACCGCAAAGGGAGGGCCTTGGTCGTCACGATGCCGATCCGGCTGAACGCCTCGGGCCGCGGCGAGGAGAGCGCCAAGCGCTGGCGGGAGTACCTCGACAACGGCGGGTGGCTCCAGTGGACCGAGGTCGCGGTCGACGACGCCCGCAAGAGGGTCCGGCTCGGACTGCACGACCCTTCCGGCGGGCGGGTCGGCACCCAGGAGGACAAGGGGGTCATCGTCGACCCGCGAGTCCCCACGCGCTTGGGGCTGAACCTGCGGACGGGCGCGGAGCTGTTCTCCGCGATAGGGACCACCCTCAATGACGGAGCGAATCATATCCCCGGCCTGCCGTGGCTCGTGAAGACCATGGGCGACGGTTACCACGGTTGGGTCGCCAACTACCAGGCGTACTTCGCCCGGGTGTACGGGGAGCCGCTGCCCGGCCACATGAACGCCGCGGCCTTGCGCGTGGAGGCCTACATCAACCGCGGCAACCGCGACGACCCGCGCAACCGCAAGCCGCGGACGCCCGGCGAGCTCAAGGCCTACCTCCTCGAGCGCGAGACGGGCGCCCGCTCGAGCCGGGACCCGGCCTACCGCGAGGCCTGCCAAGCGGAGCTCGATTACATCGACTTCGTCTGGCGGCAGGGGACGATCGCCGAGCTCGCGTCGAAAGGCGAGGACGCGGAGCGCCTGGGGGCGAAAGACTGGCAAGAGAAAGTGTATCGGCGGCTCACTACCGCGGACAGAGTGGCGGCTCTGGCGAACGCGTCTTACTTCGGCGTCCGGTCCTATGCCGACCGTCCCACCGACAGCGTCGGGCTGGCAGGATTGGCCGCGCTGACCGGCGTGGGACTCTCGACGGCCGAAGGGCTGCCCCTCGCGCTCATCCTGCAGGGCCTCAACACGGCTCGGGCTATACCGCGGCTGCAGACGTACCGCAACCTGCAAAAGACCCTCGGGATCACGCAGAAGACCGCCGCGATCTACGACGCGGCTGAGGATTCCTCGGGCGCCGTGAGCTCGGGGCTCGGAGTCCTGACGGCGGCGCAAGCCGGCGACCGCACCGGGCTCATCAACCAGGCCCTCGCCTCCATCCAGCAGCTCACCTTCGCGCTCTTCGACGTGAAGATGGCCAAGGCGGTCGACGCGAAGCCGGGCAACGGCCCGGCCAAGACAGGTCGCGTCGCTCGCGGCGGGGGGCTCGATTCGGGTCCCGCCGGCGACTCGCGTCTCCTCGGAGCGACAGCGGAACCCGACGGCGCGCACCTCATTCAGGAGCGCTACGGCTATGGGGCCGCGAACGCGGCGTTCGCCCGGCGGATGGCGCGGGCCGAGGGAGCTGCGGAGGCGTCGGTCCGCCGAAGACTCGCCGGAGGCCTGCCGCTCGACGAGGCATTCCTCCGCGCCGAGCTCGACCGGATCGCGCGCGCTCGTCACGAGATCGCGGTCGGGGCGGCGCACCCCGACAGCGAGCCCGACGCCTACGGGCTCAGCGTGCCGGAGACCGCAGCCGAGCTGGCGCTCGTCCAGGCCTCTCACCCGGCGCTGCTGCCCGGCACCTTCAAGTCGGCGCGCGTCCAGGACTTCATCGGCGGCGAGCGCGGAGCACGGCACGCGGCGTTCCTTCCGCGCGCCCGCGAAGCGCTCGAGCGCGGTCCGGCCTCGGTCGAGATCCGTGGACGCCGAGTCCCCCTCACGTATTTCGTGGAGATCGGCGACGGCGCGCTGATGGCGGTCCATCCCAGCTTCGCCGACATGAAGGTCCTGCGCGACGAGGGACTCCGCATCCTAGCCGAGGCGACGAACGCGAGGCTCCCCGAGCGGGCGTATACGGAGCGCCTGGCGCGGGCCTACTTCCTGCTGATGCACGGACAGCCGTATCTGAACGGCAGCCCGGCCATCGTCGAAACGATGATGAACGCGCTCTTGAGGGCTCGCTATGGGAAGTCGCTGCCGCCCAAGACGGGCGAGCCGTTTTGGGACGCGATGTTCAGCGACGGCAGCGGCTTCGACCTCTTCCGCAGCCGAAAGGCGGTCGATGCGAGACCGGGCAACGGGCTCCTGGAGACGCCGGCGCAAGGAGCGCGTCCCCCCCCGGCGCATGCCGTCGCGAACGCCGCGAGGATGGACGCCGCCACGGAGGCGTATCTCGCCGAGCGCGGCCGCGCGTATCCAGAGGAGCCGAAGGCGCGGGACTTCGCGTCCCGGTTCGATGCGGTGGAGTTCCCGAGCGATGCCCAGAGACGCGCCACCGCGGCCGCCGCCATCGCCGCGCATCAGCTCGGCCTCGAGCCCGGATCGATCGAGGTCCTTCGGCCCAAGTCGGAACCCAGGTCCGGAGCGACCGTCTACGAGCTCTTCTCCGGCGGCAGGCCCCTCGGCGTCTTCAAGGTCTATCCGGCGCTCCGCCATCGCAGCCGCGAGACGGGAGCCGAGACGATGATGAAGGAGCTCGCGGGTCTCCGGCTTCTGAGGGCGCAGGGCCTCGAGAAATCCGAACTCATCGATGCCCTCGGCGCGTGGCGCCTGCAACAAGGCGGCGCCGATTCCGGCGAGTATGGCTACCTGATGACCATGGCGAAGGGCCCGGATTTCTACGGCCTCTTCGCCGAACTGGGGCGCTCGCACCACCCGGACCTCGCCGCCAAGCTCGAGGGGTACCTCGACAACACGGCCGCCGCGGTGGCGGAGCTGCACGCGAAGACGAGGAGCGGCGACGTGAGCGAGCAGTCGAAACGCCAGAACATCAAGCTGGGCCGCGACTACCTGCGCGAGGTCTACCGGAGCCTCAAGCCGCGCTCGACGGAGGCCCGCATGCTCGGACGGGTCCTCGACGAGTACGAACGGCTGGCCGAGCGCTACCTCAAGGCGAATCTGCCGGCGGTGGTCACGCATACCGATTTCCATCTCGGCAATATCACGATCGACCCGGAAACGGGCCGGCCGACCTTCATCGACTACGACATGTCCATGAAGTCGCGCGGCGCGAACGGACGCTCCGGGAACTTCGCGCCGGTCGTCGACATCTCCAAGTTCAACGACTTCCTCGAGATGAGCAACGAGACCAAGGGCCTGGGTCTGACGAAGCAGGAGCTGGACCGTTACACGGCCCATTTTCTCGAGTCGTACCAGCGGCACGCGGGACTGACGGGCGAAGAGCGCGCCGCGTTCGCGGACGCGATCGCCTTCAGCGAGCTCCGGAACCTCGCGACCGCGCTCAAGAGCGCGCGCACGAGCGAGATCCCGAAGTTCCTTCAAAAGGTGATCGGCCGGCTGGACGCGGCTGCGGAGCCTCCCGCGCCCGACGAGGCCTGGCGGCTGCTGAGGCGGCTCGACCGCGTCGACCTGGATTTCAACCCATTCGATCCGACCTTGGATCTGGGGAAGCTGTCCCCGGCGATCCGCGAGCGCGTCGCCGCCGCGCGGCAGGCGCAGGCCGACTACAACGCCCTGGCCCGCCGAGCCGCCCCGCCTCCGGAAGGCTTTGCCGTCCTCTATCACGGCGAATCCACGGACCGGATCCAAGCCCAGGGCGGCGTGATGTCGCTCTACTCGGCAAAGCGCCGCCACAACGGCGGCGACGGATTCTACGCCACGACCCAGGCGGGCTACGCGAACTGGTACAACGGCCACGGCTGGAACGCCGAGGGCGAGCCCGGGGACGCGCCTCTCCTCATGGCGATCCACGTCCGGGAGTCGGAGATCGGCGACGTGGACACGCTGAAGGCGGAGGACGAGGCTCGGAAGCGGTCCCAGGGAGACCCGTCCCGTTACTTCGAGAAGCTGACCGAGGTGATCGGGGAGCTCTGTCCGCCCGACAAGAAGGCGGTCCGGCTGCACCACTCCACGGGAGAGGACCTGGGCTTCGACGAAATCGTGATCCGCGACCCTTCTCTCCTGCTCCGCCCGGGCGCGGTCAAATTCCTCGACCCGAGATCTCTGGGCCCGCATCCGGCGATCCGAGGATTGAAGCTGGCCACGGGCGCCTTCGAGGGCATCGGCCCGCGGGGCCCTCCGCAGGGGGCGAAGGCTCCTTGACGCCTGGCCCCGGCCGGCCTACACTCACCCGACGCGATGGGAAAGCTCATGCTCGTCGTTGATGACAATCCCGATCACTCCTCGGCGCTCTACAAGGGGTTTCGGGCTCGCGGGTTCGAGGTGGTCGTGGCGCCGGACGCGGTGCAGGCTCTCGTCTGCGCCCGCCGGGCGAGGCCGGATATCGTCCTGCTCGACTACTCGATGCCGGCAGGCTCCGGCGGCGACGTCTACCACCGCCTGCGGGCCGTCCCTGAGCTGCAGGGCGTGCCGATCGTGTTCATCACGGGCAGCCCCGACCATCAGGAGTTGGAGCGCATCGCCGAAACCGACTACCGCACGCGCCTCTTCACGAAGCCGGTCCTCCTGCGCGATTTGGCGCCGGTGGTCGAGTCGTTGTGCCGGTCCCCAGGCTCTCGCTGACGCTCCCGGGACGGTCCGCTTCGGGCGTGGACGATTCCGCGTAGCCCTCCGATCCGTTTAGACTGGACAGCCCCGGAGCCGGCTGTTATCCTCCGGAGAGCCTCCACCGGGGAGCCACGCATGAAGCCGGGTGGGCCGTTCAATCTGGACGATCGCCGTCCCTTGTATCTCCTGGGGGCGGCCCTGCTGCTGCTCGGCGCGGCGGTGGGAGTGGAGTGGAATCGCCGGAGCGCTCCCGAGCTCCCCTCGCGCGCGACCCGGCCCCGCGTCGTCGTACCGGGCGTCTACGCTCCAAGCGAGCGGGCGGGCGACGCCGAGCCGTCCTCATCATTGCCGCGGCCGCGCCACCGCTTCGCGGACCTGCTGGCCGCGCTCGCGCCGCTGGCGGGACGGCCGCTCGCCGAGGAGTTCGCCGAGCGGTTCTTGAAACACCCGGAGCTGCGTCGGATCTGGGAGGAGTTCCAAAAGACCGGCGACCTCCAAGCCTTCCTCGAGCAGCTCCGCCGATCACCCGCGTTCCGGGAGCTCGCCCGCGAGTTCGCGGGCAAGCCCGGTTTCCCCGAGTTGGCGGAGGCCGTCGCCAACGCCCCGAGAATCGAGGACGAGGTGGGCGGCTTCATCGAGGAGACGGCCCTCGCCGCGGCGGCCAGCGCCGCCGGGCCCGCCGCCGCGCCGCCCCCCGCGCTGTTGAGCCGCCCCGACGGCCTCGGCCGGGCTGCGGGTCCCGCCGACAAGGTGTTCCACGAGCTCGTCGCATCGGTGCCGCCGCGCAACCGCGCGCAGCTGGTCCAAGAGCTCGAGGAGGGAAAGACCTTTCCCCAAGCGTGCGCCGCCTCGAAGCTCGAGAACTGCAAGAGCTTGGTGGAGCGGTGCGCGGCCGACGCGGCGTGCGCCAAGCGGCTCTACCCCGCGCGGCCGCGAGGCGGCACGACGGGCGGACGAGCCACCACGGGCGCCGGCGGCCCGACCACGGGAGAGGAGCCGACCGCCGGCGGGGGAACAGAAGGCGCGACCGGAGGAGAAGGCGCTACGGCCGGAGCGACGACGGGAACAACGAGAGGCCACACGACCCGCGGGTCCGTCACGACCGGCGGGGTCACCGGCGGCGACGACGGCTTCCCGGTCGCAACGCAGCAGCCCTGCGAGAACCCCTGCTCCTTCGTGCCGAACCCAATGGGCGGGTACTGCAAGTGTCCGGAACCCAAGGAATCCATCTGCACCGAGTGCCCTTCGGAATGCCCGCCCGGCTATCAGATCGTGCAGATGGGGTGCGTCTGCGCGTGCAGGGGCATTCCCCTCACTCCAGAGCAACGTCAGGAGGGGTGCGTGGCGATGGGTTCCAACTGCAGCTATTCCGCAGCGCAGAGGCGCTGCGTCTGTGGAGGCGGCACCACCGGAAGTTCGACGGGCGCCCCCCCACCGCCTCCGCCGCCTCAGACGACGCCAACTCCATCAGGAGGGTAGCGGAAAGCTCCACAGCCGCCTAGCCCTAATCCTCAATCAAGGGCCGTCCTCTGCGGCCTCTTCGTTACTTCCCTCTGCGTACCTCCGCGTTACTCCGTGCTCTTCGTGCGTCGGGCTGCAAC
>JACQPK010000046.1 GCA_016207565.1 Elusimicrobiota bacterium
GATGCGGCGCATCAACCGGGACTATCTCGGCCACGACTACGACACGGACGTCATCGCCTTCCCGTACGGGGGCGGGCGCGCGGACGACGCCCCTTTCGGGGACGTCTTCGTGTCCGTGGATCAGGCCAAGGCGCAAGCCAAGGAGCTCGGTCACTCGCTCCTGACCGAGGCGCTCACACTCGCGGTCCACGGCACGTTGCACCTCGCCGGCTACCGGGACGGCCGCCCGGCGGATCGCCGCCGGATGTTCGCCCGCCAGGACCGCCTCGTGCGCCGTTTCCTCGGCGCCCCCAAGGGCTCTTGGGGCCAAGACGCGGGTGGGTAGGAAGCCGGAAGCGCCGCCGCCTCTCGCCGAGCCGTCTTGGCTCCGCTCGCTCTGGCTCCTCCTGTGGCTCGCCGCGTTCGCGGCGCTGGCCTGCGCGCCGGACGAGAAGCTCGTCCGGCAAAAGCTCCTCGCCCTCGAGGCCGCGGTCTGGACCCTCGTGGCCACGCTCGCGGCCGGCGTCCTCTCCGGCGCCTGGACCCGCCGCGCGACGACCCCGCTCGACCTCCCGGTGCTCGCCTACGCCGCCGCGGGACTGTGCTTCTACGCCCTGTCGCCGGAGCGCGGCGTGTCGCTGCCCGAGGCGACGCGTACGGCCTTCGCCGCCGCGGTGTTCTTCGCGGCGGCCCAGACGCTCCCGTCCGTGGAGCCCGGGCGGATCGCCGCCGCCTGGGGGGCGTCCGCGGCCGGGGTCGCGGCCTACGCCCTGCTGCAGCTGCGAGGCGGGCTGGGGCCGTTCACCGTCCCGCTCGACTCCCGTCCCTTCGCGACCTTCGGCAACCCGATCTTCCTCGGCGCCTACCTCTCGGCGTCGGCGTGCGCCGCCGCGGGCCTCGCCTGGGCGGAGAGCGGCGCGCGCCGCCACGCGGCGGCGGCCGCCGCCGCGCTCTGCGCCGCCGGGGCCCTGGCCACGCAGTCCCGCGCCGCGCTCGCCGGCCTGGGCGGCGCCGCGGCGTTGGCGACGCTGCTGTATGCGGGTCCTCGCGCGCGCGCGGCGGCCGGGCTGGGGCTGGCGTCGCTCGCGGTCGCCGCGGCCGCGCTCTTCAGGGACCGCTCCTGGACCCATGGACTGATCTGGCGGGACACGCTGAGCCTGTGGACGGAGCATCCCTGGCTCGGTTGCGGGCTGGGGCGCTACCACGTCGAGTTCCCGGCCTTCGCCTCGGCCGAGCTCAAGGCGCTCTGGCCGCAGCAGAAGGTCATCGTGAACTTCGCCCACAACGAGTACTTGCAGGTGCTCGCCGAGACGGGCGTGGCGGGGCTCGCGGCCCTCCTCGCGGTCGTCGGCGGCTTCTTCGCGTGGTGGCGGCGCGCCGCGGCCGCGCCCCAGGACGACCCGTACCGCGCGCGCCTCTGCGCCGGCCTGGCGGCCGCGGCTGCGGCGCTCTGGATCCAGGCGCTCGCCTCGCCCGATTTGCGCTTCGGCGTCTCCTCCTTCGTGGCGTTCTTCGCGATGGCGGCCGCCGCGGCGTGGTCCGGCCCGCCGCCCCGGCCCGCGCCGCCGGCCTGGAGGGCCGCGGCGGCGCCCGCCTGCCTCCTGTTTTTGGGCGGCTGGGGTTGGGCGGCGGTCCAGCCGTTCTTGGCGCAGCGCCGGCTGGCCCTGCAGCCGGGCTTCCACGTGGAGGCGAGCCCGGAGGTGAAGGCCGCGCTGGAGCGGCTGGAGGCCCGCCTAAAGGCCGAGCCGTCGAACGCCGATGTGGCGGAGCAGCTCGCGTACCTGTACGCGAAGGAGCGGGCGTGGGAACCGGCGATCGAACGCTACCAGCTGGTCATCCGCCTCTCGCCCGGCCGGCCGGGCCCCTACAACAACCTCGGCAACCTGTTCTATTCGACGGGAGACCTGCCGCAGGCGATCGAGCAGTGGAAGAGATCGGTGATGCTCAAGCCGGACCAGCTGGACGCCCATCTGAACCTAGGCAAGGCCCTCTACGAGACCGGCCGCCTGAAGGAATCCGCCGCGCACCTCCAAGCCGCCCTGCGCCTAGACCCCAAAAACGAGAAGGCCCAAATCCTCCTGCGCAAGATGGTGGAGTAAGTAAATTGGGGACAGTCCCCAATTTACTCTCTCAACTTGCGCACAAGACTCTCGACACCAAGGCTGGGCTGCGTTCCAGCATCCGAGCGATATCGATGCCGGCATGACCCTGGCCCGACGCGTCCAGGATGAACTCACGCCGAGCACTGACGAGCGCGGGGCGCTTAGACCGGCCCACCAGCTCCTGCAGCGATAGGCCGTGGCGCGTCGCGATCTGCTGCGCCAATTCGGGAAGGTCTTCGGGCTCCGGTGGGAGTTCGCGCTCGGAAACGCCGTCCCACTCCGGAAGATCGGCGTGCGGCCATGCGGCCGGCTCGGGAGACCCAAGCCACGCTCGGTATCCAGCAGTATTGCCGCTCCGGGAGAGGTAGCCCAACAGCCGCTCGGTCGAGGTTAGCAGATCGCATCCCTCGCTCAGATAGGCGCGCGCGCTGGACCAACGGTAATCCTCGGGCCTCTGGACCATGCCCGCTTTGACCGGATTGTGCTCGATATAGCGGGCCACATTTAGAAAGTACCGTTCGTCGGTCACGGAGGGAGATTTGAATCGATCATCAAAGATGGGGCCCTTCCTGCCGTGTTCCCAGTTCCACCGTTGCGCGACGCGAGCCAGCGGTCCCTGCATGATCGTTCCGATGGCCACCGTCTCCGTGCACAGCAGGAGATGAAAATGATTGCTCATTATGCAATACGCATATAGCTCGGCCACGTGCTTCCGGATCGAGCGCGCGATCTCGGCCAGGAAGCGCTCCTTATCACAGTCGCGCTCGAAGATGCGCAGCCCAGGCACACAACGTGCCATCACGTGAAACATCCCGACTTCGCACTCCTCTCGACTCGATCTCGCCATAGGGCCCTCCACCTATAGATACGGATTGGGCCCAAAAAAGTTCCCTTTCTCGACGGAGGAGGTAGAGCAAGTAAATTGGGGACTGTCCCCAATTTACTTACTAGACGGCGGCGGGTTCGCGGGGCTCGGCTTCGGGTTCGTGGGCCGGTTCGGGAACCGGCGCGGGGAGCGACGTCGCGTTGTACTCGATCTGCCGCTGCGGGGCCGCCGGGCGGCCGTAGGCGTTCATCCGCCGGTGGTGCAGCGCGTCCTCGTCCGGCCTCCGATCGAGCATGTGGCGCATGAAGTGGCGGTTGCGCCGCCAGGCCACCTTGAGGTCGTGCGCGACGTCCCAATCGGCAAAGAGAGTCTCCATGATGGTGAGCAGCACCATGCAGAGCCCCACGAGGCCCACGCCGAGGCAGAAGATGAATCGGATGAACAGCATCGTCTTATCCCGTCTGCCTCAGTATAGTCCCCGAGCCTCCGCCGGGGGTGGGTCCCGGGGTCCCGCGGCCCTCGGGCGAGAGGCCTAGGCCGGTCTGGGCCTTTGGACCTATACGCAGCCTCGCGACCCGGGGAAAGTGCTCTACGTAACGGAGAGCCACCGCCAGACAAAGGCAGCCGCCCAGGGCCACGGTCCAGGGGGCGCCGATGCGCGCCGCCAGCGTCCCCGCGAGGAAGTTCCCGAGGGGGTTGGCGCCCATGAACACCATGCTGTAAAGCGCCATCACCCGTCCCCGCAGGTGCTCGTCGGAGAGCTCCTGCAGGAGGGTGTTGACGCCGGCGAACTGGACCATCACCCCCAGCCCCAGCGCGGCCATGAGGACCGCCGACACCGGCAGAGACCGCGAGGCCGAGAACACGAGCAACGCGACGCCGAAGGCGGCCATCGAGCGCACCACGATCGCCTCGAGCCCGCGCGCTCCCGGCCTCCGCGCGAGCCAGAGGGAGCCCGCCGTCGCGCCGACTCCGGAGGCCGCCATCAACAGCCCCATCCCGGCCGAGCCGCTGTGGAGGACCTGGTCGGCGAAGATCGGCATCAAGACGAGGAACGGAAGCCCCGCGAGGCTCGTGACCGCGAGCAGGAAGAGCAGGATCCGGATCGAGGCGTGCGTGAGCGAGTAGCTCAGACCGCTCTTGATCTCCGCGAGAGCGGAGGCGGGCGGCGCCGGCGGCGGAGCGAACGAGCCCCGCATCGCCAGGAGCGCGGCCAGCACGGCGACGAAGCTCGCCGCGTTGATGGCGAAGCAGATCCCCTCCCCCCAGACCCCGACGATGACGCCGGCCAAGGACGGCCCGATGATCCTCGAGCCGTTCACGATCGTCGAGTTGAGGGCGATCGCGTTGTGACGGTCCTCGGCGGGAACGAGCTGTCCGATCATGACCTGCCGGGCCGGGAGGTCGAAGGCGTTGATCGCGCCGGCGAAAGCCGCGAGCGCGTAGAGCTGCCAAAGCTCGATCCGACCCGCCAGCGTCAGCGTGGCCAGGATCGCGGCCTGCACGAGCGCCGCCAGCTGGGTCGCCACCACGAACCGCCGCCGGTCCATTCGATCGACCAGGACGCCCGCCCACAACCCCAGGAGCACGCCCGGGAGCTGCCCCAGGCAGCCCACCATGCCGAGATGCCACGGGTCCCTCGTCAGCCGGTACACCAGCCAGGCGAGCGCGGTCTGCTGCATCCACGACCCGGTCAGGGAGACGAATTGGCCCGAGAAGAACAGCCGGAAATTTCTGTGACGGAGCGAGCGGAACACGGTGGAGGACTTCGATTGTACCAAAACCCGTTCTCAGGACCTTTGACGGAGTCGTTTTATATAATGGCCGGGTGCCGTTCCGCCTGGAGTCCGAGTTCAAGCCCGCGGGAGACCAGCCCCGCGCGATCGCGGAGCTGGTCGACGGCTTCACGTCCGGGCGCAAGAGCCAGGTGCTCCTGGGCGTCACCGGCAGCGGCAAGACCTACAGCATGGCGTCGGTGATCGAGACGATCGACCGCCCGACGTTGGTCATCAGCCCGAACAAGGTCCTCGCCGCCCAGCTCTACGCCGAGTTCAAGCACTTCTTTCCCCACAACGCCGTCGAGTTCTTCATCTCGTACTACGACTACTACCAGCCCGAGGCCTACGTCCCGTCCACGGACACCTACATCGAGAAGGACGCGCAGATCAACGAGCATATCGACATGCTGCGGCTGAAGGCGACGAGCTCGCTCTTGTCACGGCGGGACGTCATCGTGGTCGCCTCCGTGTCCTGCATCTACAACATCGGCTCCCCGGACAACTACAAGGAGCTGTGCCTGGAGCTCAAGACCGGCGCCGAGATGGGGCGCGACGAGGTCTTGAGCGGCCTCGTCGCGACGCACTACGAGCGGAACGAGACCGAGTTCACGCGCGGCAAGTTCCGCGTGAAGGGCGGCGCCGTCGATGTATTTCCGGCCTACGCCGACACCCCGCTGCGCATCCAGCTCGACGACGGCAAGGTCGCCTCGCTCACGCAGTTCCACCCGGTCACGGGCCAAAGGCTCGCCGAACTCCCGCAGGCCTACATCTATCCGGCGAAGCACTTCCTCACCACCCGCCCCGAGCTCGAGCGCGCGCTCGGCACGATCGAGGCGGAGCTAGAGGAACGGCTCAAGGAGCTGAAGGATAAGGGCAAGCTGCTCGAGGCTCAACGCCTCGAGCAACGTTGCCGATATGACATGGAGATGCTCCGCGAGCTCGGCTTCTGCCACGGGGTCGAGAACTACTCGCGCCACCTCTCCGGCCGCCCGCCGGGAGCGCGGCCGTTCTGCCTGCTCGACTACTTCCCGAAGGACTTCGCGTTGTTCATCGACGAGTCCCACGTGACGGTCCCGCAGATCCGCGGAATGTTCGAAGGCGACCGCTCGCGCAAGCAGACGCTCGTCGATTTCGGCTTCCGCCTGCCGTCGGCGATGGACAACCGTCCGCTGA
>JACQPK010000466.1 GCA_016207565.1 Elusimicrobiota bacterium
AGCGCCTCGGCCGCGAGCGAAGGGAAGAGCTTCCCTTGTATGTGGAAGACGAGGGGCACGGCGCGGATGACGCCGTCGGCGCTGGGCATGAATCCGATGCTGCCGATGCCTGAGGCGCCCGTCTCGAGCTTCGGCAGGTTGGAGACGGCGCCTTCGCTCTCCGGCAGGTAGGGCTGCGGGTTCTCTCCGCTGACGGCGAAGCTCAGCTTGCGGGCGGGAAGGACGGCCGTGCGCTCGGTCAAGAGCGCGAAGCCGAGCACCACGCGCGACTTCGCCATCGCTCGGGAGAAGAGCGTGTCGTGGTCGGCGAGCTTCGCCAGCCGCGGCTTGAGCTCCTGGACCGCCGGGTCGTCTTGCGGCCAGCTGGCGACCACCTTCGCGGGAGAGGTGCGGTCTTCCTCCGGGAATAGGCTGTCGAACGCGAGGACGGACGCTCCCAGGGCGTCCGCTTTCCGCACGAGCTCGGCGAGCTTGGTGCGCGGCCAAGGCCACTGGCCGACCCGCCGGAGGCTCTCCTCGTCGATGTCGAGGACGCGGACCGGCACCTCCTGGAAGTCTCGCGGGGCCAGGCGCTGGAAGACGTCGAAGGCCTGGTTTTGGGCCCACTCCGTCCACCGGCTGCCGCTGAGGAAAAGCGCGACCGCGCCCGCCAGCATCGCCCCCGGCAGCAGGATGTGAAGCCAGCGGTAGATGAGGCCGCGCTTGAAGGCAAGCTGCTTGGCGAGGCCCTTCGCGTCGACCCGCACGCGCGTATTGTCCGGTTTTTGCGTCCCGGAATCAACCGCGCCGGGGTTTGACTCTCACGCAACAATTCTGCGATGATTCCGTGTCGTCGAAAACCCGTCCGGAGCAAACCGAACATGCACCGACTCGCCCTAGCGCTCGCCCCGTTCCTCGTCGTGAGCCCCGCCTCCGCCCAGCAAGGCAATCCCGAACGAGAAGGTCAAGCTCCCGCCCAGGCGCGCGCCGCCCAACAGGGCGCCGCCGCCGCCTCGGAGGCCTCGAGCGCCTCCGACGAGAACGTCACCTACGAGGCTGTGATGGCCGACCCCGACAACATCGAGCTGAGCTACCGCTGGGCGCGCACCCAGATCCGCGGCGGCGACCTGAAGGGCGCGTCGGCGACGCTCGAGCGGGTCGTCACGCTCAAGCCCAACAAGGCCAAGGCGCGGCTCCTCTTCGCGATCGTCCTCTACCGGCTGGACGACCTGACCTCGGCCGAGCGCGAGCTCACGACGATCACCGAGATGTCGGTCCCATCGGACATCAAGGCCGAGGCGCAAGAGTACCTGACGGCGATCCAGAGGCGGCGCCGCAAGACCCACTTCAACGCGATGGTCAGCGCCGGGACCGGCTTCGACAACAACCGGAACGCCTCGCCGGCCGACGGGAAGGCCCTGCTCGGCGGCATCCCGGTCCAATTGGCCGGCGCCAACGAGCGGCGCGACGACTTCAGCTATCCGCTCATCGGCACGCTCGGGGTCTCGCGCGACCTGCGGGGCGGCCACCGGGCCTTCGGCTCCTTCAGCATGTTCCAGGCCGAGCAGGTGCTCACGAAGACCCTGAACGTCAAGGCGTACTCGGCTCGGGCCGGCGCGACCTACGCGAGCCCTTTCGCCGACATCACGCCGACGCTCCAGCTCGACCATATCCAGCTCGCGCAGCAGACGTTCCTCCGCGGCCGGGGCGCCGAACTGCACTTCTCGCGCAAGGTCTCCGCGCGCGAAGAGCGCTTCTTCCGTACCGCGTACACGTATCAGGACTACTCGCCGACGGCTCAGGTCGGCACGGCCAACGAGCGCTCCGGCAACTTCTGGGAGTGGGGTCTGGGGGCGGGCTACTGGGTCCAGCCCACGCACCGCCTCACCCCGAGCTACACCTACACCATCAAGAACGCCGCGAGCCTCTACAACGCCTACACCCGCCACGCGCTCGGCTTGGACCACACGTGGCTCCTCGGCAAAGGGATGTTCCTCATGAGCGGGGTGACGGCGGGCTACGACCGCTACGAGGCTCACGACGGTTTCGTCAGCCCCGAGATCCGGCAGGACGACAACTACCGGGTGCGGACGATGTTCGGCGCGCCCCTGTCGCTCTTGTGGGCGCCGCTCAAGGGGCTGCTCGCCACGGCGGGCTACGAGTACTACCACTCGCTCTCGAACCTGTCGAATTACGCCTACACGAATAACAAGCTGACGGCGATGCTGACGTACGCCTGGGGGAACTGATGAACCGCAAGCTCATCGCGTCGACGCTTTCCGCGCTCCTCCTCGGAGCGCCGTCGTTGTCGTCCGCCGCCCTGACCCATATCGGCGCGGCCGCGGCGGTCAAGGGCATGCCCAAGGCCCAGTCGCAGGGCGAGGCCGTCGGGCGCATCATCCAGAGCGGCAAGCCGCTGTTCCTAAACGACCACGTGACCACGGACGCCTCGTCCCGCTTCCAAGTCCTTCTCAAGGACCAGACCGTGTTCACCCTCGGGCCGAACTCCGACATGGTGCTCGACACGTTCGTGTACGACCCCGAGACGGAAAAGGGCCAGATCTCGGCGACGATCACGAAAGGCGTCTTCCGCTTCGTCACGGGCAAGATCGCCAACAACCAGCCTTCGAACATGAAAGTGAAGCTGCCGGTCGGGACCATCGGCATCCGCGGCACGATCGTGGCCGGCATCGTGTCGCCCACGATGTGCGCGGTGATGCTGGCCGGTCCCGGCGCGGGCAACAACGCGAACGCCAAGACCGGCGCGTTCGAGCTCTCCAACGCGATGGGCTCCACGAACGTGAACGTCGCCGGCGAGGGCTCGATGATCCCGGGCCCCGGCCAGGCGCCCACGCCGCCGGGTCCGCTGCCGGCGGCTACGATCGGCGAGATCAACGCCGGCCTCTCCGCCGCGCCCACCTCGGGGACTTCCGAGGAGGCGAGCGCCGGCTCCGGCGCGAGCTCGTCGTCCTCGACGCAGCCGGACGAGGAGCCGGCGTCCTCCACGGAGTCCTCGGCCGCCGAGGAGTCCGGGGACACCACCGCCGCGGGCGGCGAGTCCGCCGAGGAGACCGGCGTCTCGACCGAGCTCAACAGCACGGCGCAGAACAGCTCGACGCAGAGCTCGCAGGACAACACGAGGGTCAGCGCGGGCATCACGGAGGGCCTGGCGCACTGGGGCCAGGTCCGGGGCGTGACGAGCTTCACCGGCTGGTTCTTCAACGTGGCTTCCGTGTCGTCGTGCACGGGGTGCCAGTCGAACCCGCAGGTCGCGCTGCAGTTGTGGGTCGACTTCGCGAACAAGACCCTCGGAGGAACCGGCTCGTTCAACGGGCCCGAAGGGGGCTCGAACTCGTTCATCCATCTTCACAACATCTTCTCGCCCGGCGACACCGTCCAATCGTTGATCAACTCGATGAGCTACTCGAGCACCTCGAGCTTCCCCGACGCCTCGGACGCCAAGTACAGCCCCAGCCTGGCGGCGGTCACGGGCTGCGGGGCCGGCACCTGCACGTTCAGTGGGACGCAGATCCAGTTGAACAACAAGAACGGCGTCGTGGCGGCGGAAGCCCAGGCGAACTACCAATTCACCAACTCCTCGGGCGTCTCGGCCTCCGGTACGATCATCGCGCCGCGTTAGCTCCCGGGCTCGAGGCCCGCGCGCTCGGGGTCCTCGTCTTCCTGGGCGCGGTCGCGGCGTTCTCCCCGGCGCTGGTCAACGGGTTCGTCAATTGGGACGATGTCCCGTACATCGCGGATAACGTCCTCTTCCGCGGATTCGGGCCGGCGGCCCGGCGCTGGATCTCCACGACCTTCTTTCCGGGGCACTACCAGCCTCTCGCCTGGCTGTCCCTCGCCGTCGACGACCTCCTCTGGGGCGCGGAACCCGGGGGCTACCACCTCACGAGTGTCCTGATCCACGCCGCGAGCACGGTCCTGCTCTTTCGCGTCGCGCGGCGCCTGCTCAGGGGCGAAGCGTGGGCCGCGGCATTCGCGGCGCTCGTCTGGGGGCTGCACCCGCTGCGCGTGGAGACGGTCGCCTGGACGATCGAGCGGGGCGGCGCGCTGTGCGGGCTCTTCTATCTGGCCGCCGCAGACGCCTACCTCCGCGACCCGGCCCGGCGCGCGCGCGTGCTGGGGCTGTACGTGCTCGCGCTGCTGTCGAAAGTGAGCGCGATCTCGCTGCCCGCGACGCTTCTCGTCCTCGATGCGTTCGCGCTCGGCCGTCTGAGGACCGAGCCTCGCCGCGCGCTCCTCGAGAAGCTGCCGTTTCTGCTCATCGCGCTCGCGGCGGCGGCCGTGGCCGTCGCGGCGAAGGCGCAGTGGGGAGGGCTCCGGACCACGGCGCAGGTGGAGCCGGCCATGCGCTTCGCGTTGGCCGCGTACGCCTATCCCTACTACATCGCCAAGACCCTCATGCCATGGCCGCTCCAGCCGTTTCACCGCGTGCCGGAGGGGCTCGGGCCGCTGTCTTGGCCGGTCGCGCTGGCCGCCTCGGCGTCGGCGGTCCTCGTCTGGGCCGCGGTGCGGGGCCGCCGGCGGACGCCGGCGGTCCTCGCCGCGCTCGCCCACTACTCGGCGGCGGCGGCGCCGCTTTTGGGAGTCGTGACCGTGGGCGACCAGCTCGTCGCCGAGCGTTACAGCTATCTGCCGGCCCTCGGTCCGTCGGTCGCGGCGGGGGCCGGGCTATCGCTCCTGGTGCGCAGCCGCCGAACGCGCCCTTGGGCGATCAGTCTGGCCGCCGTCGTGTGCGCCGCGCTGGGAAGGGCCTCGTGGAGCCGGACCGCCCAATGGCGCGACTCCCGCACGCTCTGGACCCACGCGCTCGCCGTCGACCCCGGCAACGCGGTTGCCCACAACCAGTACGCCGCGGTGCTTGCCGAGGCGGGCGAGCTCGCGAGGGCGGAGCGGCACGTTCAGGAGGCGGTGCGTCTCGATCCGCGGAACCTTTCGGCCCGGCTCAATTGGGCCGCCGCCCGACTCGGCGCGGGCGACCTCGCGGCGGCGCAGGAGCACGCGGAAGCGGCGATCCGGATCAACTCGAGATCGGCCGACGCCTACGAGTTTCTCGGCGCGGTGCGGGCGCGCCAGGGGCGGCTGCCCGACTCGGCGGAGCTGCGGCGCGCGGCGCTTCGGTTGGACCCTTCCCACCGGCGGGCCCGCTACAACCTCGCGGTTGTCCTCGCCGCCGCGGGTTCCGTGAGCGAGGCGGAGGCGGCCTACCGGGAGTCGATCCGGCTCGATCCGAGGAACCCCGACGCGCACAACAACCTCGGCCTGCTGCTGGCCGGGCGAGGGGAGGCTCGCGCCGCCGCGGAGGAGTACCGGCAAGCGCTGCGCCTGCGCCCCGACCACGCGCCCGCGCACCTGAATTGGGCGGCGCTCAACGCTCAGGAAGGACGGCTCGCGGCCGCGGAGCGTCACGTGCGCGAGGTCCTGCGCCGGAACCCGGCGCACCCCGTCGCGCGCGAGTACCTGGCGAAGCTGCGCGCCGCCCGGCCCCGGTGATTGACGGGCCGCGACGATTCTGCGAAGATGGCGCGTCGCCCCGAGGCTCTCGACCATGGCCCATCTCCGCGCGGTCTTCGCGTCGGCTCTAGTCGCATTCGCTCCGTGGACGGCCTCGGCCGCGCTGACGCAGATCGGCGCCGCCGCGGCGGTGAAAGGCATCCCGCGCGCGAAGTCGTCCGGCGAGTCGGTCGGCCGGGTCGTCCAGAGCGGCAAGCCCCTCTTCCAGAACGACCACGTCACGACCGACGCGAACTCGCGGTTCCAGATCCTCTTGAAGGACGAGACGGTGTTCACGCTCGGCCCGAACTCGGACATGGTCCTCGACGAGTTCGTCTACGACCCGAAGACCGAGAACGGCCGGGTGACGGCGACAATCACCAAGGGCGTGTTCCGCTTCGTGACGGGCAAGATCGCGAACGCCCAGCCTTCGAGCATGAAGGTGAAGCTGCCGACCGGGACGATCGGCATCCGCGGCACCATCGTCGCCGGGATCGCCTCGCCGGGCATGTGCGCCGTGATGCTCGCGGGCCCCGGCGCCGGCAACAACGCCAACGCGCGAGCGGGCGCCTTCGAGCTGTCGAACGGCAGGGGCGCCACGACGGTGTCGGTGGCCGGCGAGGGCTCGATCAGCGAGGCGAACAAGGCGCCGACGCCCGCCGGGCCGCTGCCGGCGTCCGTCGTCGGCGAGATCAACGCGGGTCTGGCCGCGGCGCCGTCCCCCGAGAGCTCGGAGGAGGCCTCCTCCGGCTCCGGTTCCGGCTCTTCCACGACGCAGCCCGACGAGGATTCCGGCGGGTCGACGGCCGCCTCCGAGGAGCCGTCCGCCGCCGAGGAGTCGGGGGACGCGACCGCCTCCGGCGGCGAGACCGCCGCGGAGACCGAGGTCGCCGCCGAGCTCAACAGCAGCGCGGGCGCCACGGCGACCCAGGGCTCGCAGGAAAACACGAAGGTCGCCGCCGGCGTCGCCGACGGCTTGTCGTCGTGGGAGCACGTGAAGTCCCTTCAGACCGGCACGGGCTGGTTCTTCAGCGGGCACAAGCCGATCAGCTGCTCGGGCTGCACTTCCTCCGCTCCCGTCGGGGCGCTTCACCTCAAGTTCGACTTCGGGAACCGCACCCTTGGCGGAGCCGATGAGTTTCCGTCTCCCTACGGCTTCACGTACTCCTTCATCCACGTCCACGGCGTGTACCAGCCCGGGGAGGGGGACCGCATCGAATCGGCGATCAACACCATCAACTACGGCTCCCTCGCCGGAAACGCCCGACTGCTCCTCGACCCTTATCTCGATCCGGCGGTCGCGGACGCCAACGCCATCGCCGGAGGCGCCGCCGCCGGCGGCCACTCCTTCGCGGGTTCGCATCTCCGTCTGGAGAACTCGGGCGGCGTCGTCGCCGCGGAAGCCATCGCCGAGCTCGAGTACAGCGCGACGGCGCCCAACCCCGCGCGCTCCGCGTCCGGCGAGGTCGTCGCGCCGCGCTAGGCGGCCGCACTTGGTAGAGTTAGTAAATTGGGGACAGTCCCCAATTTACTAACTTTACTTCGGGCGGTCGGGCGGGGCGTGGTATAATTTGACTTCGATGTCCGCCGACGAGCTCCGCCGCTGTATCCGCCTCCTCGAGGCGGCGGCC
>JACQPK010000480.1 GCA_016207565.1 Elusimicrobiota bacterium
GGACGGGCCTCGGCGGGGTGGAGCCTGCGCGCGCTCCTCGAGCGGCGCGTCGCGATCTCGGAGCTCGTCGTCGCCGACTTCCGCTGCCGTCTCGTGCACGACGCGAAGGGCAAGCTCAACGCGAGCACGCTCGGAGCCGCCGGCGGCCCCAAGGCGCCGAGCGGCCGACAGACCCCGGCGGGCGCCCCGCTCGCCTTGACGATCAGCCGCGTCGAGCTGTCGGGCGGCTCGGTCGAGTACCGCGACGCGGCCGGGACGAAGGCGGAGCTCACGAAGGCGCGGGCGACGGTGTCGGGCATCGGCTCGGGCGCCCCGCTGCCGGCGAGCCTGGCCTTCGCCTACGACGTCAAGCAGGGCGCCTCCCGTCATCGCGGCAACGTGGATTTCAACGGGACCGTGAAGCATGGAGAGACGACCCAGGTCGACCTCGATCCGCTGACGCTGACCTGGGGCTCGGTGAAGGCGACGCTGAAAGGCACCGCCCGCATGGCCGACGGCGCGCTCGACGCGAAGCTCTCGCCGCTCGAGGTCTCGCAGGCGGGCGCGCGCGTGACGCTCGAAGGCCAGGTCTCGCGCTCGAAGGACGGCGCGGTGAAAGTCTCCGCGAAGGGCAAGCTCCCGGCGCTCACGGCGGAGGCGCTCAAGGCCTTCGTCGCGAACGCGCCCGCGGGGCTCTCGCTGCCCGAGGGCGCGGTGGCGCTCGACGCGAGCTACGCCGGCGGCCGCGTGACGCTGCAGCCCCTCCGCCTGAGCTTCGGTCCGTCGACGCTCGAGGCGAGGGGGTCGGCGAAGCTCGCGGCGGGAAAGGACCCGGGCAGGCTCGACCTCGCGTTGAAGGCCTCCGGGCTGCCGCTCGAGACGCTCATGCCCGCCGTCCCCGCGCTGGCCGAGTACGCGGTCTCCGGGAAGGCCGATCTCGACGTGAAGGTGGCCGGGCGCCCGGACGCGCCGGAGCTCGCCGGCACGGGCCGCGTGACGGGGCTCGGCGCGACGGTCTCGGGCCTCGCCGTGACGGAGGCGGCGCTGACCCTTTCCTTCGATCCCAAGCGCGTCAAGGCGGCGCTCAGCGGCAAGCTCGCGGGCGCCGCCGTGGCGCTCGACGTCGACGCGAAGGACTACGCGAAAACGCCCGATGTCCGCGTGACGGGAAAGCTCGCCTCGCTCGATCTTACCTCGTGGGCCGCGCGCAAGGAGCCCGCGCCGCCGCTGTCCGGCTCGGCGCCGGCCGGGGCCCCGCAAGGCAAGGCCGCCGCCGACAAGCCCCTGTCGACCTCGGGGAGGCTCGAGGTCGGGCCGGTCAAGCACCCGAACTTCCAGGCCGAGTCCGCGGTCTTCGATTGGGCGCTCACCGGGATCACGCCGGACCTGGGCGCGCTCGGGGGGAAGGCGACGCTCAAGGTCGGCAAGGGCCGCTTCGACGACCTCGCCAAGTTCGGCTCGAAGCACCCGCTGCTCAAGGCCGCCCTCTTCCCGCTGATCGTGCTGCAGAAGACCGCCGGCATCGTGAAGCTGCCGCTCCCGCTGCCCAACTTCGACAAGGTCGCCTTCAGCGAGATCACCGGCGACTACGCGTTCGCGAAGGGCCTCATGACCGTCAAGGAGTCGCACATGGACGCCGGCGGCTCCTACGTGACGACGACCGGCACGGCCGACCTCGCCCGAGACAAGCTCGACCTCCGGATCGCCGTGAAGCTCGGAGGCCTCCTGCAGGGACGGATCGCGGGCCCGCTCGCTTTCTTCGTTCGAGGCTCCCTCGCGAACCCCGAGACGAAGCCCGACGTGGCGGCGATCATCAAGCAGCCCGGCGTCGAGCAGGTGATCGACCAAGGCAAGAAGCTGCTCGAGGGCATCTTCAAGCGATAGCGCCGCCACCCCTGCGCGCTTTTGCTAAAATCCTGGCGCCTTGAAACGACTTCTCGCGCTGCTGCCCGCGGCGGCGCTGACGGCCGGCTGCAGCCCTCAGCGCATGGCCCTGCGCATGGCCGTGCCCATGCTCGACAAGGGGGCCCTCGCGTTTTACGCCGAGACCGACCCCGCGCTGGCCCGCGACGCCTTCCCGTCGCAGCTGAAGCTCTTGGAAGGGCTGCTCCAAAACGACCCGGGCAACGCGAGGATACAGCGCCTGCTCGCCGAGGGCTTCGGCGGCTACGCGTTCTTGTTCCTCGAGGACGCGGAGCCCGAGCGGGCGAAAGGCGCCTATCTCCGGGGGCGGGACTACGCCCTGGCCACGCTCCGGGCGCCGCTGAAGGGCCTCCCAGCGATGACGCTCGAGGCGGCCGGCGAGTCCCTCAAGGGCGCGCGCCCCGCCGACGTCCCGGGGCTCTTCTGGACGGGCTACGGCTGGGGCGGATGGATCAACCTCTCGAAGGATACGCCCGAGGCGGTCGCCGATCTCCCCAAGGTGGTCGCGATCATGCAGGCGGTCCACCGGCTCTCGCCGGGCTATTACTACGGCGGCGCGGAGCTGTTCCTCGGCTCCTACGACGCGGTCCGGCCGCGGATGCTCGGCGGCGACCCCGCGAAGGCCCAGGCCTTCTTCGAGGCGGCGGTCCACGCGACGGGCGGACACTTCCTGACGTCCAAGCTCCTCTACGCGCAGTACTATGCGGTCGCCGCCCAGGACGCGGATCTTTTCAAGCGCCTGCTGGGCGAGGTCCTCGAGGCGACGCCCGAGATGCCGCTGGCGAGGCTCGCCAACGCCGTCGCCAAGCAGCGGGCCCGGCGGCTACTGGAGAAAGTCGATGAACTGTTCTAGCCTCCTCCTGTCGTTCGTCCTCGCCGCTCCGGCTTCGGCGCAGTCGAGCGTCGTGAAGTTCGCGACGCTCGCTCCGGACGGCTCCACCTGGATGAAGGTCATGCACGACTTCAACAAGGAGCTCCAGGAGAAGACCGGAGGCAAGCTCAAGTTCAAGTTCTATCCCGGCGGCGTCTCCGGCGACGAGAAGGACGTCGTGAGCAAGATGCGGATCGGGCAGCTCCACGCGGCGGGGGTCACCGGACGCGGCCTCGGGGAGGTGGCGCCGGAGGTCCGCGTCATGGACGCGCCGTTTCTGTTCCGCACGACCGCCGAGATCGACCACGTCCAAGCGAAGTTCTCGAAGATCTTCGACGGCTACCTCGAGAAGGCCGGCTTCGTGAGCCTCGGCTCGGCGGAGGTCGGGCTGGTGCACGTCTTCACGAACCACCCCGTGCGCGAGACGGCCGACATGAAGCGGTCGAAGATGTGGGTCTGGGAGGGGGACCCGATCGCCGAGGCGGCGTTCGAAGTCCTCGACGTGAACCCCATCCCGCTGTCCTTACCCGATGTCATGACATCCCTGCAGACGGGGCTCATCGACTCGGTCTACGGCTCTCCGATGGGCGTCGTCGCGATGCAGTGGTTCACCAAGACGAAGTATATCTACTCCGTCCCGATGGCCAACGCCTCCGGCGCGATCCTCGTCTCGAAGAAGTTCCTCGACGCGCTGCCGGCCGAGTCGAGGGCCGCCCTCCTCGAGCTCGGCCGGAAATACACGGAGAAGATCACGGAGCTCAGCCGCAAAGAGAACCAGGACGCGCTCGCGGCCCTGCAGAAGCAGGGTCTCACCGTCACGCAGCCCTCGTCGGCCGATATCCTCGCGAAGTACGAGGAGCTCGGGAAGAAGGCCCGGCGCAGCCTCGTGGGCCGCATGTATCCGGCGGATCTGCTCGACCAGGTGGAGAAGGCGGTCGCCGAGATCCGCTCGGGGAAATCGGTGGAGCAGAAGAAGCCCAAGGATGCGAAGCCTCAGAAAGGCTGAGCGGGCGCTGGTCACGGCCGAGCGCGCGGCGTTGACCGCGCTGCTCGCCTTCATGGTCACCCTGGCGTTCCTCCAGGTCGTCTTGCGCCAGGTGGGGCTGCGCACGGGCGTGAACCTCAGCGTGCTGTGGGGCGACACGCTGCTCCGGCACCTCGTCATGTGGGTCGGCTTCCTCGGCGCCGGCGTCGCCGCCGCGGCCGACAAGCAGTTCGCGATGGACGCCGCCGCGCACGCCATGGCGGGCCGCGCGAAGGCCGCCGCGGCCGCGCTCTGCCAGGCCTTCGCGGCCGTCGTCAGCGCGTGCCTGCTCCGCGCGTCGTGGGCCTACCTCCAGCAGCAGCGCGAGCACGCGGGCATCCTCTTTTCGGCCTTCGGCGTCCACGTGCCGGCGTGGTGGTTCGAGGCGGTGGCGCCGTTCGGTTTCGCTCTGCTGGCGGCGCACTACGCGCTCAAGACCGTGCTCTCCGGACACGCGGCCGCCACGGGAAGGCTCGAAGGGGCGGCTCCGTGAGCGGCGCCCTCGTCGGCCTCGGGCTGGTCGGCCTGGCCGGGCTCGGCGCGCCCGTCTTCGCCTTGATCGGCGCGCTGGCGCTCTGGCTCTTCGCGGGCGCGGGCACGGACCCGGTCGCGGTGATCATCGAGCTGTTCCGCCTCGCGAGCCTGCCCGCGCTGATCGCGATCCCGCTATTTACGTTCGCCGGGTACCTCCTCGCCGAATCGAAGGCGCCGCAGCGACTCGTCGAGCTGGCCGAGTCGCTCGTGGGCTGGCTGCCGGGCGGGCTCGCGATCGTCGGGCTCGGAACCTGCGCGCTGTTCACCGCGTTCACCGGCGCCTCCGGCGTGACGATCATCGCGCTCGGCGGGCTGCTCTACCCGATGCTGCTCAAGCAGGGCTATCCGGAGAACTTCAACCTCGGGCTGCTCACGACGACCGGCAGCCTGGGCCTGCTGTTTCCGCCGAGCCTTCCGATCATCCTATACGGCCTCGTCGCGAAGGTGTCGATCGACGAGCTGTTCACCGCGTCGGCGGTGCCGGGCGTCCTCTTGCTCGTCATCCTCGGCGCCTACGCGCTCTGGACCGGCCGGCGCGCGGGCGTCCAGCGCGCGCCGTTCTCGCTCGAGCGGCTCCTGAAGGCGGCGCGGGCCGCGGCCTGGGAGATCCCGCTGCCGTTTCTCATCATCGGCGGCATCTACCGGGGCTGGTTCACCGCGAGCGAGGCGGCGGCGGTGATGGCGTTCTACGTCCTCATCGTCGAGACGCTCGTCTACCGGGACCTGTCCTGGAAGGAGCTGCCCGGCGTCGTCGAGCGCTCGATGACGCTCGTCGGCGCGATCCTGATCGTGCTGGGCACGGCGCTCGGGCTCACGAGCTACCTCATCGACGAGCAGGTGCCGGACAAGCTCTTCCAGTGGATGCACGTCTACATCGGCTCGAAGACGCTGTTCCTCCTGGCGCTCAACGCGTTCCTGCTGGTCGTGAACATGGTCGAGATCTTCTCGGCGATCATCATCGTCGTGCCGATCATCGTTCCGGTCGCCGCCCAGTACGGGATCGACCCGATCCACCTCGGCGTCCTCTTCCTGCTCAACCTCGAGATCGGCTACATGACGCCGCCGCTCGGGCTGAACCTGTTCTTGTCCCGCAGCCGCTTCGACGCGCCGCTCGGCAAGCTGTACAAGGCGACGCTGCCGTTCTGGCTGATGATGCTGGGGGCGCTCGCCCTCGTCACCTACGTCCCCGCTTTGAGCCTATGCCTACTGAAACGATAAGCCTCGGGTTCCACGGCGCCGCCCGGACGGTGACCGGTTCCAAGTACCTGCTGCGGAGGGGAGGCGCGAGCCTCCTCGTCGATTGCGGGATGTTCCAAGGTCTCAAGGAGCTCCGCCTGCGCAACTGGACCGCGCCCGCCTTCGATCCGAAGGCGGTCACCGCCGTCGCGCTGACGCATACGCATATCGACCACTGCGGCTACCTGCCCCGGCTCGTGCGCTCGGGATTTGCCGGCCAGGTGCTCTGCACGCCGCCCACGGCGGACCTCCTGCCGATCGTCCTCAAGGACGCGGCGAAGCTCCAGCAGGAGGACGCCGACTTCTTCAACAAGCACGGGCTGTCCAAGCACAAGCCCGCGGAGCCGCTTTTTACCGAGGACGACGTGGAGCGGACGCTCGGGCTCCTGCAGGTCGTCGAGTACGGCCGTCCCTTCAAAGCCGCCGAAGCCCTGGAGGCGACGTTCCTCGACGTGGGCCATATCCTCGGCTCGGCGATGGTGCACGTGCGCGCGGGCTCCGATGGCGTCCAACGGACCGTGCTGTTCTCGGGAGACGTCGGCCGCTACGACGCGCCGCTAACGCCCGACCCGACGGTCCCGCCGCCCTCCGACTACGTCGTCGTCGAGTCGACCTACGGGAATCGGACCCACGGCGCCGAGAGGCCGATCGACGAGCTCGAGCGCGTCGTGAAGATGGTGCTGAAGACGGGCGGCGTCCTGCTCGTGCCCGCCTTCGCGGTAGGCCGGTCGCAGCAGCTCCTGTACCTGCTCCGCCAGCTCGAAAGCGCCGGCCGAATCCCGCGGCTGCCGATCCACGTCGACAGCCCGATGGCGTTCGCGACCACCGAAGTGTACCTGAAGTACCTCGAGAGCGGGCAGGCGAGGATGGACCCGCTCACGGGCGGCCCGATGGTCGGGGAGAACATCCGCCTCCACAAATCGGTCGAGGAGTCCCGGCGCCTCGCGGACCTCAGAGGTCCGGCCGTCGTGATCGCGTCCTCCGGCATGCTCGCGGGCGGCCGCGTCCTCCATCACCTCAAGAACTTCCTCACCCGCGAGGGCTCGGTCCTCGCCATCGCCGGGTACCAGGCGATGGGCACGCGCGGGCGCCTGCTCCTCGACGGCAAGCGCACGGTGAAGATCTACGGCGAGGAGATCGTGATCCGCGGCTCGGTCGTCGACATGGACGGCTTCTCCGGGCACGGCGACTCCAACGAGCTGATGCGCTGGCTCGGCGGACTGAGCGGCGCCCCGAGGAAGGTCTTCGTCACGCATGGAGAGCCGGACCAGTCCGCGGCCCTCGGCGAGCGCATCACCCGCGAGAAGGGCTGGGCGACGCACGTGCCCGAGATGGACGAGCAAGTGGAGCTATAACGCCATGAACTACGACGCGCCTCCCCCGAGCCCCGAGCTGTCCCCGGCCAAGCGCCGGAAGCTGCTCGACGCGATCAGCCGCAGTCCGACGTACTTGCGCGCCTACAACGACCTCGCGTTCCTGTCGCGCGAGGAGCTGCGCCCGGTGCGCTTCCAGCTCGAGCTCCTCAAGCCGGAGATGACCCTGCTCGAGCAGAACATCCGGTCGACGATCGTGATCTTCGGCAGCGCGCGCGTGCTGCCGCCCGCGATAGCGAAGGCGGGCCTCGCGAAGGCCGAGAGCGCCGCGAAGAAGCGGCCCAAGGATCCCGCCGCGCGGGACGCCCTGAAGCGGGCGCGCACCGCGCTCGGGCTCTCGCGCTATTACGAGGAGGCCCGGCGCTTCGCCGCGATCGTCTCGCGCGCGTCCCAGAACGACGTCCGGCGCGAGTACGTGATCGTGACGGGCGGCGGCCCGGGCATCATGGAGGCGGCCAACCGCGGCGCCTACGAGGCGGGGGCGAAGAGCATCGGGATGAACATCACCCTCCCGCACGAGCAGGACCCGAATCCCTACATCACCCCCGAGCTCTGCTTCCAGTTCCACTACTTCGCGCTGCGCAAGATGCACCTGATGATGCGCGCGAAGGCGCTGCTGCTTTTTCCGGGCGGCTTCGGCACGATGGACGAGCTCTTCGAGCTGCTCACGCTCGTGCAGACCGGCAAGAAGCGCCGCATCCCGATCCTCCTCATGAGCCGGAAGTTCTGGACCCGGGCGCTCGACGTGCCGTTCTTGTCCGACCAAGGGGTGATCTCGCCCGGCGACCAGCAGCTCTTCGAGTACGTGGAGACCGCCGAAGAGGCCTGGGACAAGATCCGCGAGCATTATGACTGGAGCTAGCCGCGGATGGAAGACACGCTGCGCTACGCCGTCCTGACCTTCGGCTCGCTGTTCGCGATCGTGGACCCGCTCGCGGTCATCCCGGCGTTCTTGGCGATGACGCAATCGGACACGGTGAAGCAACGCCGCCGGATGGCCCGGACGGCGTGCATGGTCTGCGCGCTCGTCATGTGCCTCTTCGCCGTCCTCGGGCCGGCGATCTTCCGCGTGCTCGGGATCACGCTGCCCGCCTTCCAGGTCGCCGGCGGGCTCGTCCTGCTCCTGTCGTCTTTGGACATGCTCCGCGCCAAGCGCAGCCCCCTCAACGAGACCGAGGAGGAGACCGCCGAGGGCATCTCGAAGGAGGACATCGCGATCACTCCGCTGGCGGTGCCGATGCTCGCGGGCCCCGGCGCGATCTCGACCGCGATCGTGCTCGCGGGGAAGGCGCAGGGCTGGCTCCACCACGCGATCTTCTACGCCTGCATCCTCCTCGTCGCCGCGGCGACGTACGCCATCCTGCACGTCATCGCAAGCGGCGCCCGGCGGATCTCTCCCACGTTCATGAACGTGGCGACCCGCCTCATGGGACTCTTGCTCGCGGCGGTGGGCGTGCAGTTCATCCTGACCGCGCTGAGGCTCCCCGCATGAACGCGGAGTCCGTCGTCAGCAAGGCGCTCGAGACCGCCGCGAAGGAGGCCGTGGAAGGCGCGGGCACCTGGCTCGCGGCCGCGCTGGGCGGGGCTCCCGCGGCCGCGCCGGCCGTCCGCGTGGCCGCCGCGGCCGCGCAAGCGGTGGCGGCGGCGCTCCTCGCCGAGTCCTCCCCCGTCGAGAGGAAGGTGGACCGGCTGCTGCGCGAGCCGTGGCGGACCGGCTCCCGCGAGCTCGGGGAGGCGCTGTCTTTGCCCGCCGGCTCGGGGCCCGAGCGCCAGCTGCGCGCCGAGCGCCTCAAGGCCGCCCTCGCCCGGCTCGCCGTCGCCCAGACCGCCGCCGAGCTCGACGGCGACGACTCGCTCTTGGTCCTGATCCACGCCCAGCGCGCGCTCGGCTACGCGATGCTGCCCGGCGGCGGCCCGTCGGCGGCGCGCCATCTCCGCCGCCTCGAGCTCCGCTCGCGCGCGCTGCGCAAGGCGGCCGAGTCGGAGGAGGCGAAGAGCCGCTCGGCCCGCGTGAGGGCGCGCGCTCCCCGTCCGAGCGCGGCGCAGAGCCTGCGCGAGTTGCACGAGCTCCCGCCGCTGAGGCGCGACGAGGAGGCCGGGCTCGCCGCGGCCCAGGAGAAGCTCGAGCGGGCCGAGGCGCTCCGCCGCGAAGCGGCCGGTCTGGAGCGCTTCTGTTCGTTCGCCCGCGCCGTGAGCTACCGCTCGACGCGATAGATGTTGACGACCTCGTTGCGCGGGATCATGCCCTGCTGGTAGCGGATCTGCGTCCCTTCGGTGTTGGCCCGCCACCAGCCGTCGAAGTTGCGAGCGCCGGCCTGCTGGTTGGGGCCCTGCCCGTCGTAGAGGGCGTGCGACCGGCTCGGGTCGGCGACGATCGCGCCGGCCGTCGACTCCTGAAGCCCCGGCTCCTTCGTCGGCGCGTCCGTCCGAAAGCCCGTCGTCCGGCCTACGGCGCGCGGCTCCGGAACGCCCTTGTTCTCCATCTCGATGACGCCGCGGAGGGCGCGGAGCTTGGCCTTCGCCGGCGCCTTGGGCGCCGGGGCGGCGGCGGTCGGCCGGGCGGTCGGCGCCGCGACCGGCGCCGCCGGGGCGCCGCCCGCGCCGCCCGCGCCGGCGGCGCCGGTGAACGCCACGGGCTGCAGCCGTCCCTGCGGGTTCGCCGGAGCCGCGGGGGCCTCGGGCGCGACCATCATCCCGCCGTGCGCGGGCTCCTCGGCGGCGACGGGCTCCTCGATCGGCCGTCCCTTTCCGGAGCCCGCCCCGTAGAAGCCCTCCGGCGGGGCCTGGCGCCGCAGCCGCTCGGGGCGCAGCACGAGGCCGTGGTCGCGATCGGACGGAGTCGCCGCGCGAGGGGCGCCGCTGGGCGCCTCCAAGCGCGCGGGGAGGGAGCCCTCGCTCGCGGCCTCGGGGCTCCGGCTGCCCAGGAGGAGCGCCCCGACGAGCGGAGCGAGCGCGGCGACCCCGAGAGCCGCGAGCACCGCCGGACGGAGGTTGCGCAGGTCCGCCCATACGGCCCATAGGCCGCTCAGAGCCGCGCGCGGCCGCGGCCGCTCGCCGGCGCCGAGATGCGCCAGCGGCAGGGTGTCGATCGAGACGGAGCGCGGCGCGGTCTGCGCCGCGGGTTGGGCCGTGGGCGTCATGGAAGCCTCCTAGACGACACGCTCGAGTCGACGCCGAGGAGCAGGCGCCGGCTATCCATCAGATCGAGATACGCCTGGAGGAACAGCCGGCCGCCTTCGGCCTCGCCGTCCCGGCGCCGCGGGCCGCTCGCGCTCCAGCTCTGTGCCGACTGATCCAGCTTGAGCCACGCGTCGCGCGCCCTGCGCGAGGCGGCGGCGACGGGCTGCTGGTTCGTCCAGGCGTCCGCGAACGCGTCCAGAGCCTTCGAGAGCTCGTCGCGGCGCAGCCGGGCGCGCCGGCCGAATTCCTCCGCCCGCTCCTCCGCCGGCGCCGCGGCCTCGAGCGCCGCGTGCGCCTGCGGGGGATGGAGGCGGTACCAGCCGACGCGGCCGTTGCCGAAGGCGAGCAGACGGCCGGCGGGGATCCGGTCGGGATGGCGGCGGTCCGCGGCGATGGCCGCGAGCCTCGGCGCGGCGGGCTCCCAGACGCTCCAGACGACCGGCCACAGCCCCGGAAGCTCGTCGGCGACGCGGCGGGCGATGGCGAGGCCGGAGCCCACCCGGCGGTGGCACTCGACGCCCCGCCGCAGAGGCTCGCCTTCGCTGAGCCGGTCATCGGCCAAAGACGCGAGGCACTCGCCGTCCTCCAGGTACGCGGCGGCGCGCTCGAGCCGGGGGATGAGGCCCTCCTGCGGATCCTCCAGCTGCCGCCGCACCTCGACGAGGGCGCGCTGGAGACCGAACGGCTCGGTCGCCCAGATGCGGGCGACGTTCTCGAGATCGAAGCTCGCGTCCTTCGCCAGGCAGCGGATCGGAGGGAGGGCCTTCCGGATCGCTTCGCGCGTCGCTCGGGCGAGGCCGGCGAGATGCTTCATCGCGGGGATCGAGGCCTCGTCGCCGATGAGGTCCGCCTCGCGGCCCACCCGGCCGAGCAAGTCCGCGAGATCGCCGTGAAGGGAGGCGGTCTCCGGCGCGCCGTTCGGGCTGAAGCTCGAAAGGGGCGGACGCGCCAGCCCGGGCTCCGCCGGAAGCGCGGCGGTGCCGGACGGAGCGGGAGAGGCGAAGGGCGAGGCCTGCGGGGACGCGGGCCGCGTCGGCCCCGGCCAGCGGGCGACCGCGCCGGCGGCGACGGTCGCCGCCGCGGCCACGGCCAGCGCCAGCCCCGGCCCGACCTGTCCCTTCCGGTTCATGCCGTCAGCATAGCCTAGGTCGGAAAAGGTTCGGTAAAGAGGGGGTTACTTCGGAGCAATCCTTGATGTTTCCCTCAGGGAACCCTATACTTCCCAGGCCTCGATGAAAGCCCCGGCGGCCGCCCTGTTGCTCTTATTCGCGCCCGCGGGCGCGCGGGCGTTGACCCCTGCCGCCGAGACCTACCTGGACCAGGGCCTCCAGAAGCTCTACAACCTCGACTACGACCAGGCGCGGGAGCGCTTTCGCGAGCTGATCCGGCTCGAGCCCGGCAACCCCTACGGCTACCTGTTCGAGGCGGGCGCGATCTGGTGGCAGTCGTCCAACGAGTACGGCCTCTTCAAAGACACGCCCACCCTCGAGGGGGTCTTCGAGAAGGACATCGAGATGGTGATCCAGACCGCCGACAAGCTGCTGGACCATCCCGACAAGCTCGTGCGCGCGGAGGCCCGGTTCGCCGCGGGCATGGCCCTCGGCACCCGCGGCCAGTGGCATCTGATGCGCGGGAACTGGATGCGCGCCTACTTCGACGGCAAGAAGGCGATCAAGCATCTGAACAAGTGCGTCAAGATCGACCCCGACTTCCACGACGTCTACCTCGGACTCGGCGTCTACGACTACCAGGCCGCCAAGCTTCCGGGCGTGCTGAAGCTCGGCGGGGTCTTCCTGGGCCTCCGGGGCGACGAGGCGCGCGGGATCGAGCGCATGCAGCGCGCGCTCGACCACGGGCGGTTCGGCTCGCGCCAGGCGGCGCAGTTCTTGGCCAGCATCTACCTCATCGACCGCAAGGACTTCGCGTCCGCGCTGCCCCTCGTCCAGCGGCTTCGGGAGAGCTTTCCCGACAGCGTGTACTTCCATTTCCTCGAGGTCACCACGCTCTACCGCCTGAATCGGCTCGACGAGTCGCACGAGTCCGCGCGCGGCTTGCTCGAGAAGGCGAAGAGCGACCCGGACCTGCTGGGACGAAAGCAGCTGACCCTATTTTGCGGGCTCTCCGGCGAGGAGTGCCTCTCCGCGCGGGAGGTCTCCGCCGCGATCGAGTGGTTCTCGCAGGCGATCGATCGCGCGGGCGCGGGAGAGAAGGACTGGCTCTCGCTGAACTACCTCTACCGCGGCATCGGCCACGACCTGCTCGGACAGCGGAGCCTCGCGATCGACGACTTCGAGCGGGTCCTGTCGCGGCCCGATCTCTCGGGCTCCCACGAGCGGGCCCGGCGCTGCCTGCTGCGCGAATGCGACCGCGCGGAGGTCGTGCAGATGCTCAAAGGCATCATCCAAGGCTCCGCGGTCGCAGGGACAAAAGCCCAGTAAACCGCTGGGGACAGTCCCCGCTTTACTTCCTCAACTCCGCGGGCGGACCATGGCCTGGGGGAACGGCCGGAAGATCGGGACCTCGTCGTGCTTGCCCGCCGTCGCCACGGGAGGCGCGCCGCCGGGAGCCGGCGGGTTCGGGTCGCGCCGGCGGATGTAGCGCACCGCGGCGTCCATCTCGCGATCGGTGTTGACCAGGTGGCCGGTCTTCGTGTCGAGCAGGCCGAGCGCCGTCTCCTGGTAACGGTCCTGCTTCTCGAGCGCCTTCCGGTCGTCCGTCGTCAGCCGGAGCGCCAGCATGTAGGCGATGTTGCCGATCGGAAGGCCTCGGCTCACGCGCTCGGCGACGGTCGAAGCCAGCGCCCCGCCGTCGACGAGGCCCGCGCCCTGCAGCTCGCGCGGCTTGCCCAGGTCCGACGCGGTCTCGACGATGGCGGCCTTGACCTCGACCGCGCGGGCGGAGGCCCCCTGCGACCGGACGTAGCCGACGACGTCCGCGGCCATGCCGGAGGCCATCGGAGCCGCCATCGAGGTGCCCGTCATGAAGCGGTAGTTCGGGTTCCCCTGGAGCGCGCAGCCCGCGTCCGGATCGTCCGACGAGCGAGCCGACACGATGCCGGGCGCGTAGATGCAGGAGGCGTCCGCCGGCGCGCCGCCGCCGACGCTCGCCAGGCCTCCGCGCGCGGCCTGCTCGAGACGCGCCCACAGCCCGCCCGTCGGGAGCTGGATGTCCCCGGCGACGGCGGCCACGTCGGGTTTCGCGTAGCCGTCTTTCCCGTCGCCGACGGGGCCGCGCGACGGGAAGAAGGGGAACTCGCCGTTCTTATTGACGCCGGTCACCGTGAGCACGTACCGGGCGTTGCCCGGCGCGCCCACGGTGTTCGGGCCCGGCCCGTCGTTGCCCGCCGCCGCGACGACCAGGATGTTGTTCTTGACGGTCATGCGGTTCGCCATCGAGCCGAGCGGATCGACGTTCGGCTCGCCGGGGCCGCCGAGGCTCATGTTCACGACGTCGACCTTCTCCTTCGACTCGGTCATCCACTTCATCGCGGCCAAGATCACGTCCTCGGACGCCTCGCCCTTCGAGCCGAATACCTTCGCGACGACGAGCTTGGAGCCCGGCGCCATGCCTTTGAACTTCCCGTCCGAGGCCGCGCCCGAGCCGCCGACCGTCCCGGCGACGTGCGTGCCGTGACCGACCGGATCCTTGAGGCCCTCCTCGGTGAAGTCCATGTAGCCGGCGACGCGGCCCGCGAAGTCCGGATGCTGGGCGTCGATGCCCGAGTCGATGATCCCGACCGTCGCGCCGGAGCCGTCCATCCCTCGCTTCCACAGGCCGTCGGCGCCGAGCCGCTCGCGCCCGTCGAAGTTGCTCGGCACGGATTTCGGCTCGTCGGAGCCCCCCGTCAGGCTCGCGGCGAGCGCCTCGGGGGGGATCGGGGAGAACTGGCCGCCGAGCAGGGCCGCCGCCGGCCCCGCCGCCCCCGCCGAGGCGACCGCGCCGATGCGCTTGAAGACGCGGGCGGGCGCGCTGCTCATCCCGCGCCTGCCGAGCGCCTGGCCGAGCTTCGCCGCCTGCGGCAGCGGGACGTCGATGGCGATCAGGTTGTCGACCGCGCGCACGACCCGCGCGCCGTGGCGCGCGAACAAGGCGCGGTCGAGGCCGGCCTCACGGAGGATCGCGGCCCCGTCGGCCTCGGATTCGACCTTGAAGCGGTCCCGCCGCACGTTGCGGTTCGCCGCGACGAGCACCCGGACCGTGTTGGCCTCGCGGTCGACGGAGTAGCCCTGGAGCACCGAGGTCCCGAACTCCTTGAGCCCGGACCGGGGCGCCGTCTCCCGCTCGAGCGCGGCCCAGTCGAACGCGGCGACTTGATGACGCGCGCCGTCGAAGGCCTGGGCATTCTCGACCACCGCCGCGGCCGCGGCCAGCGAGCCGCCCCTCGCGCCCGAGTCGCGCGAGTCGAGCCCGAGGAGGGGACCGACCCGCCGGTTCGAGCCGGAGGAGGCCTGAGGCCGGGTCTGGTCGACGAGCAGCCCGTCTTCGGCGGTGAGGATGTCCATCAGGGCGCTGCGGCCGAGCGCCGTCAACTGCGGCTTGCCGTCCGGAGCGTTCGCGACGAAGTCCCTGTAGGTCGGGTCCTCGGGGCGCAGGCGCGGAGCCAAATACGACGACAGCGCCGCCACCAGCGCCGCCTCCGGCGCGTCCGCCGGGAGCTTGACCAGGAAGCGGCCGACGCGCTGCGCGGACGCCTCGGGGAGCGCGTCCGCGAAGGGGACGCCGGTCCGGGGGTTCACGCGCTCCCAGCGGACGCCGCCGTCGGCCGCCGCCTTGAGGCCGAGGAGATGGCCGTAGCGCGAGACGGCGGCGCGCAGCGCCGAGGCGTCGAGAGGCGCCGGCCCCTCGGCCGAGCCGGAAACCGCCAAAAACGCCGTTAGCAAGATGCAGAACGTTGGGCTCACCGGGTCTCCTGTCGGGCCTCCGGGATGCAGGCCCTCTGGCCCCTCAAGCATAGCCGAGAGGCCCAGAGTCGGCAGGCTCGAAGGACCCGGTCGCGCATGGGACCAAGGTCCCAGATTGTTTCATCGGGGCCGTTCCTAGGCGTCGGGGCCGTTCAATGATGTAAAATGGGCGCGATGCCCGATACGGTGAAGCTGCATCTAGACCCCGACTACTTCCCGCTGATGGAGGGGTACCGGCTCAAGTACCATCACACGAGCACGGAGTTCGAGGGCATCGAGCTCGTCGACATCGAGATCAAGGACCTTCGCGCGTTTCGCGAGGATGCCCAGGCCCTCGCCTTCCTGACGCGGTCGCGCCAGGGCTCCTCGGCCACGGAGACCTACAAGATCCACAAGACCGTCAAGAAGGTGTCCGCGGAGGGAGGCGTGCTCCAGTTCTCCCGCATGGAGTTCCCGCTCCCGCCGGTCGTCGGCAAGCGCTGGACCGAGGCCCCGAACCTACACGAGATCGCCGCGCTCGACGCGTCGATCGAGGTGCCGGCCGGGAAGTTTCACCGCTGCCTTCGCGTCAACACCTACATCGCGGGCGGCGACGGCGGCTCCGCGATCCGCTACTACGCCCCGGGCATCGGCTACGTGTACGAGGAGTACTCGGACGAGACCTGGGGCTCCCGGGTGCGCCTCGTCGGCTTCGAAGTCCCACCGCTCCGCCGTTAACCGAAGTTTTAACGAAGCGCCTCTCGCCCGCCACCGGATCCGGCTACCCTCCATGGCGAGGGGGGCCATGACGAATATTCCCTTGCCGGGGCTGGCTAAGTCCACGGACCAGGGCTATACTGCCCGTATGCCCGCGGACGATCCCGCCGCTCCGCTGGTCCGCCTCTCGCCGGCCTCCTCCGACGAAAGGCGGCGCTCCGGCGTTTTCGCCCTTCTCCTGGCGGCGCACGATCCGAAACGGCGGGTGCTCTGGGCCGCGCTCGGCGGCGCGGGACTCTTCGCCGGTGGGCTCTTCGCGGGACGCGTGCTCGAGCGGCGCTCCGGAGCGCCGGAGCCGGCGGCCGAGGCGCCCCGTCTGTCCGCGCCGGTCTCGACCGTGAACTTCCAGCGGCCTCCGGGCCCAGGGTCTGGGCCGGGACCGGCCGCAAGCCCGGCGGCCGCGCACGCGGCGCCGGCCGCCTCGAGCCTCACTCATTTCGCCGGGGAGTGGGTGGGCGCCGCCGCGGGCCCGGGAGCCCAGACCCTGGGCCCGGGAGCCCAGACCCTGGGCCCGGGAGCCGAACCCGCCGCCGGCCTGCAGGACGCGCCGCCGCCGGAGCACGTCGATCACCCGAGGATCGAACTCGCCGACGCGGCCGAAGGCGAGCTCAAGCCGAAAGGGACTCTCCAGCGGAAACGTTTCGAGGGAGCGACCCCGGCGGACGGCGCTCCGCCCGCCGCGGGGGCTCCTCCCGCCGCCGGAGCGCCGCCGGCGGAGGGAGCGCGGGCGGCGGGATCGGGCGCCGGCGCGCCGCCCGCGCGTCCGGGAAAGGGCGGCTCAACCGTCCCGCTCTCCGCCGTGCCGGTGATCGGCGCGACGGTCGAGGCCAAGCCGCCCAAGCGCGGCGCGGCGGCCGCCGGCGCGAACCGCGCGGGGGGATTCGGGGCCGAGGGGGCCAAGGGACCGCAGCTCATGAACTCGGAAGCCGGCGTCGCCCCGATCGGCTCCGACCCGGGACGTTCGTTCGGGCTCTTCGAGGGCGGACCGAAGTCGGGCGAGGGGGCTCCCGCCGGAGGCTCCGGGGCCGGCTCCGCGGCGGACGCCGGCGCCGCGACCGGCATCGGCGGAGCGGAGCTCGGAGAGGGCGGCCCCGTGAAGATCAATCTGGGCGGCAAAGCGAAGGGAGGCGGCAATCCATAAGCCGGCGCTGACGCGGGGCCGTCTCGCCGCGGGCTTCGGGCTCGCCGGCCTGGTCGCGCTGCTCTGGGCTCTCAGCCTGAAGCCGGAAGGCGGACGCGCCGGGACGCCCGGCCAGCCCACGCGCGCGATGCCCGGCTTCGCGGGAACCGCCTCCTGGAGTCCCGGCGCGGGCGCCCCGGTCGCGGCGACCGCGGGCCCCGCGAGGCTCATGGCGGGAGACTGGAACGATCCCAATCCCCAGGTGAATCGGACGTTGGTCCGCCCGCTCGGCGATCTCGACCCGCTCGAGGCGGAGCCGCCGCGCGCCGCCGAGCGCGAGGCGCACGTGATCCCGCAGGCCCCGACCCTCAAGCTCCTCGCACCGACGGGCGGAGCCCCCGTCACCTCGCGCGCGATGGCGCGCGTGGAGACGCCGAAGCGCGCGCAAGCCGCTCCGCCGCCCGCCGTCTCGACGCAGACCGCGCGCGCCCAGGATCCGCCGGAGGCTCCCGCTCCGCCAGTGAAGAAGCGGCGCACGCTCATTCCCATCCCGGAGCCGGGACGCTTCGGAGTGGTCGACGCGCGGCCGGCGAAGCCGGTGTTCAAGGCCGAGATCCCCGTCCCTCCGGGCTGGCAGCCGCAAGCCGCGCCCCCGCCGATCGCCGCCGATCCGAGCAAGGCCGTCCTGCTGCAGGACCGGCGAGGCGACGGCTATCTCACGCCCGTCGGCGTGCCGGGCGAGGTCCGCTCCTCGAGCCCGACGGCCCGCGGGACCTACAACCAGATGCGATGACCCTGCTCACCGTACTCGCGCTCGCCGCGTTCGCGACGGACGGCCCCGGTGCGTACCCCGGCGGCCTGGAGGCGGAGCTCCGCCTCGAGGCCGCGCTCGAGGCGAAGATGGACCGCGTCCTCGACGAGGCCTTCGGCCCGAGGCGCGCGCGCGTCGCCGTGGACGCGACGCTCGAGCAGAGCGTGATCGAGGAGACCGTCGACCGGCCGCGCGAAGGCGAGGCCGAGCTGCCCGGGTACCGGCGGCCCGCCGCCGCCAAGCGGCTGTCGTCAGAGCCCGACGCGCTGCAGCGCCTGTCCGTGCGCCTGATCGTCGATCCCGGGTTGACGGCGGCCGAGAAGGAGAAGGCGGAGGAGCTCGTGCGAGGCGTGCTCGCGCTCGACGCGGAGCGCGGCGACGACATCGTGTTCGTCACGGCCCCGCTCCAGGACACGCCCCGCAAGCTCCTGAACCGTCCGTGGGTGAGGGTCGCGGCGGCGGCGGCCGGCGCGGCGTTCGCGCTGGCCGCCGTCTTGATCTTCCTGGCGGCCCGCGCGGCGCGGCGCAGCGCCGTCCTGGCGGTGCGCCAGATCCGCGCGGAGCAGGCGCTGCGCCTGTCGGACCCGGGCGCCCAGGCGCCGGGCCCGGGCGGCCCCGTGATCGACGCGGTCTTGGCGCTGCCCGCGCCGGAGGGGACGCTCGGGCTCGGCTTCATCACGGCGCGGAACCTCCGCCTGACGGCCCGGTTCCTGGAGAACCGGAGCCCCGCCGCGGCTCGCTGGGTGCTCGCGTCAATCGACCCGGACCTCGCGGCCTCGCTGTTCCGCCTGCTGCCCGTCCCCGTGAGGCAGAACGCGGCCGTCGAGCTCGCCAAGTCGACCTCGGCTCAGCCCCCCGGCGAGCCGGAGCTGCGCCGCCTCACCGACGACCTGCGCGATTTCATCGCGCGCGAATCGCGCGGGCCGGGCCTCCTCCAGGAGCTGCTCGTCCGCTCGCCGGAATCGCTGCGGAAGGCGGTCCTCGACGGAATCCGCTTGAACGTCCCGGCGGCGCTGCCCTCCGTGCAGGGGGGGCTCTCGCGCTTCGAGGACCTCGAGCGCGCCGACGCGGGCTCGCTGGCGCTCCTCGCCCGCGAGACGACGAGCGAAGAGCTCGCGGTCGCGCTGCGCGGCGCGAGCCCCGCGCTCCGGAACCGGCTGCTCGCCTCGCTGCCCGCGGTGCTGCGCGAGGGGGCCGAGCGGCGCTCGCGGCGCGGCGACGAGGACTCGGACCAGACGCTCTCGGCGCGCGCCGCGATCCTCGCGCGCTGGCGGGAGCTCGAGGCCTCGGGGAAGGTGCGTCCGCTGTGAGGGTCTGGGCGGCGTGCGCGGCCGCCGCGCTGGCCGGCTGCGCCA
>JACQPK010000468.1 GCA_016207565.1 Elusimicrobiota bacterium
CCCCTAAGAATCGTAAAAAGAGTAAACCCTGGGGACTGTCCCCAGGGTTTACTTTTTTTAGAAGCGCGATGGAGCGCCGGAGCGGGAGACCCGCAGCAGGCGCTCGCGCAGGAGCCGCTCCTCGCGGCCGAGCACCCGGCGCAAGGGCTTCGGGCAGGTCCCGTCGAGGTCGGCGGTCTCGGCGCATTCGGGCGCCGTCGAGACGGTATCGGGAGGAGCGAAACCCGCGAACGACCCGCTCAGAAGACGCCGGTACTCGGCCGGGTTCTGGAACCGTTTCTCCGTGGCCGGCAGCCCGAGCCGGATCATGAGGCGCGCCAACTCGGCGCGGCGGAGGTCCTCCGCCGGCTCGCTCAGCGAGCCGACGGCCAGCCGCGAGCCCAACGCCGGCTCGGCGACGAGGCGCCAGGAGGGCCGGACGCGGCCGGGATCCGGCAGGGGCTCCGCGCCGGCGGTCTCGCGGACCGCGAGCCCGCCGAAGGTCGCCGACTGGATCTCGAGCGCCGGACGCGAGGCGCCCAACCCCAGGAACGCGACGAAGACGCCCTTGACCGCGTCGACCTCCAGCGGCTCGCTCCAGAGCTCGCGGCGCGCCGATGCGTCGAACAGACGGAAGTCGAGGCGAGCCTTGCCGGTGTAGGGCCTGCCCTCGGAATCCGTGAGCTGTCCCTGCACGCGCACGACGGCGGCCGCGGCGGGCGCGGCCCACAACGCGAGACCGATCAAGGCGGCAAGGCGGGCTCCGGTCATCGGGCGTTTACCCCCAAATAAAAAATCCGCCGAGACCGGTGCGCGGTCTCGGCGGTTCGGTGCTGAGGGCCCCGTTATAACAGGAATCCCGCCCACTGTCAATCCGGCTTTGATAGGATGGCGCCGTGCGGATCAGGCTCGCTCTCGCGCTCGCGTTGGCGTTCGCCGCCGGGTGCCGCGCCAAGAAGCTCGAGTGGGCGCCGGACGTGGCGATCCCGGCGATCCTCCGCGCGCCGATCGAGCGCGTGGACTCGCTCAAGGATCTGCGCGGGCAAGTCGTCGTCCTCGAGTTCTGGGCGACGTGGTGCAAGCCCTGCAAAGAGACGCTCCCGCACATGAACAAGCTGGTCGACAAGTTCGCGGGCAAGCCGGTGCGCTTCATCGCGATCACGTCGGAGCCCAAGGAGCTCGTCCTCGAGTTCACGCGCGAGAACCCGATGCGCTCGTGGATCGGCCTCGACCCGGGCGGCAACGCGGCGAAGGCGTTCCGCGTCCGAGGCATCCCGCACGTGATCGTGATCGATCCGTACGGACGGATCGTGCACCGCGTCAGCACGTCGTGGTTCTATGCCTCCGACATCAACGACGCCCTGAAGGCGAAACCGCCGAAGGAGGCGCCGCCCTCGTGACCCGGGCGCTCCCGGTCGCCGCCTCCGTCCTCCTGACGTGCGGCCTGACAGCGGCCGCCGCCCTCTCGCGGCCGCGCGCGTACTGGCTGTACGGGCACGCCTCTTACTGGTGCATGCTGTCCTTGGCCCTCCTCTGGAGCTGGCTCGCGGTCCGAAGGCTTCGCCCCGACTGGAAGGCCCGCTGGGCCGGGCGCCGCGTGGCCCTCGCGGTCGGGCTGGGGGCCGCCGCGCTCGTCTTCACGGCGGTACCGCCCCGGTTCCGGGTCCTCAGCGACGAGACGAACCTCTTGGGCGTGGCGCTGTCGATGGCGTCGGAGAAGACGGCGTACAACCCCACGGTCGCCAAGCGTTACTTCGGCTCGCTCCATCCGCTCAACCGCGAGATCGAGAAGCGGCCGCTCCTGTTCCCGTTCCTCGTGCACGTCGCGCACGTCGCCACCGGCTACCGGTGGCAGAACGGCTTCGGCGTGAACTTCGTCCTCTTCGCGTTCCTGCTCGCCTGCGTATACCGTTGGGCCTCGCGCGGGGAGGACGCCTGGGCCGGAGCCGCCGCCGTGGCGCTCGTCGCGACCTACCCTCTCGTCGCGTTCTGCGCGGGCTCGTCGAACGCCGAGCTGCTGCAGGTGACGGCCTTCGGCGCGATGATCGCCGCGCTCGCCTCCTACCTCCGCGCGCCGGACGCGGAGTCCTGGACCTGGCTGTGGGCGAGCTCGCTCGTCTTCGCGCACACGCGCTACGAGTGCTTCCTTTTCGCGGGACTCACGCTCGCGTGGGCGGCGTATTGCCGCGCGCCCGAACGCGAGTGGTTCCTCCGCTTCTGGCCCGTGTACGCCGTCACGCCGCTCACGCTGCTCCCGCTCGCCTGGCAGCGCATCCTCATTCCCCGTCCGTTCGAGAACGCCCCCGGCCAGGCGGTGTTCTCCGCGGGACACCTCGCGCGCTTCGCCGGGGTCGTCGTGAAGACGCTCGCCAAGCCGTACGACCCGATCGTTCCGCACGCCGTCGGCGTCCTCTGGGCGGCCGCCGGCTGCGCGGCCTTCGCCGCCTACGAGCGCCGGCTCGGGCGCGGGCCCCGCCTCGAGCCGTGGCAGGCTCGGGCGCTGGCCGCGGGAGTCGCCTGCCTGGCGCTCCAAGCGCTGCTCTTTCTCTGCTATTACTTCGGCGACTTCGTGCATCCGGCGTCCGCGCGGTTCTTCCTGCCGGTCTCGGTGGCCGCGGCGCTGGCTCCCACCGCCTTCCATCTGGCCTTCCCCCAGCGCCTTCCCCGGCGGGCGCTCGTGGCCTTCGCCGCCGCGATGGCCGCGGTCTATCTCCCGGTCGCGGTCTCGGCGCGGCACACGGACACCCTCGAGCTGATCCGCGAGGAGCGCAGTTGCCGAAAGTTCGTCTTGGAGCGGGCCGACGAGCACGCGTTCTACATCTACTCGCGGCCGGGGCAGCTCACCGTGCTGGATCAAGGCGCCGCGGACTTCGCGTGGGCGAACAACCACGTCCGAGAGCTGCTTTTTGAGCTCGACCGGCGGCTCTACAGCGACATGTTCGTGTTCCAGCGCGTCTCGTACGCGACCGGCATGCCCGTGCCGGACGACCGGCTGCACGAGGACTTCCGCCTGGAGCTCGTCCTGGAGCGGCAGCTCACGGCCACGCAGTTCCTCCGCATCTCCCGCGTCCTCCGCTAGATTGCTATAGTCATCGCCCGATGAAGCGCGCCGCGCTGTTTTCCCTCCTCCTCCTGGGGTGCGCCGCCGGGCAGCCGCGCGAGCGCTGGCCCGATTCCCCCGACGGGACGGTCTCGCGGGTCGGCTCGTATCTCCAGGCCTCGGGGGTCGGCAAGCCGGACCCGCTCGCGGACGGGAAGACCCAGCGGCGCTCCACGAGCCGCGACGCCGCGATCCTCGACGCCCGCGGCCGCCTCATCGACTATCTCAAGCGGATCATGATCGCCGAGGGCGTCTCCGCCGGAGAGCGCGCGACCGAGGACGAGGGCTGGCGCCGGCGCCTGGATCAAGCGGCCACCGGGATCGAGGTCACCGAGACGCGTTGGGACGACGCGGACACCGCGGTCGTGGTCCTGCGGGTGGAGCGCGCCTCGGTCGAGCGCGCGCTGGGGCTCGTCGAATGACGGCCACCGCCCAGGCGCCCAAGCTGATCCCTCGCGAGATCCTCTTCGGCAATCCCGAGCGCGCGATGGCCACGATCTCCCCCGACGGGCGCCGGCTCGGCTACCTGGCGCCCGATCAGGGCGTCCTCAACGTCTGGGTCTCCCCGCTCTCGGAAGACGGACGCGTCGGCGAGGGACGTCCCGTGACGAAGGACCGCGCTCGCGGCATCCGCATGTATTTCTGGACGGAGGACCGGCGCAGCCTGGTCTATCTGCAGGACAAAGGCGGCGACGAGAACTGGCGGCTGTTCCAGGTCGACGTCGAGACGCTCGCCGAGCGGGACCTCACGCCCTTCGAGGAGACGCAGGCCCAAGTCGTCGGCACCGACCCCCATTTCCCGGACGAGCTCCTCGTCGCGCTGAACCTCCGCGACAAGCGCTTCCATGACGTCTATCGCGTGAGCCTCAAGACCGGCGCCGCCGTGCTCGAGGTGGAGAATCCCGGCGACGTCGTCGGCTGGCTCGCCGACACCGCGTTCAGGGTCCGCGCCTGCAAGGCGGCGCTCCCCGACGGCGGCTGGCAGCTCCGGGTGCGCGACGACGACGACGCCCCGTGGCGGCCGTTCGCCAGTTGGGGCCCCGACGACCACGGCGGCGCGCACGCCTTCACGCCCGACAACCGCGGTCTCTACGTCGAGAGCAGCGTCGACTCCGACACGACGCGCCTCTGGGAGATGACGCTTTCGGGCGGAGAGCGGAAGCTGCTCGCCCACCGGGAGGATGTGGACGTCGGCTCGGTCCTATTCCACCCGAAGCGCTACCACATCCAGGCCGTCGGCTTCGAGGCCGAGCGCCTGTGCTGGCAGGTCCTCGACCCCGAGATCCAAGGCGATTTCGACGCGCTGGCGAAGGCGGCCGAGGGAGACTTCCAGATCGTCAGCCGCGACGACGCGGATCGCTTCTGGGTCATCCTCTACAACTTCGACCGGCGCCCCGCGTCGTACTACCTCTACGACCGGACGAGCCGGAAGGCGACGCTCTTGTTCACCACGCGGCCGAAGCTCGAGGGGCAGCCCCTCGCGGCGATGAAGCCCGTGACGATCCGCGCGCGCGACGGCCTGGCGCTCCACGGCTACCTCTCCCTTCCCGCCGGGGCCGCGGCGAAGCGGCTGCCGCTGGTCCTCAACGTCCATGGCGGGCCGTGGGCGCGCGATATCTGGGGCTACCACCCCGAGGCGCAGTGGCTCGCCAACCGGGGCTACGCCTGCCTGCAGGTGAACTTCCGCGGCTCCATGGGCTTCGGCAAGCGCTTCCTGCACGCCGGAGACCGCGAGTGGGGCGCGAAGATGCAAGACGACCTCACCGACGCCGTCGAGTGGGCGGTCAAGGAGGGCATCGCGGACCCGAAGCGCGTCGCGGTCTACGGCGCGTCCTACGGCGGCTACGCGGCGCTCGCGGGCGCGGCCTTCACGCCGGACCTCTACGCCTGCGCGGTCGACATCGTCGGCCCGTCGAACATCGCGACGCTGATCCAGTCGATCCCGCCGTACTGGGAGCCCCTGCGCCGCATCTTCGACCTGCGGGTCGGCAACGTGCAGACGGAGCTCGATTTCCTGAACTCGCGCTCGCCGCTTTTCAAGGCGCACCAGATCAAGATCCCCGTCCTGATCGCCCAGGGCGCCAACGACCCGCGCGTCAAGCAAGCGGAGTCGGAGATGATCGTTTCGGCCCTGCGCTCCAAAGGCAAGCCGGTGGAATACCTGCTGTTTGCCGACGAGGGGCACGGCTTCGCGCGCCCCGAGAACCGCCTGAAGTTCTACGCGCAGGCCGAGGCCTTCTTGGCCAAGCATCTCGGCGGGCGGCTCCAGGCTAGTTGAACACGGCGAAGGAGGACGCGGCGAGGCGGCACATCGCTTCCGCCTCGTCTTTCCGGCTTTCCCGCCCGAAGCAGTCGAGAGTGTAGACCCGATCCCCGTGGGCGGCGGCGATGCGCCGGCGCACCTGTCCGGCGGGAGCGACGTAGACGACCGACCTCGCCTGGATCGAGCCGAGCCAGTGATCCTGGGGGACGATCGGGCCGAGGCCCTCCAGCAGCGTGGCGGCGAGCCCTCGGGCCCCTTCGAACCCGGAAGCCTGGTAGATCGCGATCTCCGCGAACAGGTCCGGCGACGCGCGGTCCGCCCCGGCAGGATAGAAGCGGACGTGCCGGGCATCGGGGTCCAACGAGTCCGAAGACCACCCGTCGGGGAACGAGGCGGTGAAGTGCTTCCCCCCGTAGGTCATCCCGGCCGCCGGCGGGGGCGGCGCGGCCGCCTGGAGCGCCGACAGCGCCTGCTGCACCTGGGGCAGGGTCGCGGGCTCCGGCGCGCGCCGGCCGAGCGTGAGCCACAACGCGCACAGACCGGAGACGGCGAAGGGCCACACGGAGCCGCGCAGCATCGCGCCGACCGCGCGCGGCTGCCGCGCGTTGAGGCCGAGGGCCACCGCGGGCGCGAGGAACAGGATCTGAGCCGGCCCGAGCGCGAGCCCGACCCAGAACAGGAGCCCGGCGACGCTCAGACCCTTCGCGAGCGCGGCGATGAGCGCCGCCAGCGCGAGATCGACGCGGACGAGGAGCCCGAGCCCGCGCGCCGTCTCGTCGTGGTCCTCGTGCTCGAGGGTTCCGGGCCCGAGCCGGGCGGCTTTGGAGAGTTCCGCGGGAAACGATCGGACGTCGAGCGCGCGGCGCTTGCGGATTTCCGCATGGAGATAGCGGAGGACCTCGGCGAACAGCACCACGGCGAGGCCCCAAAGACCGTATCGCATCGGCGCAGGTGGACGACGGTGGGAGTGTAGCTCCGCCGGATTGCGAATTCCATACCTTTCTGAAATTTCCCGGTTGCGGCCCGCGTAAAGGCTACACGGGCGAACCCGCTCGATCTATCGCAGCGGTTTTATTTAGGAAGTACCAATGCTATTTGCCATGCCTCGACGGAGGAAACAACCGTGGTATTGAATTTGCGAGCAATTCCTGTTACATCTCGTGATGTGAGAATGCTCTTTTCCGGCGCGATCGTCGGGGGGCTCTTGGGGCTCGTGGTATCGGGGACCGGCGCTGAGGCGCCGGTCGCCAAGGGCCCTCCGTTGATCGTGCTGGACCCGGGACATGGCGGCAAGGACCTGGGCGCGGTCCGCCGCGGCAAGGTCTACGAGAAGGACCTCGCCCTGGCCTTCACGCGGAAGGTCCGCGAGCGCCTCGAGAAGGGCGGGATCGCCACCCGCGTGACCCGCGACGCCGACGAGTACGTGCCGCTCGACGAGCGCATCCACGACTCGATCCGCTGGGGCGGGTCGATGTTCGTGTCGCTCCACATCAACCAGGACCGCAACAAGAAGGCGCAGGGCATCGAGGTGTACGCCTTCGGCAAGCACCGCGCCAGGCGCTACCGGAAGTGGCGCAACCGGCTGCCTTATCTCCCGGCGCCGCCGCGCGCGGCCTCGTCCGTGAGCCGCGAGTTGGCCGACCATCTCGTGCGGTCGCTCAAGACCGACGGCTTCCGGGCCGACCCGCCCGAGCGCGCCGGCTTCTACGTCCTCAAGAACCCGAAGATCCCGAGCGTGCTAATCGAGCTCGGCTACCTGAGCAACGCCGAGGAAGCCGAACGGCTCAGCGACGCGGCGTACCAGGACAAGCTGGCCGGGGCGATCGCCGAGAGCCTCCGCGAGTACGTCGCGCGCGGCGGCGACGTCGAGGCCGACCAGCAGGCCAAGAAGTAGCTCCTGGCGACCCAAATCGATCCCGGATATAATAGGCGCGCGCACCCGGCGTCGGGGTTGACGCCGGAGAGCCCTTTTGGGCACCCGCATGACCGACGACGCTCCCGACAACCGCCGCCGCAACGCCCTGATCGCGGCGTGCATCGCCCTGCTTCTGGTCTTTGCCTTCTACGCGGGGCGGTCGCGGAGAGACCGCCCGGAGCTCGTGCGGTCCGGCCCCGCGACCGCCGAATCGGATCCGCGCCTCCTCCGTTGGCCCGACTCGCGTCGCTCGACGATGAGCTTCGACGAGTTCCTCGCGGTCTTTCGCGGCGTGGACCAGCAGCCGGCCGCGCGCCGGTTCGTCGACGCCTTCCGGCGCGAGCCCAAACTGCGAGCGGCGTGGGAGCGGCTGGAGAATACCAAGAACGTCGCTCGGTTCATCGCGGAACTGAAGGAGGGAGCGGAGTTCCGGCGTCTGGCCGCGGAGCACGGCAGGGACCCGGCGTTCAAGGCTTTAGTCGAGACCGCCCTGGAGCGCGCGCCCTCGCTTCAGGACTTGCTCCAGGCGGGGCCGGAGCCGGCTGCCGCGAGCCCGGAGAGCTTGGTGCGTTCTCCCCGGGAGTTCACGCCGTCGGCGCCGAAGTTGCCTTCGCTCCCGGGCCGCGACCGTAGGTCCGCCACGCAGGCCGCCGTGGGCGCTCGCTTTTCCGGCTCGGGCGCGCCGGGAGGCACGGGACCCTCGGACTTCTCCGGGAAGACCGCCGACGGGCCCGGCGACGCCGCGCATGGGGTCCGGGCGGGACTCGTGAGGCCTGAGGACGCGGCGACGGAGGGCTTCGCGCGGCTACTCGAGATGTATCCCTGGCTTGGCAAGCTCACCGAGGAGGAGCGGCGCAGGCTCCTGGCCCAGATCGACAGGGACGGCCTTTGGGGCGCGTGCTTTCGCCTCGACCTGTACGGGCGCTGCCGCGAGGCGTGCGCGGACTCGGACGGTCAGTGCCGTCCGGTCAGCGGCTGGAAGTCCTGCCTGGACGCCCACAACGGCGACGAGGACGCATGCCGCGCGGCCTGTCCGCTCCAGCCCGGCTGCACGCCCCCGGGAGGGACCACCGGAGGCGTGGATCCCGGAGACGGCGGCACCGACGGAACCGACGGGGGCCCGGAGGATCCGTGCGCGGGCATTCGGGTCATGACGCCGTCCTGCGTGCCGCCCAAGACTCCGAAGTGGAACCCGCAAAAGTGCCGCTACGACTGTCGCGGTCCGACGATGGCTTGCATGATCACGCCGACGGGGAATCCCCCGCCCTGCCCTGGCGGCGGCGTCGCGCGCTGGAGTCAGACAGCCTGTCGCTACGTGTGCTCTCCCCCCGTCGTCGTTGACTAGCCTGGATTCTTCAGTTGCTCGTTAAAACAACATCTGAAGAATCCAGGATAATATTATTCATCAAAGGAACTTCCTTTGATAACGAATAACGACATATTTTCCTGGATTCTCCAGGTGGCAACAAATACGACCAACTGGAGAATCCAGGCTAGTCCGCCGCTCACACGGCGATCAAAGCTCCGCGCACACCGCTGGATTGCGCCGTTGCCGTATACGCTTTTCTTTTGATCGCCTTTCGGTTGGCCGCAGATCGCCTCTTCCGCCTATCCTGGACTCGACGGGGGAGGGGGCATGTACGACGCGATCGAGAGGCTCTTCGACGGCAAGGCGTGGATCGGGCCGGCGGCCGTGCTCGTGTTGGCCGCCGCGGGCTATGGCGGGGCGCGAGGCGCGCTGTCGACGCTCGCACCGGAGGACGCCCAGAGCGTCCTCTGGCCGACCGGACCGCTTCGCGACTCGGTCCGCTCCGGCGCGCCCGCGCGCCGTCCGACCGTGACGGAGCTGACTTTGCCTCCCGCCGGGTTTGAGCCGGAGCCCGCGGCCTTCCACGCCGCCGCGGGCCCGGAGGCGTTGCCGGGCCGCAACGCGCTCCGCGAGGACGCTCCCGCGGCGGAGCGTGGCGCCGACGCCGCCGGCGTTCCGACGGACGCCAACGCCGAGCGCGCCGCCCTTCTCGCGGCGACCACGCCCGGCTTCCCCATCGGAGATTCGGCGGGCGACCGTCCCGCCTCCGCCGCGCCGGCGGAGCGTGCGCGAACGCTCCCGGCGGTCGACGCGCTTCCCCGCGGCCGAGTCACGGCCCTACGCCGGCTCGCCGTCAGCCGGCGCTCCGAGACCCGGCCCGCGAGCTTCGCTCACGCGTTGAGCGCGCGGCTGAGCGGGACGATCGGGACGGGCGGAGCGTCGAGGACGGGCGGGCCCACGACCACCGCGGCGAACACGAGCGCCCGGCGACAAGACGAGGCCGTCATGGAAGACGCCGCGGGACAGGCTGCCGTCGAGCCCTCCGCTCGGCCCGCCGCCCGCCTGACGTCCTCGGTTCCCGAAGCGGGGAGGGCCGTCGACGCGAGCCCCGCGTCCGCGGGCTCGAGGGCCCCCGTCCCGCCGAGACTCTCGGGCGCCACTGCGCGCTGCCGCGCCTTGACCACGGGAACCGAAAGCGCCGAGGCCGCCGCACGCGCGCTGCGCCAAGCCAGGACCGCGGCGAAAAAGCAGCTCGCGTCGCTCCTGCGGGAGGCGGAGGTCGCCGCCGCGAAGGCGCTGGCGCAGGAGAAGCCCCTGCCGGCGCGGCTGGGCAAGCGCTTTGAGTGCGTGGGTTGCGAAAAGGTCAACGCTTGTCTCGAGCGCGCCCAGGGCCTGTCGGAGGACGCCCGCGACGCGCTGGGCGCCGAGTCGGCGCGCCTCGAGAAGGCGCTGTTGACTTTGGTCCCTCCGCCGATCGTCGCCAACCCCATGTCGGTGCCGCCCAAGCCTTCGACCCCGGCGTGGCTCGAGCCGACGCGCGAGGCGCTGGAGTCCGAGCGCAAGGCGACGGGAGCGGCCGGCCGGCTGCTCAAGGCCGTCCGGGCTCAGCAGGCCGCCTGCGTCGCCGACATCCCGAAGGAGCTGACGGTGTGCGAGTCGCATCCCGCCGGCTCCCCCTGCCGCAAGGAGCCCTACGCGAAGGGCGAAAGCGTCAAGCAGGCGTTCGCGGCGCTCGCCCTGGACGTGTCGGTCCGCCAGGAGCGGACGTTGGCGCTCCTGCCGGGCTGGCTGCGCGGCAAGCGCCCGGCGGCGCCCGCCGACGCACCGGCCCGCCTGCTCAAGTCGCACAACGAAAGCGTCCGGGAGTTCGCCGACTGGCTGCCGGAGGGCCTCAACTCGGGACTGGAGGAGGCGGAGTACGAGTACGGCCGGGCGGTCCGGAGCATCGCGAAGACGGCCGACGACGGCCGCCTCTACGTGGAGGGCGTGGCCGGCATCGTCGCCGCGACCAAGTCGGCCGAGCGCGGCGTGCGGGCGTGGCGGAAGGCGCGTGGCGAGGCTTGCGCGGGCGAGCCGATCGCGAGATGAGGATCGAGGAGAGGCTCGGCGCCGGGGTCGCGGCCCTGCTGCTCGGGGCGTGGTGCGGCTGGTCCGAGCCCGGGCCGCGGAGGCGGGAGCACCCTCCCGCGGCTTCGACCGGGCTCGTCTGGCCGAGGCGAGAGGAACGGCGCTTCGAGGCGAAGGAGGCGCCGCGTGCCGCGCTCGAGCCGGCGCCGGCAGGCCGCTTCGAGCCGTTGAGCGCGCCGGGTGTGCGGGCGCGCTGGGAGCTCCTGTCGCGCGAGGCGCGGGTGAAAGCCGCGGCGCCGCGCGGGCGAGAGGAAGGGTTCGCCCAACTCTTGGACCGCCTGCGGCGTTGAACGAAGTCTTAGGGTCGGGACGACATGGCTTGCGCGGTCCAAAGCGGGAGCCTACACTAGCCGAGAACCCATGCGCCTTCCGCTGAAGCTGACCCTCGGCCTCGCCGTCATCGTCACGGGGACGCTCGGGATTTTCGTCGAGGCGGGCCACCGCTCCTTCCATAGAGAGGCCGCGCTGCGCCAGGAGCGCGCGCTCCTCACCGCGTGGGAAAACGTCGCGCGCCTCGCCGCGGACGCCGTAGGCCCCGAGCGCCGCGTCGAGCTGCTGCGCGCCGCCTCGGAGGTGGCCGGGCCGGGGGCCTTGGAGGAGTCCCTGCTCCTCGACGCCCAAGGCCGCATCGGCGCCCGCGTCGGTTTCACCCCGGGCGGACGGGAGACCGTAGGCGCTCGGGCGAGCCGGCCGTACCTCCTCTCCGCGCTCGAGCATCCCGGCACGCTGCGGCAGGCGGTCGCCGGACCCCGGCGCCTGCGGATCTACTCGGTCGCCGTCGACGCGGGCGGGCGGCGCGTCGGCACGGTCGTCGCCGCCTACCGCGAGGAGGCGCTCGAAGAAGAGCTCGCCTGGATCCGGGACTCGGCCCGGCGCCGCTTGGCGCTGGCCGGGATCCTGGGCTTCGCGGTCGCGCTGCTCGCTTCCGCCGCGCTGAGCGCGTCCTTGCTCCGGCCTCTAGGCAGGCTGGCCGAGGCGGCGCGCCGCGTCGGCGCTGGGGAGCTGGGCCACCGCCTTCCCGCGTCCTCCGCCGACGAGCTGGGCGTCCTCTCACGCGAGTTCAACAAGATGACGTCGAGGCTGGCCGAGCTCGACGAGCTCAAAGCCGGCTTCGTCGCCCAGGTCACCCACGATCTGCGCTCGCCGCTGCACGGCATGCTGGGCCAGGCCGACGTCTTGCTGGGCGGCTACGAAGGCCCGCTGACGCCCAAGCAGCAGGAGGCGATGCGGTCCCTCCTCCGCTCAGGCAAGGACTTGGCCGCGCTCATCGACGCCATCCTCGAGGTCGCGCGGCTGGAGGCGGGGAAGGCGCCCCTCGAGCCGGGGCCGGTGGACGTGTCGGAGGCCTTGGGCGACGCGCTGACCGCCGCGCGGGGCGAGGCGGAGACGCTCGGCGTGAGCCTGGCCGTCCACGTCCAGCCGGGTCTCGAGTTCGTGAACGCCGACGCCGCGGCGCTGCGCCGAGTCCTCGCGAACCTCGTCTCCAACGCCCTGAAGTTCACGCCCTCCGGAGGGCAGGTCAACGTCTCGGCGCGCAAGGACGGCTCCACACACGCGATTTTCTCGGTCGCCGACACCGGCGTCGGGATCCCCGAGAATCGGATCGCGTCGCTGTTCGCGAAGTTCTCGCAGGTTCCCGAGACCCGGCGGCACGCGCGCGGCCATCCCGGCTCCGGCTTGGGGCTCGCCATCTGCCGCGAGCTCGTCTTAGCCCACGGCGGGCGGATCTGGGTCGAGAGCAAACCGGGGGAGGGAGCCCGCTTCAGCTTCACGCTCCCGCTGGGCGATCACTCGAAGTAGCGATACCCCTTGCCGGGCACGGCCTGCAGGCGGTCCGCCAGCTCGGGCGGCAGGCGCCGCCGAAGGCGCATGATGTGGTTGTCGACCAAATGGTCGACCGCGACGGTCTTCCAGAGGTTCGAGAGGATGTGCTTGCGAGAGAGCACCTGAGGCCTGGCCCTCACCAGGAAGTAGAGGAGCTCGAACTCCTTGACGGTCAGCCGCGGGATCGGGCTCCCCTTGAAGCGGACGACGAAGCCGCGTGGATCGATCTCGAGCTCGCCCGCCTTCAGCACGCCGCCGGTCCCTTGCCCGTAGGCGAGCCGCCGCAAGAGCGCCTGTACCCACAGATGCACCTCGCTGGGGAGGACCGGCTTGACGAGGTACTGGTCCGCGCCCGCCTCGAAGCCCGACACCTTGTCCTCGTGGGCGCCCTTCCCCGTCAGCATGATGATCGGCGTGGCGCCGAGCTCGGGGTGGGCGCGCACGTGGCGGCAGAGGTCGAGACCGGTGCCGTCGGGGAGGCCGACGTCGACGATGATGATATCCGGTCGCTCCTGGGAGAACAGGTGCTTGCCCATCTCGACCGTCTCGGCGAGGTGCAGGCGGAAGCCTTCGCCGGTCAGAACCTTGCCCAAGACTTGGCGCTCGCGCGGATCGTCCTCGATCAAGAGTATCTTGCGTTGCGGCTCCACGCCGTCATTGTGGGAAAACCGCGAGACCCCGTCAAACGCGGTATAATCGCGCCGTGGATTGGGACCGCTCGCTTTGGGGCTACGCGGCGCTCGGCCTTCTCGCCTTGGGGGTCTACCTATGGTTGGAGATCCCTTGGACGCCCCAGGCGCCGCCGCTGCCCCGGCTCCAGGCCGGGCGCGAGGGAGACAGGGCCGTCGACCGGCGCCCGCACGCGGCGCTCGACTATCCCCGGCTCATGAGCATCCTCCGCCCGCTGGCGGAGAACCCGGCGGCCCGCGCCTTCGCGCGCGACTTCCGCCGCGAGCCGACGCTGGACTCCCTGTGGCGACGGCTCGAAAACGACAAGGACGCGGAGGCTTTCGTGGCCGCTCTTCGCGTGTCCCCCGCCTTCGGGCCTCTGCTCGCCCGCCACGGTCGCGAGCCCGCCTTCAAGGCCCTGGTGGAGGCCGCGCTGACGCGGCACCCCGATGCGGCCGCCTACCTCCGCCCGCCGGGCTACTGACCCTCGCGTGGGCCGGACGGCTAGAGCTGCCAGAGCCGGAGCCCGCAGGCCTCCAGCTTCCGGTCGACGGCGCCCTCCAGCGGGCGCAGCACGATCTCGCAGGTGGGCTCGGCGACGAGCCGGAAGAGATGGCCGCCCTTGCAGTTCATCTCGCGGTCTCCCAGCACGATGTGCGCGTGGAGGAACGCCTTCCCGTCGTCCGTGCGGGCGACGTTGCCCGTCAGCGCGAGGACCTCGAGCGGGCCGCCGATGACGCGCTTGAGGTACTCCCGCGTCTTCGGATCCCAGAACGCGATCTCGGCCTCGGCGCAGGCACCGACGCCGGTGAAGCCGCCCGCGAAGATCTTGCGCTCGTTGACGACGGCGGTCATGGTCGCGACGACGTCGTCGTGCTCCTCGGCCTTCAGCAGCAGCGTGCCGTCGGGGAACCGTCGGGCTTTCATCAATCTCCGTCGATGGTGAGGACCTGGACGGGCTCGGTCGAGAACTTCGCGAGCTCGGCTTTGATCTTGGCGCCGTCGCCGACCGCGATCACGACGGCGGAGGCCCCGCGGACGACCTTCTCGGCCGCCGCCAACGCCTGCTCGGGGGTGACGGCCTGGACGCGCCCGACGTAGCGGTCGAGGTGCTCCGCCGGCAAGCGGTGCAGGACGCCGTGGAGCAAGGCGTCGGCGACGCCCGCTTGGGTCTCGAGGCGGCGCGTGAAGCTGCCGGCGAGATAGCTCTTGGCCTGCGCGAGCTCGGCCGCCGCCGGCGCCTCGGCGCGGATGCGATCGAGGTGGCCGAGCAGGTCCGAGAGCGCCGCGGCCGTGACCTCGGTGCGCACCTGCAGGCCGACGAGGAAGGCGCCGGCCTCGACGCCGGCCGTCAGCCGCGAGCGCACGCCGTAGGTGTAGCCCTTCTTCTCACGCAGGTCCTGCATCAGCCGGGCCGCGAAGGACCCCCCGAGCACCTGATTGGCCAAGAGCGCCGGGAAGTAGTCGGGGTCGCGCTCGGTGAGCGCGCGGTTGCCGACGTAGATCGCGGTCTGCGCCGAGCCGGGCCGGTCGAGCAGGTACACGCGGCGCGGCCCCGTGGAGAGCTCCACGGCGGGCGCCGCGGCCACGGCGGAAGCCTCCGAGGACCAGCCCGCGAAGCGCTCGGCGAGCCAGCGCCGGCCGAAGGTCGGGTCGACGTCGCCCACGAGCACGATGAACGCGGACTTGGGATTGAAAAGCCGGGCGTGGAGCGCCTTCAGCCGGTCGCGGTCCAGCCGGGCGATCGACGCCTCGGTCGGCGCGGTGATCGCGTAGGGGTGGCGCGCGTAGACCTTCTTGTAGAACGCGAGACGGCCGAGGAAGCTGGGCTGGCTCCGGTTCACGTTGAGCTCGTCCAGCATGTTCTTGCGGCGGAGCTCGACCTCCGACGGCGGGAAGTCCGGCCGGAGGGCGACGTCCGCCAAGAGCGTCAGCAGGCGCTCGACCTTGTCCGAGAGGGCGAAGCCCTCGACGACGAGAAAATCGTGCTCGGCCCTCGCCCCGATCTCGCCGCCGATGGCGTCCGCCTCCTCGGCGATCTGACGCGCGGAGCGCCCCGCCGCGCCCTCCGTCAGCATCTCGGCGAGCGCCTCGGCCAGGCCCGCGTCCTCGGGCCCGACGGCGACGCCGCCGCCTCGCACGGCGACCCGCGCGGTGACGAGCGGGAACCTGCGATCCCGCACGATGAGGACCCCGATCCCGTTGGGGAGCTCGAAGCGCGTGCCGGCGGGCGCCTGGTACGCGCGGACCGGGCCCACCGCGGGCTCCCGCGACATGTCCGGCCGTTTCGGCGCCTGGCCCAGGGCGCCGGAGGCGCAGAACACCGCGAGCAGCAGGGCCGTCACTGCGCGGCCTCCGCCGTCTTGACCTTCACCTCGAAGGTGTTCGAGCGCTCTTCGGCGAAATAGCGGGCCGCGGCCTTCTGGACCTGCGCGGGCGTGACCGCGAGGTAGCGCCCGAGCTCTCCCTCCGCCGCCTGGGGGCTCCCATCGAGCAAGGCGGCCTGGAGCAGCACGTTCGCGCGCCCGAGCGTCGTCTGCTGCGCGACGATGCGGTCGCTCCGGAGCTTCGTCTTCACGCGCTCGAGCTCGGCCGCCGGTATGCCGTCGCGAGCGACGCGGCCGATCTCGTCGAAGATCGCGGTCCGGACCGCTTCCGCCGTCACGCTCGCCTTGTGCACGACGAAAGCGCTGAACAGGCCGGGGTGCTTGTACTCCTCCATGTCCGACACCGGGAACCCGAGGCCGCCGTCGACCGAGATCGCCGTCTGCGCCTCCTTCACGAGCGCCTGGTACAGCCGCGAGCTCTTCCCGTAGAGGAGCGCCCGGCCCAGGAGGCCCAAGGCGTAGAAGTCGGGCTCCGCGCGGCGGCGCGGCATCCCCGTCCAGGAGATCGCGACGGCGGGCAGGTTCGCGTGCTCGTCGGCGATGGTGAAGCGGCGCGCGGCGGTCTGGTCCGGCTCGGCGGTATCGACCGGCTTGGGCGTCCCCAGGTTCGGGATCCACGCGAAGTAGCGCTCCACCTCGACTCTCGCCTCGGCCGGATCGATGTCGCCCACGACCGCGAGCCAGGCGTTCGCCGGCGAGTAGTAAGCGCTGAAGAAGTCCTTGACGTCCTGGAGCGTCGCGGCCGACAGGTCCTCGAACGAGCCGATCGTCGAGTGGCCGTTCGTCCAGTTCACGAAGGACCGCGACGAAATCTCGATATAAAGGAGAGGGGCGTAGGGCTGGTTGTCGACGCTCTGGCGCTTCTCTTCGGACACGACCGAGACCTGCGTCTTGAGGCTGCCTTCGGTGATCGAGAGGGCGCTCAAGCGGTCGGCGTCGAGCCACAGCGCGATCGGGAGCGCGTTCGACGGCAGCACCTCGTAGTAAAACGTGAAGTCCTCATGGGTGGAGGCGTTGTTGTCGCCGCCGTAGGTCTCGAGGACCCGGTCGAAGCTCCCGCGCGGCGCGTTCCGGGAGCCCTCGAACATGAGGTGCTCGAAGAGATGCGCGAAGCCGGATCTCCCGGGCTGCTCCTGGCGGCCCCCGACGTCGAAGATCATGGCCAGCGTCACGACCGGCACCGAACGGTCGGCCGCCAGCACGACACGCATGCCGTTGGGGAGCGTGAACGTCTCGATCGGCCCCGCGGCCGCGGCGGGGGCCGCGAGCCAGAGCGCGACGAACGCCGCCCTCACCGGCCGCGTCCTTTGATCTTGAGCGCGCGGGGCAGCCCGTCGTCTTCGTCGCGCGGCGGCTTCGGCGCGTCTTTGCCGCGCTCGGCGAGGACGATCATGTGGAACGAATGGAGGTCGTAGGGGGTCCCGTCGAAGCGCCCGGAGACCCTCTTGGGCGCGAGCTCCGCTTCCTCCAACAGCCGCAGGAGCTCGGTGAGCGCGTACAGCCGGAAGCTGGTCGGCGCCCGCGAGTCGGCGCGCGTCCGGTAGCCTTCGAGCCGTCCGGTCGCGAAATCGAAGGTGAGGCCGTGCTCGTGGCCGTTAGGGGACAGATGCCGGATGACCCAGTCGCGGTTCACGAGCTTCATGAGCAGGCGGCCGCCCGGCTTGAGAGCCTTGCGGATGTTCTGCAGCGAGCGGAGATCGTCTCGCTCTCGGGCGAAGTGGCCGAAGGCCGGGTGGCGGACGACGATCGCGTCGAACTCCCCGCTGTAGGGGATATTCCGCATATCCCCTTTGACGAAATGGGAGAACAGGGAGGTCCCCTTGGCCGCCGTCCGGCCCTCCCGGAGGGCCTCCTCGGTCGAGTCCAGACCCATGACGCGGTGGCCTCGGCGGGCGAACTCCAGGGCCTCCTGGCCGAGGCCGCAGCAGAGGTCCAAGATCCGGGAGCGGGGCTCCAGGGCGAGCAGCGACGTCATCCCGTCTACACGGGACCGGACGTGCTGGGGCTGCTGGCGGCGGGTGGCGTCCTCGAAGCAGGCCTTCCACCAGGCGGTTTTCGGAGGTAGGGCCACCGTACTCATCGCCAAAAATTCTACAAAATCTTCTAACTTGAGTTCGTGAGGGCATTTGATACAATGGCTTGTCCCCGCAAGGGACCCCTTCCCCCAACAGGGGCCGGGCACGACGTAAAGAAAAGAGGTAGTAAAACATGGCAGTACGTGGCAAAGTGAAGTGGTTCAACGATCAGAAAGGCTATGGTTTCATCACGCCCGAGGACGGCTCTCCGGACGTGTTCGTTCACCATACGGCCATCCAGGGGGAAGGCTTCCGAAGCCTCTCTGAGAACCAGTCGGTGGAGTTCGACATTCTCCAGTCGGAGAAGGGTCCGAAGGCCGCCAACGTCGTCAAGCTGTAAGCTTAGCGACCCTCACCAAGCCCCCCGTTCCGGCGCGTCCGGCACGGGGGGCTCTCTTTTTCAAGTTAGTTAAGTGGGGACTGTCCCCACTTAACTTTCGGCGGGGGGTAGGGCGGGGGGCTGGACCGGGAGAGCGGCGGCCGGCAGCGCGTCCTGCTCCTCGCCGAAACGGTCGATCTTGGCGACCGCCTGCTCGAGGCGCTTGAAGCTCGGGCCCGAGATCTCGTCGTAGGCCTGCTGCGTCTTGCCGAGCTGGTCGCCCAGCTTCACGAACCGCTCCTGGAACCTCTCGAAGGACTGCTTGAAGGAGGCGACGAGGCCGATGACCTCGCGCGTCGCGCGCGAAAAGCGGAAGTTGTCGTGCGCCTGCCGGACGACCGCGAGGACCGCGTAGAGCGTCGACGGCGAGCAGAGGACGACCTTGCGGCTCAGCGCGTCATCGAGCAGCCCGGGCGCGCTCTCGTTGAGGAAGCCGTAGACCTGCTCGTTCGGGATAAAGCCGAGCACGTAGTCGAGCGTGCCCTCCTCCGGGTTGACGTAGTCGCGCGTGCTCAGCTCCTTGACGCGGGCGCGGGCGTCGCGGACGAACTCGGTCTTCATGCGCTCGCGCTCGGGGCCGGCCGGCGCGTCCCACATCCGGACGTAGTTGTCGAGCGGGAACTTCACGTCCATGTGGAGCTTGCGGCCGTCGGGCAGGAGGAAGGTGAAGTCGGGCCGGTGGGCGGCGCTGTCTTGAACGCGGTTGCGCTCGTACTGGATGTTCTCCTGCAGGCCCGCCGCCCGCAGGATATCGTCGGCCATCCGCTCGCCCCACTGCCCGCGCGCGCGGGAGTTCGACAGCATGGAGCGCAGACCCTCGGTCGCGGTCTGCAGCCGCTCGGTCGAGCTCAACGCGAGCTTGAGCTGCTCCTCGAGGGAGCCGAACTTCTGCTCGCGGTCCTTCTCGAGCTGCCGGACGAGCTCCTCGGCCGACTTCAGCCGCTCGGAGAGCTGCCCGACCGCCGTCTCGACCGCCTGCCGCCGCTCGTCGAGCTCGGAGGCGGCCTTCGAACGGTCGGCGTTGAGGCGCTCGGTCGCGAGCTCGAGCAACTGCGTCGTCGCCTTGGCCAGCGTCTCCTGGGAGACCAGGGCGAACTGGCCCTTCAGGTCCTCGCGCTCCTGGATCCTCTCGGCCTCGGACTTCTTCTTAAAGGAAAGGGCGACGGCGAAGACGCCGAGGGCGCCGAGGACCGCGCCGAGGACGGCGGCGGCCAAGACCCATGATACGGCCGGATTCATCGCGCGATCGCCATGCCGGGGCGCAGCCGGCGCAGCTTGTCGAGGTCGGCCAGCCGGACGGCCTCGCTCTTCATGGTGCGGCCGGCCTCCAGATAGAGCGTGAGCTTCGCAAGGCAGTCCTCCCAGAGCCCGCGCCAGGTCTCGAAGCGCGAGTCGAAGTTCTCGGCGGTCGAAAATCCGGCATGGAGCACCGTGACGGTCGAGCCGCCGCGTCGGGGCTCGATGAAGAAGGTGACCAGCGGCGGCACGCCGCGCGCGGGCGCCGCCCACAGGACCGCCGCCTTGCGCCCGGGGTCGAGGTCGACGAAGGCGCCGCGGGCCTCGCGCTGCGGCTCGTCGGCGGTCGCGGGCCAGACCAGGCGGAGCCTCCCGCCGTTGCGGGCGTCGGTCTCGGCGCGCTCGGTCCACCAGGAGCACAGCTCGCGCGCCGACGTCACGCAGCGCCAGACGCGCTCGGGTCGGGCCCTCACGGGCACGGACAAACGAATATCGCGGTGTCGGAATCTCGGCGGGGTCACGGTTCGGCGCGCGGGGCGACACGCCCATTGTAACATGGGCGATTCCCGGATGCCATAGGACCAGAGGACCCAGAACCGGGAGTACTCTACGGCCCTTTCGAGGGGCGCCCTCTATTCACCACACTTGTCGTATGCACCCGGCCTGCCGGAGGATCGTCGCGTCGTCGTTGGCGGCGCTTACCGTCCTGCTCTCTCCGGGCCTCACGCCTTATCAGGCGCTGGCGCAGACGGTCGGCCCCCAGGCGGCGGGCGGGACCGCCGTATCCGGGCTCGGTTCCGCCGCGGGCGCGGCCGGGCAGAGCGCCGTCCCTTCCCAGGGCGCGCCGCTGACGGCGGCCACGCTCTCGGCGCCGGTCCTCACTCGAGCGGCCCTCGTTGCCCCCGCCGTTCTCCCTCGCCCCGCGACGCGAGGAGAGGGCCGGACCGAGGGAGCCGTCGCCGGTCCGTCGGCGAAAGCCTCCCCCAGCCGACCCCTCTCCCCCGCCGCGCGGGGACGGAAATACGCCGCGCCGCGACGGCCCGTGGCCACCGCGGGAGAACTCGCGAGAGCCGCGGCGGCCCCCGCGAAAGGCCCGAGCGTCTTCTCGCGCGCGGCGCACGCGGTCGACGCCGTCGGCAAGGCCGTCGCCGGAGGGATCGGCGGCCCGAAGCTCACGGAGCGGCTGCACCAGGTCTTCGACAACGGGCGCAAAGCGGCGGCGGAGGACTCGGAGGTCCCCGGAAAGCAAGGCGAGACCGCGCCGAACGGACTCAAGGCCGCCGAGACGCCGGACAACTCGCCGAGCCTCGAGCACACGCCTCCGCCCGCACCGCCCAAGACCGAGACGCACGGCATCGCCCGCGACTTCTACGACGTCTTTGTCTCGCCGCTGGTCGGCGCCGTGAAGACGCTGGCCTACCCCCTCCGCCACCCGATCGTCTCCGCCAAGGCCGTGGCCCGGGCGGTCCGGCACCCGATCCGCACCGCCCAGGAGCTCTTCGCCCGGGGCACGGGCGGCGCGGCGGCCTCCCTCGCCGACTTCAACGCGAGCGAGAAGGCCTACCTCACCGGCCAGGCGGTGTTCTTGTTCGCGATCAGCGTCTACATCGCGACGCTGCCGCTCTTGGTGAAGGCGCTGACCGGC
>JACQPK010000052.1 GCA_016207565.1 Elusimicrobiota bacterium
CGTTGCGGCAGCTCCAACAGGCCAGCCGCTCGAAAACGCTCATCGCTCCCCCTGGCGGGGCGGAGCCCCGCCGTGCCGGCGCTCGACGGGGCTATCGGGGTCGCCGGCCTGGCGGGGCGGAGCCCCGCCGTGCCGGCGCTCGACGGGGCTATCGGGGTCGCCGGCCATGAGGTGCGCCAACTCCTGCTTCAGGCGCTTGCGGCCCCGGAACACGTATACGCCCAACGTCGACGGAGGGATCTCCAGGACGCTCGCCGCTTCCTCGTACGAGTAGCCTTCCAGGTCCACGAGCGCCACGGCCATCCTCCATTCCACGGGCAACTCTTTCAAAGCCGCCTGCACGGCATCCCGATCGCTGTCACGAGCCACGACCTCGTCTGGCCGAGGCGCAGGGTCCACCAGGGTATCGACGGGGCCGAGATGGCCGCTGTCGGGATCCGCCTCCAAAGGTGATTCTCGACGGCGGGCCTCGATACGTAGTCGGTCGATAAAAAGGTTTCGAAGAATCTGGTGGAGCCACTGCTCGGGCTCGTAAGAAGGATCGTAGCGTTCATGGTTCTTGAGCACCCGAAGCATCGCGTTCTGGACGAGGTCCCACGCCTGTGAGCGGTCTCCCGTGAGGCGGAACGCCATCACGTAGGCTTGGGGGGTATACTTCTCGATGAAGCCCTTGACGTCTTCCACGCCCTTAGGTCCTCATCTCGGCATACCCTGCGAGACTTTTCCTTGCTCGCGTGCCGCGCCGCCTACTATCGGCGCGGCCTCGACCGGTACGCTTTGCCCGTCTAGCTCAAGTACGTTCATGGGGGCCGGATTATTTCAGGCTCCCGGATTCTACTCGATTTGCTGTATAATCCGGCGCAATTCGCGGACGGTCGGAGGACTGCCATGGCGATCAAGAAGACGACATCGAGGCCCGAGATGGACCTCATCACCGCGGTCGTGCGGCGCAGCCTGGCCGATCAGGCCCTGCGCGCGGCGCTCGACGCCGGGGCGCCGGGCATCACGTATTTCTGGGCGAGAGGCACCGGCGTCAAAGAGAAGCTCGACATCGTCGGCTCGTTGGTGGAGGCGGAGAAGCAGGTTCTATGGGTCGTCACGGAGAAGCAGCAGACGCAAAAGGTCCTGGCGGCGATCGTGAAGGCGGCGAATCTGCACCTGCCCGCCGAGGGGTTCGCCTACGTGCAGCCGGTGACGCAGGCGGTCGGGTTCGTGCCCGCCGGCTCGCGATTATCGTAAGGACCCTGCTCGTCCTCGCGCTGGCCGCCGGCCACGCCGGCGCGGCCGAGCTCAAGGACGGCACGTGGCTCCTCGGGCTGGGGCCCGGCGCCGCGGTCGCCACCGGCGCCGCCAAGTCGAAGACCGGCCTGGCGTACACGATCTCGGGCTACGCGCTCAAGGGCACCCGCGAGCGCTCCTGGGGCCTGTCCATCGACCGGTTCCTCTTCTCCCACAAAAACGACGTCCGCGTCGGCGCGACGACGATGCTCTTCACCGGACGGGCTAACGTCGCCCAGCGCAACAAAGAGGTCGTGCCGTACGTGCTCGGCGGCCTCGGCTGGTGCGAGGTCTCGGCCGATCTTGCCGGGGGCGCCACCGACCGAGCGACCGGCGCGGCCTTCCACCTCGGCGCCGGGTTCCACCGCATCAAGGACTCGCCGTGGAGCTGGGGGATGGAGGCCCGGCTGGTGCGGGCCGCCGCCGGCCCGACCCGCCTCGGGGTCGGCGGTCTCACGATCCTGACCACGTCCGCCGTCGTGATCTTCCGGATCGCGCCCGACGTCGACTGGTTCAGCCGGCCCGGCAACGACTAGTCTTTCGCGGCGAAGGCGACGAGGTCCTGGGGGTTGGGCGGCAGTCCCGCGATCTTGCGCAAGACGGTGCCGGCATCGTCGATCACGAAGAAGTGGGGGACGCCGCGCGGCTTGATGAGCTCGCGCGTGTCGAGGAGCGTGCCCGCGCCGAAGTCGCGCGCGTACTCCTTGAGGGCCGGCTCCTGGTCCATCCCGATGATGACCCACGACTCCATGCCCTGCTTGCGGAGCGCGACCCGGAGCTCCTTGATGAGCGGAGTGGCGGCGCGGCAGTAGCCGCACCACGGCGCGACGTAGGACACGAAGCAGCGCTTCGTCGGGCAGGCGCCGAGGTTCACGGCGGCCGTTCCGTCGGCGTTCGAGAGCTCGATCCCGCGGAAGCTCTCCGCCGCCTCTGCCGGCGGCGCGCCGCGGCGCACGCCCACGGCGTAGCCGACGACGCCGCACGCCAACGCGAGGACCAGGGCGCTGCTTCGAGTCATGGGCCTATGGTAGTATGTTCGCCGCGCGAATGGAACCATCCATTTCGTCGATCACGGGGGAAGTCCGCGATTTCCTGACCGATCTCCGAAGGGAGTTCCCGGAGCTCTACCCCGCCCCGCCCCCGCCCGCCGACCGCGAAGGCGCGCGCCGCAAGCTCGAGGAGCGGCTCGCCTACTGGAGCCCGCGCCTGGGCGTCGGGTACGGACGCGTGTCGGTCCGCGATCAGCGGACGCTGTGGGGCAGCTGCTCGCCGCAGGGCGATCTCAGCTTCAACTGGCGGCTCGTGTTCGCGCCCGAGGCGGTGCTGGACTACGTCGTGATCCACGAGCTGGCCCACCGGCGCGAGATGAACCACTCGAAGCGCTTCTGGGCGATCGTCGCGGCGTTCTCGCCCGGGTACCGCGAGCACCGCAAGTGGCTCCACGAGAACTACCGGGCCTTGCGCCGCCGCCGCGAGGCCCGCCCCGCGTGACGATCCGCGCTCAGGTCACCGCGGCGCTCCTGGGCATGACGGCGTTCAGCCTGGCGCTCGGGCTGCTCTTTTCGGAACGCGCCTCGGAACGCGCGCTGCGCGGCACCGAGGCGCGGTGGGCGGCGCTGCCCGCCGCGTTCACGGGCCGGCCGGAGTTCGCGAAGGAGGCGCTTGCGGAGCTGCGGCGCGAGTCGCGCGGCGCGTTCGTGCAGATCGCCGCGCTCGGGCTCTTGGCCGGCGGCCTCATCGCCTGGGGGCTCGGCGCCTACCTCACGCAGCCGGTCATCGAGCTCGCGGACGCCGCGCGCCGCGTGGGCCACGGCGACTTCTCGGCCCGCGTGGAGGAGCCTCCGGCCAACGAGCTCGGCGAGCTCGCGCGGCAGTTCGAGGCGATGACGCAGACGCTGCGCGCCTTGGAGACCCTCCGCGACGACCGGATCTCGCACGTCTCGCACGACGTGCGCAGCCCGCTCGCCGCGGTCGAGATGCTCGCCGATTATCTCTTGAACCAGGACCCCGACCGGTCCCGGCTCACGCCCGACCAGAAGGCCAAGCTCGCGACGATCCAAGACAGCGCGCGCCGGCTCCGCGTGTTCGCGGCGAACGTGCTGGACGCGGCGAAGCTCAGGGCGGGGCGCATGACGTATCGCCGCGAGCCGGTCGAGCTCGCGGCGGCGGCGCGGCGCGCCGTGGCGCTGTTCGGGCTGTTCGCCGAGCAGAAGGGCGTGAGGCTCTCCCACACGATCGCGGAGGGCGCGGCCGCGCTGGCGGACCCCGAGCGCTTCGACCAAGCCCTGGCGAACCTCGTGTCGAACGCGCTCAAGTACACTCCGGAGGGGGGCTCGGTCTCGATCGCGGCCGAGCGGGCGGGGCCGCGCGTCAAGGTCTCGGTGGCGGACACCGGCTCCGGCATCGGCGACGAGCAAAAGGCGAAGCTCTTTACGGCGTTCGGCGTCGCGGCGGCCGCTCCCGGCGCGCTGCCGAGCGCGGGCCTCGGGCTCTTCGTCGTCAAAGAGACCGTGGCGGGCATGGGCGGGACGGTGAGCGTCGAGTCCGCGCCCGGCAAGGGCACGACCTTCCTCGTGGAGCTGCCCGCTGCATGACCGGGGCGAGGATCCTGCTGGTGGACGACTCGAGCGCGATCGCGCAGGTCGTCGTCCCGTCGCTCAAGCAGGCGGGCTACTCCGCGTTGCACGCCCAGGACGCGAACAAGGGCTTCGCGATCCTCAAGCGAGAGAAGATCGACCTCCTCATCCTCGACATCGACATGCCCGGCATCTCGGGCCTGCAGATGCTCCAGCTCCTCAAGCAGGACGCGGCCACCGCCCGGCTGCCCGTCCTCATGCTCACCGTGCACGACGACGAGAAGCTGAAG
>JACQPK010000472.1 GCA_016207565.1 Elusimicrobiota bacterium
GAAGCCGCCCGCCATGCGCTTGAGCAGCGCCACCACAGCCTGCGACAGGAAGATGAGCGCCCCGCCGCCGACCACGTACCCGCCCTTGCGCATGGCGTCCTGGTCGCCCATGGCGAGGCTGATGCCCACCATGATGACCCCGATCACGAAGATGCCCGGGCCCAGCACCGTCACCAGCCAGTTGGCGGACTGGTCGAGGAAGCTTCCGAGCGCCCCTTCGTTCCCGTACGCCGCCCAGGCCGGGGCGGTCATGGCCGCCAAGCCGACTCCCGCCAGCGTCCTGCCCAGCTTCTTTTTCATGTGTGCTCCTCCTTACTGCAGTTGGTCCTCTTCCGCGCCCGCGCGGACCATCGCGTCCTCGAGTGCGGTCGCGTCCCGGTCCGTCGGGTCGCGCCGCAGGATTTCCTCCAGCAGGTCCCGCGCTCCTTCCGGGTTGCGGTTGGCGTACTGGATCGCGGCGAGGAAGTAGAGCCGGCGCAGGTACAGGCGCTCCTTGAGGTCGAGCGCCACCCGAGAGGCGGCGCCCGCGCGGGCCGCCTCGACGCGCTTGGCGAGCCGCGGGTCCTCAGGGAAGGCGCGCTGGAGGGCTATCAGCGCCCGGTACGCCTGGCCGGCCGCCGCGGCGTCCTGAGCCTTGGCGTCCAGCCGCGACCGAAGAGCCTGTGCCTCCTCTTCCACCTGGCGGCGCAGCTCGGCGAGTCCGGGAACGGTCCGGCTGGAGACGCACGCCTCAAGACTCTCGATCAGGCGCAACGCCTCCGAGGAGAGCCCCAGGGAGCTGAAGCGAAGCGCCGCCGGGCCCAGCTCCTCCAGGAGCGCCGCGGACGCGGCGTCGAGACCGGCCTCCGCCATCCGGGGCGAGAGCCTACGCAGGCGCTCCAGCAGCTCCAAGCGGTTGGTGGGCTTGAGGGTCAGCATCCGCGCCAGAGCGAGGAAGCCTAGGGCCTCCTCTCCGGGCGCCATCCCGGCGTCCATGTCCTGGGACAGCCGGCGCAGCTTTTCGCGCCGCGCGACCTCGACGGCCCGCTGATAGAGGTCCCGCTTCTCCCGGCTCTCGGAATCGAGCGCCGAGGCCAGGCGCAGGGGCTCCAGCGACTCCCAATACTTGAGGTCCTTGAAGTAGGCCCGTCCCCGCAGGAAATGCTCCTCGGAGAGCGCCCTCGCCCGCGCGACGGCCTTGGCGTAGTCGTCGTCGATCTCCTCGTGGACGCGGGCGGGGCGCGCGTTCGGCGCCTTGAAGCGGTAGGAGACGGTGAATCGGTGGTTCTTGGAGAGCGGCTTGTTCTCCAGCGCGTAGTCGAGGACGAACTTCCCGTCGCCGGTGCGCAGGCCGAAGCCGCCGGACAGACCCCCATCGTAGCCGGCGCGCAATACCAGGAGGTTCTCCCAGGTGTAGCTCACCCCGAGGCCGGGGTAGACCGCGGGCTCGCCCGAGACCTTGCGCACCGAAAGCGAGATGCCGGCGCGGTCGCTGCGGATCACGCCCGAGTTCATGGAGGCCCGCGAGGCGGTCTTGAAGTCGAGGCTCAGCCCGGCCCGGTACTCCCGGGGCAGCGTCTCCTCCTCGTCCTTGAGCTTGATGCCGGGAGGAAGGAGGTTCTTCAGCACGGCCCCCACCGACCACAGCGGCTGCTTGAGGGCGCCCAAGTCGTCGGCCGGATACGACGCCTGTCCGCCCAGGTCCAGTCCGATGCCGATGTCCCGGTAACCGGCCAGGTTGAAGTGCAGGAGGTTGGCCGTGCCGCCGGCGGAGACATGCTCGCCGATCCGGCGCGCGAAGCCCAGCAGGTAGTCGCTCTGGGTGTTGGAGACCTTCGTCCCCGGGTCGTCGATGGCATTGCGCGCGATGATGTTGCCCCGGTCGAGCTGGAGCGCGCCGAAGCCGAAGGAGCCGAACCGCGACGGGATCGAGAGCCCGATGAAGTCGTAGCGCGCGCCGTCGTATAGGAAGAGGTGCTCGCCCATCACCATCCCGCCCGCGTTGGCGAGGCCGGCCGGGTTCCAGTAGAGGGCCGAGGGATCGGCCACGGTGGGCAGAACCGTGTTGCCGAGCGCGGCGGCCTCGGCGCCGGGGCCGCGGGTGAGCAGGTGCGTGGCCCCGACCGTCTGAGCGCAGGCGGGCACACCGCCGAGGTACAAGGCCAGGAACTGAAGAAGGACGCGCATCATTTCACCACCATGAGGTAGAAGGTCTCCTTGTCGTCGGGCCCCTCGAAGCGCACGTGGCAGATGTAGCTGCCGTTGAAGAGGGAGCGGCCGTAGCGGTCCCGGCCGTCGAAGCCGACCTCGCTGATGCCGGGCGGGATGCCGGCGTACTCCCGGCGGAACAGGAGGTCCTGCAGCTCGGAGTAGATCGAGACGGTCGCCCTGGCGTAGCCCGACGGCGGCGCGTTGAACACGATGCGGGTGCCGCCGCTCCCCGCGCTAAACGGGTTCGGGTAGTTGTAGGCCTTGGGAAAGCCGTTGGAGGCGCTCAGCGAGAAGGACTGGAGCGGCGTCTGACTAGTCGCCCCGTAGGGGTTGGAGGCCGAGACGCGGAAGTAGTACCGGCGGTAGTAGTCCAGCTCGCTCAGGGTCAGGCGGAGAACATCGCCGTCCGCCTCCACTTGGGACAGAGGCCGCGCCAGGGACGGCAGCCCAGAGACCACAAGCCCGCCGGGAGCCTGCTCCTGGCTGATCCGGGTCAGGACTTGCAGCGCATCCGGGGAGTCGCCGAGGTAGACCGTGTAAGTGATCGGGTCGCCCTGGGGCGTGGTCACCCTTTCCCAGGAGAGCGAGACGCGGTTGTGCATCGTGCTGACGACCGGGGAAGCCTTGAACGGGGAAGTGAGGTTCAGCGGAGCCGGCGGGTCGTTGAGGAACGTCGGGTAGAAGGCCTGCGCGCCGCCGGCTGCCGTGGTCGTCCCTCCGAACCCGTCATAGGCGTCCACGCGCCAGTAGTAGGTCGTGCCGTACGCGAAGGCGAGCAGGAAGCTGGTCCCGCTGGAGAGCTGGACCAGCGCCGGCGAGCCCGCGCCGCTCGATAGGAAGAGGCCGTAGGCGAGCGGGTCGCCATCGGCATCCCGAGAGGCGTCCCAGGAGAGAAGCTGGGTCGTCTCGCGGGTCGCGAGGGGTCCCATGCCCGTCCGAGGCGAGAACGCGTCGGGCCGGCTGTTCTCGAGCAACAGAGCGATGCTCTGCACCGCGGTCACCGAGGCGCCGCCGAAGTGGTCTATGGCGCTGACCTGCCAGTAGTAGGTGGTTCCGAATTGCGGCGTGGGCAGGGCGTAGGAGGTCTGCGTGCCCTCCTGGACCGGCGCGAGCGCCGCGGGCGAGGTGCCGACATGCAGCCGGTACACGACCGAATCGCCGTCGGGATCCGCCGCCGCCGACCAAGAGAGGGCGATGGAGGGCGTCAGAGTGTGCTGGCGGCTCACGCCCGCGCCGCCCAGCACGGCCGGGACGGCCGGGGCGCGGTTAACGAAGCGCGCGACGAGGCTCGCCCACGGGGCGGCCGTCGAGCCGCCGTAGGGGTCGGCGGCGCTCACGCGCCAGTAGTAGGTGGTGTCGAAGAGGGGCTTGAGAGGGAAGGCCGTGGCGTCGGCGAGCGGGTAGGACTGCCAGCTCGACGTGCTCAGTCCGAGGTCCAGCCGGTAGACGACGGCGTCGCCGTCGGGATCGGCCGCCGGCCCCCAGCTTAGCGACAGCTCGGGCGAAAGCGTGTGGAAGTCCCGGACCGCCGCGGTGCTGGTATAGAGCGGCGCGCTGGGCGCGGCGTTCCGGAACGCCAGGGCGAAGCTCTGGACGCCGCCGCTAGCGGCGGTCGTCGCCCCGAAGGCGTCGTAGGCGTCGACGCGCCAGTAGTAGGTGGCCCCGAAGGCAAGGCCCGGCCACTGCGCCGCGGTCTGCGTCGTGTCGGTCAGCGCCGCGAGCGTGCCCGGGGCGGTGCCGGCATAGACGCGGTAGGTCACGAGGTCCGCGTCGGGGTCGCTCGACGGGGTCCACGACAAGCTTTGGGCGGCAGTCCGGGTCACCAGGACCCCGGACGGGCCGATGGGGTCGAAGGCCTGCGGGGCGCCGTTGCTGAACTGGAAGTAGACCCAGTTGAGCGGGGATGCGGACGCGGCCCCGTGGACGTCCGTCGCGACGACGCGGTAGTAGTAGGCCGTGTCGGCCGCGAGCTTCGCGAAGGTATGGCCGAGCGAGGCTGGGACAATCGCCGGAAGGCGCTCGCTGTCCGTGCCGAACTGGATGCTGTAGGTGAACGCGTCGCCGTCCGGATCGGCGGAATCCTGCCAGAACACGGACAGCGAGGGCGACCAGCCATGGAAAGATATCGTCCCCGACTTCGAGAGGTTCGCCGGAACCGTCGGCGCGGAGTTCTTGAAGGTCGGCTGGAAGACCTGGACGCTGGTCGTGCCTGCGGCGCCGAAGCTGTCGCGCGCTACCGCCCGCCAGTAGTACGTCGTCCCGAACTGGAAGCTCAGCGCGTAGCTCGTCGCGGTGGAGGACTGCACCAGCGACAGGGCCGCGGGATCGGTCGAGAGCGCGAACTCGTAGGTCACGGGGTCCCCGTCCGGATCAGTCGCCGCGCTCCACGAGAGGAGTTGGTTCGTGCTCCGCGTCGCGAGCGGCCCCGTGCCGGTCAGCGGCTGCGGGACGACGGGCGGCGAGTTCTGGAGCTCGACAAGAAGGGACTGGACCGCAGTAGAGGCCACGCCGCCATAGGGGTCGTAGGCGCTGACTTGCCAGTAGTAGGTGGTCCCGAGCTGCGGCGACGGAAGCGCGTAGGAAGTCAGAGGCCCGTCCTGGACGAGGGAGAGCGAGTGCGGCGCGCTGCCGACCGCCAGGCGGTAGGCCGTGGGATCGCCGTCCGGGTCCGACGCCGCCGACCAGGATAGAGTGGCGCTGGGCGTGAGCGTATGCTGACGGCTGACGCCGGCGCCGGCCAGGACCGCGGGGACGGCCGGGGCGCGGTTGACGAAGCGCGCGAGCACGCTCGCCCACGGTCCGGTGGTGGTCCCTCCGTAGGGGTCCGTCGCCGTGACGCGCCAGTAGTAGGTGGTCTCAAGGAGCGGCTTCAGGTTGAAGGTCGTGGACGCGCCGAGGCTATGGAGTTGGGCGGAGCCCGTACTCAGGCCGAGGTCCAGCCGGTAAGAAACCGGATCGGCGTCGGGGTCCGCGGACGCGGACCAGGCGAGGTCGGTGCTCGGGAACAGGGTGTGGAACTCCTGCACCGCGGCCGCGCCGGGATAGCCCGGCGCCGACGGCGGAGAATTCCGAAAGGTCAGAACGAAGTTCTGCACGCCGCCGCTGGCGGCGACGGTCGCCCCGAACACGTCGAAAGCCTCCACGCGCCAGTAGTAGGTGGCGCCGAAGGGAAGGCCCGGCCACTGCGCGGCGCTTTGCGTGGTGTCGGTCAACGGCGCCAGCGACTCGGAAGAGGTCCCCACGCGGACGCGATAGGTGACGAGATCCCCGTCGGGGTCGCTGGACGCCGTCCACGAGAGAAGTTGGTTGGCATCCCGGGTGACCACGGACCCGTTCGGCCCGACGGGATCGAAGGCGCGCGGCGGGTTGTTGTAGAACTGGTAGTAGACCCAGTTGAGCGGCGACGCGGAAGCGGCGCCGTAGATGTCGGTCGCGACGATCCGGTAGTAGTAGGCCGTGTTCACGGCGAGATTCGCGACCGTGTAGCCCAGCGGCGCGGAACCGATGAGCGAAGGCCGCTCGCTGTCCGTCCCGAAATGGACGCTGTAGGTGAGCGGGTCTCCGTCCGGGTCGGCCGCGTCCTGCCAAAACAGCGACTGCGACGGCGATAGTCCGTGGTAGGGGAGCGTTCCGGTCTTCGAGAGGTTCGCCGGAACCGTCGGCGCGGAATTGCGGAACGTCGGGATGAAGGCCTGCAACCCGGTCGCGCTCGCCCCGCCGAAGCCGTCGCGCGCGGTCACCCGCCAGTAGTAGGTCGTGCCGAACTGGAACGAGAGCGGGAAGCTCGTCGCGCTCGACGCCTGAACCACCGGCAAGGCCGCGGCGTTCGTGGAGAGCGCGAACTCGTAGGCCACGGGGTCTCCGTCGGGATCGGCCGCGGCGCTCCACGAGAGGAGCTGGCTCGTGCTCCGCGTCGAGATCGGCCCCGTGCCGGTCAGGGGCTCCGGCGCGACGGGCGCCGAGTTCTGGAGTTCCACCAGAAGCGACTGGACCGGGGTGGAGGCCGCGCCGCCATAGGGGTCGTAGGCGGTGACCTGCCAGTAATAAGTGCTTCCAAGCTGCGGCGACTGGAGGGCATAGGACGTCAGCGAGCCGTCCTGGACGAAAGCGAGGGACTGCGGTGCGCTGCCCACCGCCAGCCGGTAGGCCGTGGGGTCGCCGTCCGGGTCGGACGCCGCCGACCAGGAAAGCGTAGCGCTGGGGCTCAGGGTGTGCTGGCGGCTGACGCCCGAGCCGCTCAGCACGGTGGGAACGAGCGGCGCAGAATTCCGGAAGGTCAGGCCGAAGCTCTGCACGCCGCCACTCGCCGTGGTGGTCGCGCCGAAGGTGTCGTAGGCGGCGACGCGCCAGTAGTAGGTCGAGCCGAAGGCCAGCCCCGGCCACTGCGCCCAGGTCTGGGTCGTGTCCAGCAGGGGAGTGAGCGAACTCGCTGAGGTGCCGACGGAGACGCGGTAGGTCACCGGGTCCGCGTCCGGGTCGGTGGATGCCATCCAGGAGAGTGTCTGGTTGGCGTTCCGGGTCACCAAGGTCCCGGACGGGCCGACGGGGTCGAACGCCCGCGGAGCGCCGTTGCTGAACTGGTAATAGACCCAGTTGACCGGCGAGGCGGAGACTGCGCCGTAGAAGTCCGTCGCGACGATGCGGTAGTAGTACGCCGTGTTGACGGCCAGATTCGGGAACGTCTGCCCCAGCGATGCGGAGGCGACCGGCGAAAGGCGCTCGCTGTCCGTCCCGAAGTAGATGCTGTAGGCGAAGGCGTCGCCGTCCGGATCGGCCGAGTCCTGCCAGAAGATGGAATGCGATGGCGACCAGCCGTGGTACGAGACCGTCCCGGCCTGGGACAGGTTCGCGGGCACGGTCGGCGCCGAGTTCCGGAACGTCGGAAGGAAGGTCTGTAGCCCCGTACCGCCGGCGCCGCCGAGGCCGTCCCGCGCGGTGGCCTGCCAGTAGTAGGTCGTGCCGTATTGGAAGGTCAGCGCGAAGCTCGTCGTGGTCGAGACCTGCGCCACCGCGAGAGCGGCGGCGCTCGTCGAGAGCGCGAACTCGTAGGTCACCGTATCTCCGTCCGCGTCGTAGGCCGCGCTCCAGGATAGGACCTTGTTGCTGGCGCGAGTCGCCAGCACCCCCGTGCCGGTCAGAGCCGCGGGTGCCGTCGGGGCGGCGTTCTGGAGCTGGATGAGCAGGGATTGCGCCGGCGTCGTCGCCGCGCCGCCGTAGGCGTCTTTGGCGCTCACCTGCCAGTAGTAGGTCGTGCCGAGTTGCGGGCTCGGCAGGGGATAGGAGGTCTGCGTCCCGTCCTGCACGACGGCCAGCGCCTGCGGCGAATGCCCCACCGACACGCGGTAGGCGATGGGGTCGCCGTCGGGGTCGCTGATGGCGGACCACGAAAGCGTGGCGGCCGGCGTCAGGGTATGCTGGAAGCTCAAGCCGCTCCCCGAGAAGATGGTTGGCATCCCTGGAGCCGTATTCCTGAAGTGCGCCAGGAAACTGCGGACCGCTCCCTCGGCGCGGGCGCCGAAGGAGTCGGCGGCCGTCACCTGCCAGTAATAGGTCGTTCCGTACTGGAAGCCCAACGAATAGGAGGTTCGCAACCCCGACTGCACCAGCGCCAGATTCCCCGGGTCCGTCGAGAGAAACAGCTGATAGGAGTAGGCGTCTCCGTCGGGGTCGCCGGTGTCCTGCCAGGCCAGCGCGTAGCTCGTCGAGCGCGTGATGAGGGTGTCGACCGAGGAATAGAGGATCGGCGCGGGCGGCTGGTTGGCGAGGTGAACGATGAAGTCCCGCCACGCGCCGGTCGAGGACGCCCCGTAGCTGTCCGTCGCGACGACCCGCCACGAGTAGGTCGTGGCGAAGACTGCCGCCACGGCGAGCGAGGTCGAGGTGCCCAGATCAACCGACCAGGCCTGCTCTGCGGCGGTCATGTCGAGCCGGTACGTTACTCCATCCCCGTCCGCATCCTGTGACGCTGCCCACCCCAGCACCACCGAGGGCGAGGCGGTGTGGAGGGAGTAGACGCTGGGCGACGACAGGTACGCCGGCATCGTGGGCGCTGAGTTCTGGAATAGCGCCAGGTAGGGCTGCTCGGCGGGTCCCGCCGCAGCGGTCGTGACCCCGTAGACATCACGCGCCCGCACGGACCAGAAGTAGGTCGTCCCGAAGGCGAGGCCGCTCATCGTCAGGAAAGGCGCCGTGGTCGTGAAGTCCGTCGGGGAGGACTGCGACGCCGCGCGCCACGACACGTCGTAGACCACCGGGTCGCCGTCGGGGTCCGTGGACGGGCTCCAGGAAAGGCGGACGGAAGTGTCTCGGGTGACGACCGTGCCGGTTCCCGAGAGGACACTGAAGCCGCTGGGCGGCGAGTTCCGCAGGCTGAGCCGGAAGCTCACCACCGGCGCCGACTGCCGTTGGAGCGGTATCCCCTGGTACCAATCCTCCGCGACCACCTGCCAGTAGTAGGTCGTCTCGAAGGAGAGCGGGAGCGTGCTCAGACTCTGCTGCGAGACGCTCCCCACGGGAGAAAGCTGGGTCGGCGAGGTGCCCAGGCTGACGTGGTACGCGATCTGGTCGCCCTCGGGGTCGTTCGCGTACTGCCACGCCAGGAGGGCGCTAGAGGAGTGCTGCACGATCGGTCCGATGGGCGCGATCTCGCTGGGGACCGAGGGGCCGCCGTTGTCGACGAAGCGGCGCACGGGGTCCTGGCCTGACGAGGAGAGATAGAGGACGCGGTCGTCCCAGGCGCACCCTCGCGGCGAGTCCGCCGTGACCCTGGCCAGGACGTTGGCCGTCCCGTCCAGTTTCACGACGCCGGGCTGGCATCCCGTGACGCCGCATATGGGCTGGCTGATATAGAGGTTGGAGGCCGGGTCGGACCACATCCCGCGGGCGGTGAAGTAGTAGTTGTTGGACCAGGAGCCCGCGGGAAAGTCGTTGAGAAGCGTCCCGGCCAGGGAATACTTCAGAAGATGCTGGCAGGAGTTGTCGGCGACGTAGAGCGAGCCCTGTGCGTCGGATGCCAGGGAGGACGGCGTATAGCAGGAGCCCGCGGTCCCGCTGATGCCCGGCATGGTCACGATGCGCAGCAGCGTCCCGTTGAAGTCGTACTGCTCGACAGCACCCTTGATGCCGCTGGGAGGGCAGGCGCAGCCCAAGCACGCCAGACAGTAGTAGGTCACCCACTTGGAGTAGCCCATGTAGACGAGGCTGTTCGTCTTGTCGATCGCTGCGGAAAGGATGGTGTTGGAATTGCGCGGGTAGGAAGTCGGGCCTAGGGGCGCACCGGTGTTCTGAAAGCGTTGGAGAACGAGCGTCGTGGTCGAGGCGTCCAGGATGTCGATGACGCCCGAGTCCTCCACCGCGAATGCGACCGGGGAGGAGACGCCGGTCTCGAACGAGAACAACGGCGTCATGCCCGGCGTCTGGAAGCCGGAGACTCGGTAGTGGGTCGCGCCGGACGGAAGGCCGAGAACATAGAGGTTTCCGAGCGCGTCCCGGTCCAGCGAATAGATCGCGCCCGCCGAGACTGGAATGTCGGCCTGCTTGAAGTAGCTGCCGGCGAAGCTGGACGCGGGCAAGGCGGCCAGCGAGGCGAGCAGGGACAGTCGAAGTAGGGCTCTCATTGGGGCATCTCTCCTTCCAGCTCGTACTGCCCGGCCCCGCCGGGGTCCGGGACGGCCGCCTCGAGGTCGAGCCCCTCCTCGAAGCGCGTCTCCACCGCGGCCAGCTCGGGAACCGGACCGGTCGACGGGAGGGCGTAGACCCGGGCGGTGCGGACCAGGGCCGCCTCCTTCCCGGGCGCGAAGATGAGCGCCGTGCCGGGCTTGAGGTTCTTGAGCCGGTTGGGATGGATGCGGAACTGCTCCACCTTCCGGCGCGACATCTCGCCCGTCCCCATGGTGCCCAGGAGCCCGCGCTGGAAGCGCTCCGTGTCGTCGGTCGTCGCGTATGTCCCCAGAGTGGAGGACCAGAACTCGGCGTCCTCCGGGTCCGGCGTCCGGAAGCAGACCTTGCAGCCCGAGGTGTTGTTGAAGACCGCCGAGGCGAACGCGTCCGCGTCCATTCCCTGCACCTTCTTGAGCTGCCCCAGGTCCTGGTGAGAGAGGGTCGTCCAGAAGCGGGCCGAGCCCACGGTGGCGATGAAAGAGGCGAAGACCGGCGTGGCGAACTCGGCGAACTCATCGAGGATGACCGAGGCCGCCTGAGGCTTCTTCTGAGCCCTCTGCCGCGAGGAGGCCACCGAGAGCAGTCCCGAGATCAGCATCCGGCCCAGCGGATTGGCGAGGACCTGGAGATGCCCGATGGGGATAGCGAAGTAGGCGAGCTGCCCGTTCGCGAACACCTCCTCCAGCTTGATCTGAGGCGAGTAGCTGTTGAGGAGCGCACCCAGGGAGCCCGTGGTCCAGGGTCGCAGCGCCGAGGACAGGGCCGTGGAGTCGGGGGATTCCTTGAACTGCTGGGTGGCGATGCCCACCAGCCTGCGGTCCTTGGCGCAGAGGGCGAACGCCTTGTTCCGGGCCGCCTCCGAGCCGAAGTAGAAGAAGCAGTCGCGCAGCGTGAACTGCCGGCCGATGGAGCAGAAGATCTCGGCCATGTTCTGGACCTTGGCGTAGTCCACCGACCGGTAATAGTCCTGCCCCTCTCCGGAGGAAGTGGGCTCGCGGCCGATGGCGCGCACGATCTGGTTGGCGATGGCCGTGGCGTCCTGCCCGGGCACCATGCGGATCGGGTTGAAGGTCATCGAGCGGCTGTCCTGGGGGTTGAAGTAGCGGACCGCGGCGACCCGGCCCGCCCGCTCGGCCATCCGGAGGAATTGGTCGAAGTCGCCGCGGTCGCCCTTGGCCTCCATGAAAAGAATCGGCAACCCGGCCCGCATGTCCTGGCCCGAGAGGGCGAAAAGGAGCTGGGATTTCCCGGACCGGGTCGGGCCCACGAGCTGCAAATGGCGCTCGCGCTCGGCCGCGCCCAGGAGGATCCGCTTGGGCCCGTTGGCCACGCCGAAGAAGGTGGAACCCGCCGAGGGAGCCGCCAGGGCCGCGGTGAGCATCACGTCCACCTCCGGGAATTCCCCTGGCTCATCCCACTCCGGCAGGCGACCCTGCGCGGCCTTGCCGAACGCCACGGCGGCGC